>NZ_JBHTVZ010000003.1:196547-261450 GCF_042792715.1 Isoptericola sp. NPDC056618 | reverse complement strand
GGTGTGCTAATTTTTGTTGCCCAAATCCCCCCCGGCCGCCCACACACACAGTCGGTTTTGGTATTGACACTTATACCCGCCTAAGTTCCACAATTCCCCCACGCTCGTTGCGACGGAGCGGGGTCAGCAGGCGCCGAGGTCGGTCCAGACCGCCCACTGGCCGGCCGAGGAGGACGGGGTGTCGCCCTGCGTCCACCACTTGGCCTGGTACGCGCGGCCCTCGTAGGACACCTTCGTGCCGCCGGTGTAGGCGGACGACGGGTTCCAGGCCGCGTCCTCGCAGTCGCCCGGCTCGACCGGCGGGTCGGTCGGGTCCACGGGCGGGTCGGTCGGCTCGACCGTCCCGCCCTCGCCGACGGTCACGTCGACGCAGGCGTAGAACGCGTTGACGGTGTCGGCCACGTTCCAGCGGGCGAGGATGGTGTGGTCGCCCTGCGGCAGGTTCTCGAGCGTGTGGCTCACGACGGCGTCGGGCTTGGCGCCCTTGTCGTCGAACGTGCGGTGCAGGACGCCGTCGACGAAGTACTCCCACGTCGAGGTGGCGTGCTGCGCGGTGAGCTTCCACTTCATCGTGACGCTGTTGCCGATCGTCGTGCGGGGCCAGGGCTTCGACTCGTCGTCGAGGATGGCGAAGCCGCTGCCGCCGGAGCACTGCGTGGAGCCCTTGGGGGCCTCGACGCTCTGCGGCTCGTACTTGATGCTGCCGCAGTCGAAGGACAGGGAACCGCTGGCGCACAGGTCCTGGCGGCTCGGCGGGTTGGTGACCCAGCCGTGGGCGGACGCCGCGGGCGCCGCGGCGAGCGGAGCCAGGAGCGCGGCGAGCCCGACGGCCGCGGTGACGAGGGTGGGACGAAGACGCATCGTTGCTCTTCTCCTGTGTTCGTGAGGAAACTGGACAAATTCGACGCTACGGCGTCGGTCCGGCCCGCACATCAGGGGAACCGCATCATCTGACTGTGATCTGCCCCGCCGGTCGTACGGGGTTACCCGTAGGGCGGAAGGGGGTCAGCCGAGGTCCCACAGGTGCCGGTAGAAGGCGATGCGCTCGGCGTCGGGCGCGATGCCGTAGCCCTCGAAGAAGGCGGGCTCGTGGCCGTCGCCGTAGTTCCACTCCAGGCTGTAGCTGGCCACCGCGAGGTCGGCCCAGCGGTCCGCGACGCCGAGCGCGTCGAGGTCGACGTGGGCGGTCCAGCGACCGTCGTCGTCCAGGAGGGTGTTGGGGGCGCACGGGTCCCCGTGGCACACGACCAGCCGGTCGACGGCGGGCACGTCGCCGACCCGGGCGCGGGCGTCGGGGGACAGGCGCGCCGTCCGGTCGGCGACGCCCCACGAGAAGGGGCAGCCGTCGACCGGGAGCGCGTCGTGCATCGCCCGCAGGCCGGCGCCGATCGCGCGCGCAGCCGTGTCCGGGCGCGCGAGCCAGCGAGGGTCGACGGCCGACCGGCCCGGGATGCCCGCGGTCAGCAGCCAGGCGCCGGTGTCGTCGGCGCCACGGTCGAGCACGCGCGGCACGGGGGTGAAGCGGCTCGCCCAGGCGAGACGCGCGGCCTCGGCGTCGAGGTCCAGCTCGGGCGTGCCTGCGGGGACCCACTTGACGTAGCGCTCGGCGCCCGAGGTCCCCGTGAGCCGGAACGTGAGGCCGCCGAGCTCGTTGCGCCACACGGGCACGACGTCGTCGTCGCCGGCGAGCAGGCGCACCCGCTCGGGTACGACGACGGGCTCGGACGGGGCGGCGGCGAGGGTGCGGGACATGACCAGATCGTCACATCTCCGCACCTCACGATCGAGCCGACGGGCTACGGCATTCCCGTCGGTTCGATCGTCGGGTGCGGCTCGGCCGCCGGTTCGATGGTCGGTGGCGTGCGATGGGTCGCGGCCTCGCCCTGCTGCACGACGACGACCCCCGCCAGCACCAGCAGCCCGCCGACGAGCTGGACGGGGCGCGGCAGCTCGCCCAGGAAGACCCACGCGAAGAACACGGCGCTGACCACCTCGAGCAGCCCGACGAACGACGCGGGCCGCGCGCCGAGGCGTCGCCCCGCGGCGACGCCGGTGACGTAGGCGACGCCGGCGGTCACCACCCCCAGCGCGGCGAGCACCGCCCAGGCGGGCACGACGGCGTCGGCGAGGGCGACCGGGTCGGCCGACGCGGTGAGCGGCATGACGCCGACGGCGCCGAGCAGGCCGAGCAGGACGGCGCCGACCACGAGCCCGCCCGCCGCGAGGCTCAGGGGCGGCAGCCCGGTGTCGGTGCGGGCGTTGAGCAGGAAGTAGGCGGAGACGCCCACCATCGCCCCGAGCGCCCAGGCCACGCCGACGGGGTCGAGCCGGGCGCCGGCGAGGTCGAGCACCAGGACGAGGCCCGCCGCGGCGAGCGCGATGCCGGCGAGCGTGATCCGTCCGGGGCGTTGCCCGTGCCGCAGCCACAGCCACGCGACGACGGCGGCGGGGGAGGAGTACTCGATGAGCAGCGCGGGGCCCACCTGCATGTGCTGCACGGCCGCGAAGTAGCAGAACTGCGTGGCGGCCACGCCGAGCGCGCCGTAGGCGAGCAGCAGCCGCACGTTGCGGCGCACGGGGGACCAGTCGCCGCGCAGGGCGACGACGCCGAACGGCAGGACGACGACCGCCCCGACCGCGACGCGTACCAGGACGACGGCGCCCGGGCTCCACCCGGTGGCGAAGAGGCCGGCGGCGAGCGGGCCGGAGAGGCTGAACGTCACGGCGGAGACGACCGCGAGGGCGAGCCCCGCGCCGAGGCCGGTGCGCGCCGTCGTGCGCGCGTCATGTGCGACATCGCTCATGACCCATGACGCTAGGCCGGATGCGATAACGTGTCAACGTGGTCTTCGCACATGACACGGTGAACTCCCTGCGCGCGGCGGTCGACCTCGTGAACGCCGAGGAGCCGCCGCTGACGCTGACGACGACGGCCGACCTCGACGCGTTCCTGGTGCGGCACGGGTACACCGGCCGCCACGACGGCACCGAGGCGGAGCTCGCCCGCGTGCGCGCGCTGGCGCCGCGCCTGCGCGGGCTGCTGCTGGCGGGCCGGGACGAGGCCGCCGCGCAGGTCAACCGCCTGCTCGAGCAGGCGGGGGCGGCGCCTCGGCTCGTGCGGCACGAGGGCCAGGACTGGCACGTCCACGCCGTCTCCCCGGACGCGCCGCTCGACGACCGCATCGCCGTCGAGACGGCCATGGCGATGATCGACGTGGTGCGCGCCGACGAGCACTCCCGCCTCGCCGTGTGCGCCGACGTCGACTGCCGGGGCCTCGTGCTGGACCTGTCGCGCAACCGCTCGCGGCGGTACTGCTCCACGGCGTGCACCAACCGCAACGCCCAGGCGGCGCTGCGGGCGCGGCGCGCCGGCTGACGCACGGGCGCGCCCCGACGTCCCTGGGCGACGTATCTGGCCGCGAGCGCCGTGCTCCCTCCCCGCGAGGGCGCCAGGCTTTCCCGGGGCGACGACCCGCCCGGCCCGGCCCCACGAAGGAGGCGGCGATGTCCGTCACGACGAGCAAGGCCCTCGACCCCTGGCCGGTCGTCCGTCCCGGTGACCGGTTCCACCCCGTCGGCACGCTGCAGCACCTGCTCAACGAGCACGGCCACGACCTCGAGGTGGACGAGACGTTCGGCCCGCTCACCGAGGCGGCCGTCCGCGCCTCCCAGCGCGACTTCGGCCTCGAGGCCGACGGCGTCGTCGGGCCCAGGACCTGGGGCGCGATCGTCGTCACCGTGCGCACCGGGAGCCGTGGCCACGCCGTCCGCGGGGCGCAGTCCGAGCTCGACGTCCGCGTCGACGTCGACCTCGTGGTCGACGGGGTCTTCGGGCCGAGGACGGAGAGCGCGGTGCGCGGGTTCCAGCGTGCGCTGTCGGCGTTCGGCGTCCTCGTCGACGGCGTCGTCGGGCCCGTGACCTGGCGTGCCCTGGTCAGCGGGATGGTGTCCGACTGACCGGCACCCGGGGCCGTCGTCAGCCGGCGGCGACGCCCAGGAGCACGTCGCAGACCGCGACCAGGCGGGCGCGCAGCTCCTGGCCGCGCGCGGCGAACCCTCGCTGCCGGCGCACGTACTCCGCCTTGCCCTCCGCCGTCTCGATCGGCACGGCCTCGACGCCGTACGACGAGACGTCGTAGGGGGCGGCGGCCATGTCCGTGTACCGGATGTCGCGGGCCAGCTCGAAGGCGTCGAGCAGCAGGTCGCCGGGTGCCGCGGGCCCGAGCTTGAGCGCCCACTTGTAGAGGTCCATGTTGGTGGTGCAGACGCAGGCACCATCGATGCGTGCTGTCCCGCACGCTGTCGGTACGGTGCGTTCTGTGGACGAGTCGTACCCGACAGCGACGGTCGATGGCTTCACCGTCGGCATGTACGTCAGCTATGGCGACTGCGGCGATGGCTGGGTCAAGGCGCCTGACGGGAGCGTGTGCTCGCTCATCTGGGAGACGGGCATGCCTGAGTACTTCAAGGTGGCGATCGAGCCCGACCCATCCGGACGATGGGGAACCTACGCGGTCCAGTTGCCCATGCCGCTGACAACCGATGACGAAGCGGCCGCGTACCTTCGGGCGCTCTTGCCCCAACTCCGTGCGCGTTGGAGCCGTTGGCGCCGGTCGGATCACTCGTAGCTGTCAGCGTCGGCGGGACTCACGGCGCCGGTGCTCATCCAGGCTGACGACCAGCGCGGGAATCGTGCGCGAGGAGGGCATCGCATACCGCGACGATGCGGTGGCGCAGGGCGTTGGAACGCTCCGCGTAGTCACGCTGGCGGCGCACGTATTCGGCCTTGCCCTCGGGAGTCTCGATCCGCACGGGCTTGATGTCGTAGGAGCTCACGTCGTAGGGCGAGGCCGCCATGTCGGTGTACCGGATCTCTCGGGCCAGCTCGAAGGCATCGAGCAGGAGGTCGCCAGGTACCGCGGGGCCGAGCTTCAAGGCCCACTTGTAGCAATCCATCGCAGCATGGAGGCAGCCAGGCTGCTCGTAGGCCAACTGGGTCTCACGCGTGAGGTGCAGCACGTCGCCGGTGTCTGCAAACTCAGGGTTGAGGTCCATCCCGGCGTGCAGGCACCCCGGCTGCTCCATGGCCGGCTGGCGCTCGCGGGTGGGGCGCAGCTGGTTGCGGTCCGCGGCCTCGGGCGTGAAGAACCGGTAGGCGTCGAAGTGCGAGCAGCCGATGCGGTGCGACTCGACGACGGCGTCCGTGCCGTCGTGACCCAGCCGCAGCGGCAGCGGGTGGCGGTGGTCGCGCCCCGCCGCGCGGTCGCGGTAGACCATCGCCCACTCGTGCAGGCCGAAGCAGCCGAACGTCCCGGGCCGCCCGGCGGTGGCCGACACGAGCGCGCGGACGTAGCGGACGGTGTCGCCGCGATCCGCGACGAAGGCGTCGACGTCGAGCGTCGCGCCCGCGCCGCGCGCGGCGCCCCCCTCGCCCGGCAGCCCCACCTCGCGGTACCAGCGCCACCCGGCGTGCTCGGCCGCGCCCGCGAGGACCACGCCCGGGCCCGGGTGCCACCGGCGCAGGTGGCTCACGCGCGTGGGGTAGTAGGTGAACAGGAAGTCCTCGATGGCGTGCTTCGCGCCGCGGTCGCGGGCCTCGCGCCACACCGCGGTCAGCCCGTCCGCGCGGGCGGCGTGCGCGGCCGCCCGCGGCTCCCAGGCGTCGCGCGGCACGACGGCGTCGGCGGGGGCCGCCGGGTCGTCGAGGGTCGTCGCGCGCATCCCCTCAGGGTACGAGCGCGGCGAGCACGTTCCCGCCCGGACTAGCGTGTGACTCGTGCCGCACACCTACGAGTTCCGCCAGGTCGACGTCTTCGCCACCGGCCCGCTCACCGGCAACCCGGTGGCCGTGGTGCACGACGCCGACGACCTCGACGACGCGCAGATGGCCGCCTTCGCGCGGTGGACCAACCTGTCCGAGACGACGTTCCTGCTGCGTCCCACGGACCCGGCGGCGGACTACCGGCTGCGCATCTGGACACCCGGCGGCGAGCTACCGTTCGCCGGCCACCCCACGCTCGGCACCGCGCACGCGTGGCTCGAGGCGGGCGGGACGCCCCGCTCCGCGGAGCACGTCGTCCAGGAGTGCGGCGTCGGGCTCGTCACCGTCCGACGCGACGGCGCCGACCGGCTCGCGTTCGCCGCGCCGCCCCAGCGACGGTCCGGCTCGGTGGCGCCGGAGGACCTGGCGCAGATCGCGCGCGGCCTGCGCGTGAGCGTGGCGGACATCGAGGACGCGGCGTGGGTCGACAACGGCCCCGGCTGGGTCGCGGCGCGCCTGCGCGACGCGGCGGCCGTGCTCGCCGTCGAGCCGGACCTCGCCGCGTTCGGCGGCCTGAAGATCGGCGTCGTCGGCACCTACGCGCCGGGGGAGTCGGACGCCGCCGTCGAGGTGCGCGCCTTCGTCCCCGACATCGGCGTCGCCGAGGACCCGGTCACCGGCAGCCTCAACGCCGGGCTGGGGCAGTGGTTGGCGGGCGGCCTGCTGCCCGCGTCGTACGTCGCCTCGCAGGGCACCGCCCTCGGCCGCCGCGGGCGCGTGCACGTGCGCCGCGACGCCGCCGGCGAGGTGTGGGTCGGGGGCGCGGCCGTCACGACGATCGCGGGCACCGTGACGCTCTGAGGTCGCAGCGACAGGCGTGTCAGCCCCGGCGGAACGGGGCGAGCGTGGCCCGCACCTGCTCGGCGGCGCCCCAGTCGTCGTCGAACTGCGCGATGACGGCGAGGTGCTGGCGCAGCTGCAGGATCGGCATGCGGTCGCGCCACCCGCGATCGAGGCCGGTGAGCTCGGCGTAGAGGTCGAAGAACCCGCGGGACTCGGGCGGCGGCGCCGTCGTCCAGAGGTGCGCCAGGTCGACCTCGGCCCACGTGTACGACACGGCGGGGTCGATCAGCGCGGGCCGCCCGTCGGCGGTCGCGAGGACGTTCTGCGCCCACAGGTCGCCGTGCGTCAGGCACGGCGGGCGGTCCGGCAGCAGCTCGGGAAGCCGGGCGCACAGGTGCTCCAGGGCCGACCGGTCCGCGGGACCCAGGGCGGCGTCGACCCGCGGCTCGCCCAGCCACCGCAGCAGGCGGCTCCGGGCGAAGAAGGCGAACCCGTCGTCCTCCCAGGTGTTGTCCTGCCGTCGACGACCGAGCCAGTTGTCCCGGTGCCAGCCGAACCGGTCGTGGGTCGTGGCGTGCAGCCGGGCGAGCGTGTGCGCGAGCCGCTCCCAGAACGCCTCGTCCCGGGGGCGTGGGTGCAGCACCTCGAGGACGAGCAGGCCAGGGCCGACGTCGACCACCTCCGGCGTGGCGACGCCGCCGAGCGTCCGGAGGGCGGTCAGGCCTTCGGCCTCGGTCGTGAAGGCGTCGTCGGGAACCTCGACGAGCCCCTCGACGAACCCCTTGACGAACACCGCGGAGCCGTTGGCCCGCCGCGCCAGCGCGGCGGTCGCGGCGAGGCCTCCGGTCGCCGGCTGGAGGGAGACGACGTCGGCGATGCCGGAGTCGTCGAGGCGTCGTCTGAGCAGCGCCATCGGCTCGGTCACGGTCGGCTCCTCTCGTCGTGCCCGGGCATCCTTGCAGGTCGGGCCCGGCAGGCACAGGCCTTTCGTCGCCCGCCGCTCCCGACGGCTCAGCGGACGTGGAACGCGGCTCGGTAGGCGGCGGGCGCGACGCCGACGCTGCGGTGGAAGTGCCGCCGGAGCGTGGCCGCGGTGCCCAGCCCGGAGCTGGCGGCGACGCGCTCGATCGACGCGTCGGTCCGCTCCAGGAGCTCCTGCGCCCGCGCGACGCGCTGCCGGTGCAGCCAGTCGAGCGGTCCGGTCCCGACCTCGGCCTGCATGCGTCGGGCGAGGTGCCGGGTGCTGAGCCCGGCGTGCGCGGCGAGGTCGCGCACGGTCAGCGGCCGGTCGAGGCGGGCGCGCGCCCACTCCAGCGTGGGCGCGAGCCCGGAGCCGGTGCTCGGGGAGGCCGGCGCCGCGACGAACTGGGCCTGGCCGCCGCCCCGGTGCGACGGGACGACCAGTCGGCGGGCGATGCCGTTGGCGGCCGTCGCGCCGCGGTCGCGGCGCACGAGGTGGAGGGCGAGGTCCAGCGCGGCGGTCTTGCCGGCCGAGGTGAGGACGTCACCGTCGTCGACGTACAGGACGTCGGCGCGCACCTGCACCGCGGGGTACCGGCGGGCGAGGTCGTCGGCGTGCATCCAGTGCGTCACCGCAGCCCGGCCGTCGAGCAGACCTGCGGCCGCGAGGACGAAGGCACCCGTGCACAGGGCGGCGATCGTGGCGCCGCCGCGGTGCGCCGCCCGGAGCGCGTCCAGCAGGCGCGGGTCCGGCGCGGCGTCGGGGTCGGCGGTCGACGTCACGACGACGCGGTCGACCCGGGACAGCTCGGTGTACGGGGCGGTCCGCGCGCCTGGCAGCCAGGGGTGGGGCTCGCCCTCCGGCGTGCAGACGACGAAGTCGTACCAGGTGCCGCCGGGGGACAGCTCCGCGCGGTCGACGCCGAAGATCTCCGCGGTGATCGCCGTCTCGTACAGCATCGCGGTGTCGTGCACGACGAGGGCGAGGCGCGGCATGTCCGAAACTGTACGCACCATGTCGTTCGGGACGCTCGTCGCGAGACACCGCGGTGACCAGGATCGAGCCATGCGGACACCTCAGGCAGTGATGGTCTACGGCGCGGGCGGGCACACGGGCGGCTTCGTCGTCGACGAGCTGGTCCGGCGCGGCCTGACGCCCGTGCTCGCGGGCCGCGGCGCCGAGCGGCTCGCGGGCGTGGCGTCGCGCCACCCGCGGCTCGAGGTGCGGGTCGTGGGGGTGGACGACGCCGCGAGGTCGCGTGCCGCCCTCGACGGCGTGGCGGTGGTCGTGAACTGCGCCGGACCGTTCCTCGACACGGCCGAGCCGCTGGCGAGCGCGGCGGTCGCGGCCGGCGCCCACTACCTCGACGTCACGGCCGAGCAGCCCGCGGTGCAGCACCTCTACGAGCGGCTCGACGCCCCCGCGCGTGCCGCCGGCGTCGCCGTCGTGCCCGCCATGGCGTTCTACGGCGGGCTCGCCGACCTGCTCGTCACCGCCGTCCTCGACGGCGAGCGCGGGGCGGACTCCGTCGAGGTCGCCGTCGGGCTGGACCACTGGTGGCCCACCGCCGGCACCCGCGTCACGGGGGAGCGCAACACCGCGACCCGCCTCGTCGTCCGCGGCGGCCGCCTCGTGCCGCTCGCCGACCCCGCGCCCACCGGGCGGTGGGCGTTCCCGGCCCCGCTGGGCGAGCAGCCGGTGGTCGAGCTGCCGTTCTCCGAGGTCGTCACGGTCACGCGGCACCTCGCCGTCGGCGAGCTCACCTCGTACCTGAGCAGCGCCCCGCTGGCGGAGCTCCGTGACGACCGGACGCCACCTCCGCCCGGCGACGGAGCCCGGTCGCCGCAGCGGTTCGTCGTCGACGTCGCCGTGCGACGCGGCGGGACGACGCACCGGACGGCCGTCGCCGGCCAGGACATCTACGCCGTGTCCGCCCCGATCCTCGCGGAGGGAGTGGTCCGGCTCCTGGACGGGCGTGTCCGGGGCGCCGGGGCGCTCGCACCGGCCGAGGCCTTCGACGCGGCCGACGTCCTCGCGGACCTGGAGGCGCACCCGGCCGGGCTCACGACGGCCCGGCCGGAGGCGCAGCCGGCGGCCCTGGCGGCGGACCCGCTGCCCGGTCGCTGACGGCGCCGACCAGCCGTTCGAGGGGGCCCCGACCGAGGAGGAACCGCCACGCCGTCGCCGCGGCGAGGGTGACCAGGACCATCACGAGCAGCGGGCCGTTGGTGGTGGACCCCAGCAGGTCCCAGTGCCAGACGGCGACGATCTGGAGCGAGTACACCGTCAGCGCCATCGAGCCGACGGCGGCCAGCGGGGCCAGCACCCACCGCCCGACCCGGCCGACGTACAGGCACAGGCCCACGACCGCCGCCGCGAACCCGCCCGACGCGAGCACCTCGATCGTCGTGTCGTCGTGCGGGCCGTCGAGGAAGAGCCCCGCGACGCCGGGCCACGGGTCGCCCCAGGCGAACGGCGTCGTGTCGACGGACTGCCGCGCCATGACCTGGGAGGTCAGCACGACCTCCTCGCCGCCGGCGGCGCCCACCACCGCGCCGGAGAGGAACGAGAACGCACCCCACGCGGCCAGCCCGCCCAGCAGGAGCCCGCGGCGCAGCCGCGGCGAGCGCAGGTCGCAGCGCCCGATCGCCATGCCCGCGAGCACGTACGCCATCCAGACGATCGCCGGGTAGTGGCCGGTGAGCACGAAGTCCGTGACGGCGCCGGAGCCGTCGTGCGGCAGCCGCAGCCCGGCCCGCAGCAGCGCCTCCGGCCCCCAGTACGCGAGCAGCGGCCCCACCAGGGCGACCACCGCGGCGAGCGCGAGGAGGCGCGGGGGCCGCCAGCGCAGGAACGGCAGCGCGAGCGCGAAGTAGCAGGCGTAGAAGCCCAGGATGAGGGCGACGCGCGTGCCGAGGAGGTCCAGCAGCGCGACGACCACCAGCAGCAGCGCGGCGCGCACGAGCAGGCGGAGGCGGGCCCGCCGCAGCGGGTCGCCGTCGAGGGGGCGCGGCCCGCCGGTGACGATCGCGATGGAGACGCCGGCCACCAGCGCGAACAGGATCGAGGAGTGGCCGTGGGAGAGGTCGAGCAGCCACCAGGCGGGCCCGGCGTCGGGCGTCGTCACGCCGACGTGGGCGGTGAACATGCCCAGGACGGCGATCCCGCGGGCGACGTCGACCCCCGGGACGCGTCCCGGGCCGCCGGCGAGACGGCGCAGGCCGACGCGCAGCCCGGCACGAAGACGGGAGGTCGGCGCGCCGGTGGCCGCGGTCATGGCGTGATGATGCCACCGGCGGGTGGTGCGCGTCGTCCCGGTGCGTGAGAACGTCACGGCTTGCAGGCCGCGCGGTCACTACGGTAGGAGCATGAGTGACCTCAGCGCGGAGCCCGCACCCCAGGGCGACCCCGAACCCGCCGGTGCCGACCTCAACGACGCGATCGAGGCACCCAGCACCCACCACACGGTGCCCAGCAAGGAGTCCGAGTCGTACACGCACGGGCACCACGAGTCCGTGCTGCGCTCGCACCGCAGCCGCACGGCCCAGAACTCGGCCGGCTTCCTGGTGCCGCACCTGCGCGACGACATGTCCCTGCTCGACGTCGGCTGCGGACCCGGCACGGTGACCGCCGACTTCGCGCGGATCCTCGCCGGCGGCGAGGTCGTCGGCGTCGACGCCAGCCCCAAGGTGCTCGAGGCGGCGCGCGAGCACGCCGCGGCCCTCGGGTACGGCAACGTCCGCTTCCAGCAGGCGAACGCCTACGAGCTGCCGTTCGAGGACGACTCCTTCGACGTCGTGTACGCGCACCAGCTGCTGCAGCACCTGTCCGACCCGGTCGCCGCGCTGCGCGAGATGAAGCGCGTCGCGAAGCCGGGCGGGATGGTCGCGGTGCGCGACGCCGACTACGCGGGCATGGCTTGGTACCCCGAGACCCCGGGCCTGACGGAGTGGAACGAGCTGTACCACGAGGTCACGCACGCCTACGGCTTCGAGCCCGACGCCGGCCGCCGCCTCATGTCGTGGGTGCAGGAGGCCGGGCTGGAGGGCATCGTGCCCTCCGCGTCGTCGTGGTGCTACGCCACGCCGACCGACCGGCAGTGGTGGGGCGAGCTGTGGGCCGAACGCTGCGTGGAGTCCAACTTCGCGGTGCAGGCCAAGGAGTCTGGCCTGGCCGACGATGTCGCGCTCGAGCAGATCGCGCAGGACTGGCAGGCGTGGGCGCAGGCGCCCGACGGCTGGTTCGCCATCCTGCACGGCGAGGTGCTCGCCCGCGCCTGACGGTGCGGCTGACGGTGCCGCGCACGCGCCCCGCGTAACCTGGGCGCGTGCGCATCGCGAGATTCACCACCGGAGACGACCCCCGCTTCGCCCTCGTCCAGCAGGAGGGCGACAAGACGTTCCTCGCCGTCCTCGGCGGCGACCCGCTCTACATGCCGGCGATGCCGACGGGGGAGCGGATCGAGCTGGGCGACGGCGTCCGGCTGCTCGCCCCGGTGATCCCGCGCTCCAAGGTGGTCGCCGTCGGCAAGAACTACGCCGACCACGCCAAGGAGATGGGCGGCGAGGTGCCGGCCACGCCGCTGCTGTTCTTCAAGCCGAACACCGCCGTCGTCGGGCCCGACGACCCGGTGGTGCTGCCCGAGTTCACGCGCGAGGTCAGCTACGAGGCCGAGCTCGCCGTCGTGATCTCCAAGGTCACCAAGGACGTGGAGCCGGAGAACGTGCGCTCGTACATCCTGGGCTACACGGTGGCCAACGACGTCACCGCCCGCGACGCGCAGCGCACCGACGGCCAGTGGGCGCGCGCCAAGGGCTTCGACACCTCGTGCCCGCTGGGCCCGTGGATCGACACCGACCTGAACCCCGAGGACGTCGCCGTGCGCTCCCGCGTCAACGGCGAGCTCAAGCAGGACGGTCGCACGTCGGACATGGTCTTCGACGTGCCGTTCCTCGTGTCGTACATCAGCAAGGCGATGACCCTGCTGCCCGGCGACGTCATCCTCACCGGCACGCCGGCGGGGGTGGGCCGCATCGACCACGGCGACCGGGTGGAGTGCGAGGTCGAGGGGATCGGCGTCCTCGCCAACCCCGTGTTCCGGCGTGACTGAGACGCCCCTGCGGGACGACGCGCGGTCGGTGCTGCGGCGGATGCCCGCCGCCGACGACGGGCAGCGGGCGCTGCGCGACCGGTTCGTGGCGCACCTGGACGCGCACCCCGACGGCGTGCTGCGCACGTGCCGCCCGAACCACGTCACCGCGTCCACGGTGGTGCTGTCGGGCGACGCGTCGCGCGTGCTGCTGACGCTGCACGCCAAGGCGGGCCGCTGGTTCCAGCTCGGCGGGCACGCCGAGCCCGGCGACGGCACGTTGCTCGCCGCCGCCCGTCGGGAGGCCGTCGAGGAGTCCGGGCTGGACGTCGTGCTGGACCCCGTGCCCGCGCACCTGGACGAGCACGCCGTGCCGTTCTGCGGGCCCGACGGCGAGGCGCACCACCTCGACGTGCGCTTCGTCGCCGTCGCGCCCGACGGCGCCCGCCACACCGCGAGCGACGAGTCGCTCGACGTGCGGTGGTGGCCCGTCGACGACCTGCCGAACCCGGACCTCGCCGTGCTCGTGGCGCTCGCCGTCGCGCGCGTGCGCGCGGGTCAGGACGCCGTCCTCGGCTCGCGGTAGCGGTCCTCGTCGATGCCGGCCAGGCGGGAGGGGTGCACCTGCCCGCCGAGGCCGTAGAACCGCTGGAAGCTCAGGACCAGCGGCCGCCACAGGTCGGGGTCGATCCGGTCGGGGTGGCCCGCCAGCCGGATCGCCGGGTCGACCCACACCCGAGTCACGTGCGCCTCGACGGCGAGCTGCCGCGCGGCCCCCGGGTCGTCGCCGGGGCGTGAGCCGAGCGGCCGGACCTCCCGGACCACGGCCTCCAGGTGCACCAGGCACTCGGCCACGCGCTGCGGGCGCACGGTCGCCGAGCTGAGCGGCGTCAGCCCCGCGGCGGCGAACTTGTCCGGCACGTGCACGTAGCCTGCGCGGGTCTTCCACGGCGAGACGTCGGGTCGGCCCGTCGTGAGGGCCAGACGGTCCACGTGCGCCACGTTGGACGGTGACGCGAGGTTCATCACGAGCTCCGGGCGCCGTCTCAGGTTCGCCGCGGTCTGGCTGCGGGCGCCGATGCCCAGCACGGCGCTGCGCCCCAGCCAGAACACGGACGACATGGGCATGAGGTTCGTCGTCCCGTCCTCGTTGGCGGAGCTGAGCAGCACCACGGGCGTGCCGAAGTACAGGATCGCGGGGTCCACCGTGACGTGCTGGCCGGTGTGCTCACGGACGGACGGGGTCGTGGTCATGCCTCGACGCTAGGGCGGGCGGCGCAGGAGGTCCGGCGGGAATCGGACGCGGCGTCCGAGGCCCGGGAAGGTCGGCACCCGCTCGCGGCCAACTACGCTTGTCCCGTGATCCCCGCAGCAGGCTCCTCCGCCGTCCGTGTCCGCTTCGCCCCGTCACCGACGGGCATGTTCCACGTGGGCGGCGCCCGCTCGGCGCTGTTCAACTGGGCGGTCGCCAAGCAGCAGGGCGGTACGTTCGTGCTACGGGTCGAGGACACCGACGCCGCGCGCAACAAGCCCGAGTGGGTGGACGGCATCCTGAACGCCCTCGCGGCGCTCGGCATGCACGCCGAGGACCCGACGTTCGAGGGCCCGTACTTCCAGTCGCAGAACGTCGAGAAGCACCGCGAGGCGTCGGCCCGCCTGTACGGGGCCGGCCGTGCGTACTACTGCGACTGCACGCGCGACGACGTCGCCGCCCGCACCGGCAACGCGCACTCCGGCTACGACGGCTTCTGCCGCGACCGCGGCCTCACGTACGAGCCGGGCCGGGCGCTGCGCTTCCGCACCCCCGACGACGGCGAGACCCAGGTCGTCGACCTCATCCGCGGCAACCCGACCTTCCCGAACTCCGCGATGGAGGACTTCGTCGTCGCGCGCGGGGACGGCTCGCCCGTCTTCCTGCTCGCGAACGTCGTCGACGACCTCGACGAGGGCATCACGCACGTCATCCGCGGCGAGGAGCACCTGCCGAACACGCCCAAGCAGCAGCTGCTGTGGGAGGCGCTCGGCGCGCAGCCGCCCACGTGGGCGCACCTGCCGGTGATCGTCAACGAGAAGCGCCAGAAGCTCTCCAAGCGCCGCGACAAGGTCGCGCTCGAGGACTACCTCGCCGAGGGCTACCTGCCCGACGCGATGGTCAACTACCTCATGCTGCTCGGCTGGGCGCCCGGCAACGACGAGGAGATCCTGCCCTTCGACGAGCTGATCGAGCGGTTCCGCATCGAGGACGTCAACAGCGCGTCCGCGTTCTTCGACGTCAAGAAGCTGCTGTCGTTCAACGGCGAGTACATCCGGAAGCTGTCGGTCGAGGACTTCGTCGCCGCAGTCGACCCGTGGCTGCACGCCCCGAAGGCGCCGTGGACCGAGGAGCAGTACGACGCCGCCGCGTTCGCGAAGGTCGCCCCGCTCGCCCAGTCCCGCGTGGCCCTGCTGGCCGACATCACCGACAACGTGGACTTCCTCTTCCTCGACGAGCCGGTCGACGACGAGCGCTCGTGGGCCAAGGCGATGAAGGAGGGCGCCGCCGAGCTGCTCGCCGACGCCCGCGCGGCGCTCGCGGACCTCGCGACGTGGGAGGCGGAGCCGCTCAAGGACCTCGTCACGGCGGTGGGGGAGAAGCACGGGCTCAAGCTCGGCAAGGCGCAGGCGCCCGTGCGGGTGGCCGTCACGGGCCGCACGATCGGCCTGCCGCTCTTCGAGTCGCTCGAGGTGCTCGGCCGCGAGCGGACCCTCGCCCGCGTCGACGCCGCGCTGGCGAAGCTGTGAGGGTCGACGGCGTCCTGCTCGACGTCGACGACACGCTCGTCGACACCAAGGGCGGGTTCGCCAAGGCCCTCACCGCCGTCGCCGTCGAGTACCTGCCGCACGTGCCGGCGGACCGCTACCCCGAGCTGCTCGCGCACTGGCGCACCGACCCGGGCGGCTACTACAAGCGCTTCACGCGCGGCGAGACCGACGCCCTCACCCAGCGCCGGCTGCGCGCCGACCTCCTGCACCGCACGTTCGGCGGGGAGCCGGTCACCGAGGACTCCTTCGCCGACTGGGACGCCCTGTTCTGGGGCACGTTCGAGCGGTCGTGGGCGCCGTTCGACGACTCCGTGGCCGCCCTCGCCGCGCTGCATGCCGCCGGCGTCCGGATCGGCGTCGTGACGAACGCGTACGTCGAGCTGCAGGAGCGCAAGCTGCGCGCTGCCGGCCTCGACGGCGTCCCCGTGCTCGTGGGCGTGGACACGCTCGGCTACGGCAAGCCGCACCCTGACGTCTTCGTCGAGGGCGCCCGCCGCCTCGGCACCGACGTCGCGCGCACCGCGTACGTCGGCGACGAGCCCACGACGGACGCCCGTGCCGCCCACGAGGCCGGCCTCGTCGGCGTCTGGCTGGACCGGCCCGGCGCCCGCCGCGACGACGAGCACCACGTGGACGCCGACGCCCTGCGCGCCGACGGCATCGTCGTGCTGCCCGGGCTCGCCGGGCTGCCCGCCGCCCTCGGCCTCTGACAACTCGCTCAGGGGGCGAGGAGGAGGACGGCGGCCAGCGCCAGTCCGGTCACGACGACGGTGCCCAGGGCGCCGAGCAGCAGCGGACGGCGGGCGGTGCGCGCCAGGCGCGGGACGTCGACGCCGGTGCCGAGCGCGAACATCGCGGCGACGAACAGGATCGTCGTGAGCTGCTGGGCGGTGTCGGCGACGACGTCGGGCAGCAGTCCCGTGCTGCGGACCAGCACCGCGGCGAGGAAGCCCAGCACGAAGCCGGGGACGAGAGGGGCGCGTCGGCCGCGTGCCCCCGTGCCGCCCTCCGGGGGCTCGGGCGCGACGTCGTCCCCGGGTGCCGCGGTGAGCGCCGCGCGCCGCGAGAGCAGCGCGCCGGCGCCGGCGACCAGGGGCGCGAGCAGCACGACGCGGGCCAGCTTGGTGACGGTCGCGGTCGCCAGGGCGGCGGCCGAGACGGTGCCCGCGGCGGCGACCACCTGGGCGACCTCCTGCACGCTCGCGCCGATCCAGAGCCCCGCCTGGTGGTCGTCGAGCCCGATCGCCCCCGCGAGGGCGGGCAGGACGAAGATCGCGACCGTCCCGTAGACGGTGACGAGGGCGAGCGCGGCGGCGACGTCGTCGCGCAGCCGGGCAGTGCCCGCACCGCCGGCAGGGTCCGCGCGCGGGTCGCGCTCGAGCACGCTCGTCATCGCGGACACCGCCGCGGCGCCGCAGATCGAGAACCCGGTGGCGACGAGCAGCGACGTCGCGCGGGGCACCCGCAGCAGCCGGCCGAGGCCGAGGATCGCCGCGAACGTCCCCGTCACGGTGATCACCACGACGGCGATCCCGCGCCAGCCGAGCGCGAGGACGTCGGGGATCGAGAGCTGCAGGCCGAGCAGCACCACGCCGGCGCGCAGCACCGTGCGCGCCGTCCAGTCGGTGCCCGGCCCGACCCGCTCCGCGAACCGCGCGGCGCGGGCGCCCCGCGGCACGCACCGCCCCAGCGCGGAGCCGAGCACGGCGCCGGCCACGAGGGCCAGGACCAGGGGCGACAGCGCACCGTTCGTCAGCGGGGCGACGAGCCGGCTGACGCCGAGCAGGACCACGGTCGCCACGGCGGCCAGCGCGAGGCCCGGACCGAGACGGGAGACGCCGCGGGGGGTCCGGCGCGTCGGGTCCGTGGACTGGTCCGCGGTCGGGGCCGAGGGCTGAGCTGTGGGCACGTGTCCAGGCTCGCGACCCGCGCGGCGACCCGGAAGCGCCAGGTGCCGATCGATCCATAGACTGACGCTATGGCAGAACGTCCCCCGCTGGCCGCCCTCGAGCTGCTGGTCGCCCTCGACGCCCACGGCTCGATCTCCGCCGCGGCCCGCGCGGCCGGCGTCTCCCAGCCCACCGCGTCCGCGGGCCTGCACCGCCTCGAGCGGCGCCTCGGCCTCGAGCTGCTGTCCCGCGGGCCGCGCGGCACGGCGCTCACCGCCGTCGGGCGCCAGGTGGCGGAGGCGGCGCGCGGCGTCGTGGACGCCACGGACCGGTTCGAGGCCGCGGCCGCCGCCCTCCGCTCCGCGCCCGTCCCCGGGCTGCGTGTGGCCGCGAGCCTCACGATCGCCGAGTACCTGGCACCGCGCTGGCTCGCGGCGTTCGGGCGGGACGAGCGCGGGCGGACCGGAGCGGCGCCCGACGTCGAGCTCGTCGTGCGGAACTCCCGGGAGGTCATGGAGCTCGTGCTCGACGGCGCGGCCGAGCTCGGGTTCGTGGAGAGCCCGACCGTGCGGCGCGGGCTGCGCTCGCGCACCGTGGCCCACGACGAGCTGGTGGCCGTCGTCGCGCCCGCGCACCCGTGGGCGCGACGACGGTCCGTCAGCCCCGCGGGCCTCGCCGCGGGGCACCTCGTGCTGCGCGAGGCCGGCTCGGGCACCCGCGACGTGCTGGAGGACGCGCTCGGTCAGGCGGGCGTCCGCCTGCCGTCCCACGTCACCGCGCTGGGCTCCACGGCGGCCGTGAAGTCCGCCGTGCGGCACGGGGACGGCGTGACCGTCCTGTCCGCGCTGACCGTGGCGGACGACGTGGCGGCAGGCCACCTGGTGACCGTCCCGATCGCCCAGCTCGACCTCTCGCGCCGCCTGCGCGTGGTGTGGCGCGACGGCGCGTCGCTGTCCGCGCCGGCCCGTCGGCTCGCCGCCGTCGCGGGCGCGCGCTGAGCGTCGTCCGCCGTGAGGTAGTGCCTGCCGCACCCCGGCCGTGCCCGCCGCGCACTACCGGGATGCGGGAGGCACTACCTGGGCGGCACGGCTCCTCGCGTGCGGGCCCGGTACGCGTACGTGACGTACGGCAGCTCGATCTCGGTGCGGCCGGCGAGGTCGGGGTGCGTGGCCTCCAGGGCGTCGACCTCGGCGAGGCGCGTCTCGCGCTCGGCCTCCGGGAGTCGCAGGAGGTAGCTGCGCGTCCCCGCGAGCGTGCGCAGCGCGCCGGCCGGGAGGCGGTCGACCCAGCGGAAGGTCTTGGTCTCGACCGCCGTGAACCGGCCGCCGAGCTCCGTCAGGGCGTCGTGACCGGCCGCGGGCTCGAGGCGGTCGCCGCGGTGCAGGATCGCGCCGAACCGCGCGACCCAGTCCACCTCGGCGTCGCGGTCGTTCCAGACGACGCCGAGCGTGCCGCCCGGCCGCAGGACGCGGGCGATCTCCGCCGCCGCGGCGTCGGCGTCGAACCAGTGCCACGCCTGGGCGACCAGGACGGCGTCGACGGACGCGTCCGGGAGGGGGAGGTGCTCCGCGGTGCCCTGGCGGGTGGCGACGTCCGGCAGGCGCGCGGAGAGCTCGGCGAGCATGGGTAGCGACGGGTCGACGGCGACGACGTCCGTGCCCGCCCCGGCGAGGCCGACGACGACCTCGGTGAGCTTGCCCGTCCCGGCGGCGAGGTCGAGGACCCGCCGCGCGCCCCCGGGGAGCAGCCACTCGACGGCGTCCCGCGGGTACGTGGGCCTGACCTGGGCGTACACGTCGGCGTCCCGGTCGAACGAGCCCGCGCGGTCGGCGTGGTCGTGCGGGTCGTGCCCGGTGGAGGCGGGCGGCGGGGGAGACGAGGAGGTCATGCGGGGAGCCTGCCACGGCCGTCGGTCGAGCGTGACGTACGGCACCTCGCGCGCGTTTTGGCCGACGGCCACCTGTCCGGTAATGTTTTCCGACGTTGGGCCTGACGCCGGCGCTCCGATCATGTCGGATTTGCCCGGAAGGCTCGATCCATTGGGGTATGGTGTAATTGGCAGCACGAGAGATTCTGATTCTCTTAGTCTAGGTTCGAGTCCTGGTACCCCAGCGCAGCGCTCTTCGCCCGCCTGGTGCGGTGTGTAGAGTTCTCACCGGCACGGAGGTCCTCGAGACCATCGAGTCATAGGCCCCCATCGTCTAGCGGCCTAGGACGCCGCCCTCTCACGGCGGTAACGCGGGTTCAAATCCCGCTGGGGGTACGCAGGTCGTCCGTCTCGACGGACGGTCGCACGGTTCAGGTCTCCACGCCCGAGCCGGTTCCAGGCCCCCATCGTCTAGCGGCCTAGGACGCCGCCCTCTCACGGCGGTAACGCGGGTTCAAATCCCGCTGGGGGTACACAGCAGGCATCGCACAGGCAAGGCCCGGTCCACGTGGACCGGGCCTTCGTCGTTCCTCGGGCCGTGCACGACCCCTCGCGCCGACGGGGCGAGGCCCGCGGGGCCGGACCACTGGAACCGGGCCGCTGGAGGCGGACCGCTGGAACCGGCTCAGAGGAACGGGTCGGGCACGATCGCGCCGTCGCTGCGCGGATGGTCGTAGCTCGCGCCCGTGGGCTTCCAGCTGACCGGGTGCGCCCCGTCGCTGGGCCGGGCCTCCGGCGGGCGGGGCGCCGGGTTCGGGGGCTGCACGGCGATCGGCTGCGTGGTGGGGCGGGGCCCCTCCGACGTCTCGCGGCCGGGCACGACGGTCGGTGCGCCGGGAGCACCGCCGGGAGCGCCGCCGGGGGCACCGGCCGGCGGCCGCGTGGGGCCGCCGCCCAGATCGTCGTCGTCGTCCAGGCGCGGGCCGCCCGGCGTGAAGAGGGTGTCGCACAGGGTGCGGTAGGTGGAGTCCGGGCGCGGGACGAACCTGATGGTGCGCAGCGCCTGGTCCTGGCCGGCGGACTCCATGTCGAAGCGGCCGTAGCCGAGGACCTGGCCCGTGGGGCTGCGCGAGTACCCCATGTCGGTGACCTTCTTCATCGGCATCATCGCTACCTTGTGCACGACGAGCCCGTACAGCAGCAGGAGCCGCTTGTCGGTCGCGACGAACCACTCGTAGCGCCACTCGAGCCACTTCCAGGCGAGGCGGCCGGCGACGACGAACCACACCACCCAGAGCCACCCCACGGTGGAGCGCACGTCGACCGGCGTCGACATGACGATGGTGCCGATCAGCAGGAACGCGGCGGCCGTGGTCGCGATCGGCTCGAGGAGCAGCGCCCAGTGGTGGCGCGTCGCGACGATCACGCGCTCGTTCGGGAGCACGTACCGACGCAGGTGCGCGTGCGCGCGCACCCGGTCGCGCTCGCGCCTCTCGTCGGTGATCACGGGGTTCTCCGGGCCGTCGTCAGTCGGTCAGGTTCGCGAAGAACTGCCCGAAGCTGGAGAACGCGTTGGTGATGAAGTCCCAGATCGCCGTCACGATGTTCGCCGCACGGTCAGGGCTGCTCACGATCGCGTAGATCAGGAAGATCACGACGATCCAGATCAGCAGTGTCTTGGCCTTCGCGGGCATCAGGTCCTCACGCCTCTCGGGTCGCAGGGCAGGGCTGCCCCGTCAGCCAGGAGCGTACTGACCTGGGCGGGGGCCCGACAGCACCGGGCCCGGCGCGCCGCGTGGAGTCGCAGCGGGCCGGGCCCGGGATCGGTGCTGGTGGGGAGACGGGTCACTCGCCGGCGCGGCGCAGCACCTCGGTCAGGCGGTTGGCGGCGGAGACGACGGCGGCGGAGTGCAGGCGGCCCGGCTGGCGGGTGAGGCGCTCGACCGGCCCGGAGACGGACACGGACGCCACGACCCGGCCGGAGGGCCCGCGCACCGGTGCCGAGACGGACGCGACGCCGAGCTCGCGCTCGGAGACCGACTGCGCCCACCCGCGGCGTCGGACGCCGGAGAGGATCGTCGCGGTGAACACGGCCTCGCGCAGGCCGCGGTGCAGGCGGTCCGGCTCCTCCCAGGCCAGGAGGATCTGCGCCGCGGAGCCCGCGTGCATCGTGAGGGTGGCGCCCACGGGGATCGAGTCGCGCAGGCCGACCGGCCGCTCGGCGGCGGCCACGCAGACGCGATGGTCGCCCTGGCGGCGGTAGAGCTGTGCGCTCTCGCCCGTGTGGTCGCGCAGTGCCGTGAGCACGGGGTTGGCCGCGGCGAGCAGCCGGTCCTCGCCGGCCGCCGTCGCGAGCTCGTTGAGGCGCGGTCCGAGCACGAACCGGCCCTGCATGTCGCGGCCCACGAGACGGTGGTGCTCGAGGGCGACGGCGAGGCGATGCGCCGTGGGGCGGGCGAGCCCGGTCGAGGAGACCAGCTGCGCCAGAGTGGCGGGACCAGCCTCCAGGGCGCCCAGCACGGACGCGGCCTTGTCGAGTACGCCGACTCCGCTAGTATCGTCCATAGGACGATATTGACGTCTCAGTCACTGAGATTGCAAGTCGGGGACCGCATCTCACGGGACGGAACCGTCTCACGAGCCGGGCCCTCCGGGGTCCGAACGACGGTATCGCCCGGCGGAACAGCCGACGAGATCGACCGAGACACAGCACACGCACGACGGCCGCGGGGACGCGGCGGACGAGGAGCACATGATGGCCGGCACGCTGGCGGAGAAGGTCTGGGAGGCGCACCTGGTGCGTCGTGGCAGCGACGGGGCGCCCGACCTCCTCTACATCGACCTGCACCTCGTGCACGAGGTGACGAGCCCGCAGGCGTTCGAGGGGCTGCGCCTCGCCGGGCGCCCCGTCCGTCGTCCCGATCTCACGATCGCGACCGAGGACCACAACACCCCGACGCTCGACATCGACCTGCCGATCGCGGACCTCACCAGCCGCACGCAGATCGACACGCTGCGCAACAACGCCAAGGAGTTCGGCGTCCGCATCCACTCCCTGGGCGACGCCGACCAGGGCATCGTCCACCAGGTGGGCCCGCAGCTCGGCCTGACCATGCCGGGCCTGACCGTCGTCTGCGGCGACTCGCACACCTCGACGCACGGCGCGTTCGGCGCGCTGGCCTTCGGCATCGGCACCTCCGAGGTCGAGCACGTGCTCGCCACGCAGACCCTGCCGCTCGCCCCGTTCAAGACGATGGCGATCACGGTGAACGGCGAGCTGCCCCCGGGCGCCACCAGCAAGGACATCATCCTGGCGATCATCGCCAAGATCGGCACCGGCGGCGGGCAGGGCTACGTGCTCGAGTACCGCGGCGAGGCCATCCGCAAGCTCTCGATGGAGGCGCGGATGACCATCTGCAACATGTCCATCGAGGCCGGCGCCCGCGCGGGCATGATCGCGCCCGACCAGACGACGTTCGACTACCTCCAGGGCCGCCCGCACGCGCCCGAGGGCGAGGACTGGGACGCCGCCGTCGAGTACTGGACGACGCTGCGCAGCGACGACGACGCCGAGTTCGACGCCGAGGTCGTGCTGGAGGCGGCCGACCTCGAGCCGTTCGTCACGTGGGGCACCAACCCCGGCCAGGGGCTGCCGCTGTCGGCGTCCGTGCCGGTGCCTGCCGACATCGCCGACGCCAACGAGCGCGTCACGGCCGAGCGCGCGCTGGAGTACATGGGCCTGGAGGGCGGCACGCCGCTGCGCGACGTCAAGGTCGACACGGTCTTCATCGGCTCGTGCACCAACGGGCGCATCGAGGACCTGCGCTCCGTGGCGAAGGTGCTCCAGGGTCGGCAGAAGGCGGACGACGTGCGCGTGCTCGTCGTGCCCGCGTCCGCCCGCGTGCGGCTGCAGGCCGAGGCCGAGGGCCTGGACGTCATCTTCAAGGAGTTCGGCGCCGAGTGGCGCAACGCCGGCTGCTCCATGTGCCTCGGCATGAACCCCGACCAGCTCGCGCCGGGCGAGCGCGCGGCGTCCACCTCGAACCGCAACTTCGAGGGTCGCCAGGGCAAGGGCGGGCGCACGCACCTCGTGTCGCCGCTGGTCGCGGCCGCGACCGCCGTCCGTGGCACGCTGTCGTCGGTCGCCGACCTCGAGTTCGAGGGCGACGTCGACCTCACGACGTTCGACGGCACCCCGCTGGCGCCGCTGTCCGCCCCGTCCTTCGTCTGACCCCTACCCCGTAGCAGGAGATCGTCATGGAGAAGTTCACCACCCACACGGGCGTCGGGGTGCCGCTGCGCCGCACCAACGTCGACACCGACCAGATCATCCCCGCCGTCTACCTCAAGCGGGTCACCCGGACGGGCTTCGAGGACGCGCTGTTCGCCGCCTGGCGCGGCGACCCCACGTTCGTGCTCAACCAGGACGCGTACAAGGCGGGCTCCGTGCTGGTCGCGGGCGCCGACTTCGGTACGGGCTCCTCGCGCGAGCATGCCGTGTGGGCGCTCAAGGACTACGGCTTCCGCGTCGTGCTCGCGCCCCGGTTCGCGGACATCTTCCGCGGCAACTCGGGCAAGCAGGGCCTCGTGGCCGGCATCGTCGCGCAGGAGGACATCGAGATCCTCTGGAAGATCCTCGAGACCAAGCCCGGCACCGAGGTGACCGTGGACCTCGAGGCGCGCACCGCCCACGCCGACGACGTCACCGTGCCGTTCCAGATCGACGACTACACGCGCTGGCGCCTCATGGAGGGCCTCGACGACATCGGCCTCACGCTGCAGCACGAGGACGACATCGCGGCCTTCGAGGCGGAGCGCGCGGCCTGGCGGCCCAAGACGCTCCCGGCCAAGCACCTGCCGAGCGTCCCGATCGAGCCGGCGCGCCCGGTCGGCTGAGCCGCTCGACCTCGACCGCGCCGGGGCCCGTCCACCCTCAGAGGGTGGGCGGGCCCTGGCGCACCCGCTCGAGCAGGCGCTCGGGCGTCGCCTCCGCCGGGTCCCACCACGAGTCGACGAACCAGGTCGCGCCGGCGTCCGCGAAGGCGCGGGCCCGCTCGCGGGCCTCCCCCGGGTCGGACGGGAGGAGGCCGGACGCGACGACGTCGAACGGTCCGGCGTCGGGCCCGCGCTGATCCTCGATCCACGCGGTGAGCTCCCGCACGGCGTCGGGGCCGGCCTCCGCCTCCTCCGGCGTCGCGCCGCGCGCCTGCACGACGATCCCGTCCCAGCGCAGCGTGCGGTGCAGGTTCTTCAGGGGCGGGTTCGTGGCGTCCCAGACGCCGACCGGCCACACGGGGATGCGGCCGCGCACCGGGGGAGCGGCGAACCGGAACGGCCCGGTGCGCACCTGCGCGCCGTCGGTCTCGAAGGTCTCGCCGGACCACGACGTGCGCAGCCACTCAAGGGTCTCGTCGAGCGCCTGCGCCCGGTCCCTCAGCGCGGTCACCTGGCCCGGGACGGACGTGAACCCGCGGTCGTCGAGCACGCCCACGCCGGCCGGGAGCACCAGCCGCCCGCCGGACAGGTGGTCGACGGTCAGGGCGCGCTGCGCCAGCTCCCACGCCCGGTGCCGCGGCACCGCGAACACCATGGCGCCGAGCGCGATGCGCTCCGTCACGGCCGCGGCGCCCGCGAGGACCGCGAACGGGTCCCAGGCCGTCAGGGCGTCGCCGCCCCAGTCGCCCATGCTCATCCCGTCCCAGCTGAAGAAGCCGTCCCAGCCGTGCTCCTCGCACGCGCGGGCGAGGGCGACGTTCTGCTGCGGGGTGCCGAAGCTGCCGACGAAACCGAACCTCATGTGCGTCTCCTTCGTCGTCCTGGGGTCTGCGCCGACGCTACGCGCGGCGTCCGACACGGCCGTGGGACACGGGGAACGTAGGGTGTGCGGGTGCCTGACGAGAACGAGAAGCCCCTGGTCGAGATGTGGACCGACGGTGCCTGCAAGGGCAACCCCGGCATCGGGGGCTGGGGGGCGCTGCTGAAGGCAGGGGAGCACACCAAGGAGCTCTACGGCGGCGAGACCGTCACCACCAACAACCGCATGGAGCTCACCGCCGTCGTCGAGGGGCTGCGCGCGCTCAAGCGGCCCAGCACCGTGGTGATCCACGTCGACTCGTCGTACGTGATGAACGGCATGCGCACCTGGATCGCCGGCTGGAAGCGCAACGGCTGGACGACGGCGGCCAAGAAGCCTGTGAAGAACGTGGACCTGTGGCAGGCCCTCGACGCCGAGGTCACGAAGCACGACGTGCGCTGGGTGTGGGTCAAGGGGCACGCCGGCGACCCGGGGAACGAGCGCGCCGACGAGCTCGCGAACCTGGGCGTCGACTCCGTGCGGTAGTCCGGGCCCGACGACGTCGCGCGGGAGGTGCGACGGACGTCACGCCGCAGGGGGTGGCGCGCGCTAATAGGCTGGGCCCATGGCTTCCCACTACGACGTCGTCCTCCTCGGGGCTGGCCCCGGCGGCTATGTCGCCGCGATCCGTGCGGCCCAGCTCGGCAAGTCCGTCGCCATCATCGAGGAGAAGTACTGGGGTGGTGTCTGCCTCAACGTGGGCTGCATCCCCTCCAAGGCGCTGCTGCGCAACGCGGAGCTCGCCCACATCTTCAACCACCAGGCCGACTTCTTCGGCATGTCCGGTGACGTCACGTTCGACTTCGGCAAGGCGTTCGACCGGTCCCGCGTGGTCGCGGACGGCCGCGTCAAGGGCGTCCACTTCCTCATGAAGAAGAACAAGATCGCCGAGTACGACGGCCGCGGCACGTTCCGTGACGCGAACACCATCGAGGTCGCGCTGAACAAGGGCGGCACCGAGACGGTCACGTTCGACAACGTCATCATCGCCACCGGCTCGCAGGTCAAGCTGCTCCCCGGCGTCGAGCTGTCCGAGAACGTCGTGACCTACGAGAAGCAGATCATGACGCGCGACCTGCCGGAGTCGATCGCCATCGTCGGCGCCGGCGCCATCGGCATGGAGTTCGCCTACGTCCTCAAGAACTACGGCGTGGACGTCACGATCATCGAGTTCCTCGACCGTGCCCTGCCGAACGAGGACGCGGACGTCTCCAAGGAGATCGCCAAGCAGTACAAGAAGCTCGGCATCAAGCTCCTCACCTCCACCGCCGTCCAGACCATCAAGGACAACGGCTCGTCCGTCACCGTCTCCTACAAGGGCGTCAAGGACGACAAGCCCGGCGAGATCGTCGTCGACAAGGTCCTGTCCGCCGTCGGCTTCGCGCCGAACGTCGAGGGCTTCGGCCTCGAGAACACCGGCGTCCAGCTCACCGAGCGCGGCGCCATCGCGATCGACGACCACATGCGCACCAACGTGCCGCACATCTTCGCCATCGGCGACGTCACCGCCAAGCTCATGCTGGCGCACGTCGCGGAGGCGCAGGGCGTCGTCGCCGCCGAGACCATCGGCGGGGCCGAGACCCAGACGCTCGGCGACTACCGCATGATGCCGCGCGCCACGTTCTGCTCCCCGCAGGTCGCGTCGTTCGGCCTCACCGAGCAGCAGGCCAAGGACGAGGGCTACGACGTCAAGGTCGCGTCCTTCCCGTTCATGGCCAACGGCAAGGCCCACGGGCTCGGCGACCCCACCGGGTTCGTCAAGGTCGTCGCCGACGCCAAGTACAACGAGCTCCTCGGCGCCCACATGATCGGCCCGGACGTCTCCGAGCTGCTGCCCGAGCTCACCCTCGCGCAGAAGTGGGACCTCACGGCCGACGAGGTCGCGCGGAACGTGCACACGCACCCGACGCTGTCCGAGGCGCTGCAGGAGTCCATCCACGGCATCGTGGGGCACATGATCAACTTCTAGCAATCGGGACGAATCGGTCACCGATCGATCGCCTGGTCAGAGGCCCGGATCTGCGAGTTTCCGCAGGTCCGGGCCTCTTTTCTGTCTTGGTGAGGCCTGGACACCTAGAGACAGAAGGACCCCCTCCGTGCCACGAGATGTGGCACGGGGGTGGCACGAACCAGGAGGATCGAGATGGCCGAGAAGGGTGCGGCGCGACAGCGTCGCGAGGCATGGGGCATGCTCCGTCAGCTGCCGTCGAAGCGGTGGCAGGCGCGGTACAGGGGACCCGACGGGAACGTGTACTCGGCGCGCACGGCTGACGACCGGCCGCTGACGTTCCTCACGAAGACGGACGCGCGGGCGTTCCTCAACCAAACGCACGCGGCGATCGCGCGCGGGGAGTGGGAGTCGCCCGAGGATGCGGTCCGGCGGCGGGAGGCGGAGGCGGCGGCCGCCGCGCTGCGGGACGTGAGTTTCCGCGAGTACGCGCTGGCGTGGCTCGAGCGGGTCCAGCACGAGCCGGGCAAGGGCGGCCGGCCGCGGCGCCCGGGCACCGTAATGGTCTACCGCGGGCGGGTGCACAACTACCTGCTCGAGCCGCTCGGCGACGTGCGGGTGCGGGACATCGACACTGCCGTCGTCCGGGCGCTGACGGCGGAGATCGTGGCGCGGCCGTCGGTGCTCAAGCCGGGCGCGACGCACAACGGGGTCGCTGGCGACGCCGTCGACATGCTCAAGATGATCCTGCGCGCCGCCGTGCGCGATGGCCTCCTCGAGGCGATGCCGGACGTCCCGACGCCGTCGCGTCGCTCCGTCCGGCACGACGCCGACCACACGCCCGAGGATGACGTCGCGACGCCCCAGCAGGTCGACGCGCTCCACGAAGCTCTGCCGCAGCCGTGGCGGGTCGCCGTGCTGCTCGCGGCGTGGTGCCAGCTTCGCCGGGGCGAGGTGCTCGGGCTGCAGCGGCGCGACGTCGTCTGGGACGCCGACCGCACCGCCGCCACGCTGTACGTGCGGCGACAGAAGAACGGCACCACCGGCCAGCTCGCCGACCCGAAGTCGGAGAAGGGCGTGCGGTCGATGGCCGTGCCGCCGCTGATGATCGAGCGGCTGCGCGAGCACCTCGACGCCCACGTGGCCCCGGGGTGGACTGCGCCGATCGTGCCGCTGCGGTCCCGGGGTACCGAGCACATGTCGTCGACGACGTTCCACTCGGCCTGGGCCGCTGCCCGGGTCGAGGTGGCCGGGCTGCCCGCGGGGTACAGGTTCCACGACCTGAGGCACACCGGGCTGACGCGGTTCGCGCAGGAGGGCGCGACGCTCGCCGAGCTGATGCGGCGCGGCGGGCACTCGGACGTCAACGTCGTGCTCCGCTACCAGAAGGCCACCATGGCGCGGGACATCGACCTCGCCGCGCGGATGAGCGCCACCGTGCTGTCGGAGCTCGAGTCCGGACGTGGGGACGCGTGAACACCTGTGTCGCGAGGGCGGCACATGGGTGCCGCCGGGAAGGAGAGGTGCCATGGGAACCGTCACGGTCCAGGAGCGGCCCGGAGCGCACGGGCGGCTCGTCGATCTTGCGGCAGCCGCCGAGGAATTCAGCGTCTCGGTGAAGACCGTCCGCCGGCGCATCGCCGACGGCACCGTCACCGGATACCGCGTGGGCAGACTCATCCGCGTCGATCTCGACGAGCTACGCGAGCGGCTTGCTGTCGTCATACCCGCGGCGCGGGGGAGGTTCGGGGCCTGAGAGCGCCTCGCAATCCCGGAACCCCGTCGGTCCTGCGGAGTCTGCAGGACCGACGGCTTCCCGGCGAGGAAGCCGGTGACGGCTGCGGCGGTGAGGACTCCTCACCACCGTTGGGGCCCCCGAAATCGGCGTGGCCGCTGACACCGCGGCCCAGCGATCTGCGGCCGTCCGCTTGAGCACTGGGGCGGCTCGGTCGCACGGTCGTGATGAGTCATCACCACCGTGGTCTTCCACGTAATGACCGGGAACTCTCGGTGGTGGGGAGTCCCCACCACCGCTCTTTCCCCCGCGAAGCTCCCGCCCTGATGGCACGACAGAGGTCCGACGAGCGTCGGAGTCCGGTCAGCCGCGACGGCGTTGAGGTCCATGCCGCAGATGGTCTCTCGGGTGCGTTACCGAAAACGTACGGGGTAGGTACCCCGTACGCACCCCGTACGCA
Organism: Isoptericola sp. NPDC056618; assembly: GCF_042792715.1. Taxonomy (NCBI): domain Bacteria; kingdom Bacillati; phylum Actinomycetota; class Actinomycetes; order Micrococcales; family Promicromonosporaceae; genus Isoptericola; species Isoptericola sp. NPDC056618. The sequence continues at coordinate 232,241 of NZ_JBHTVZ010000003.1, read as the reverse complement.
CCCTCCACGGTCGCGTCACCGCAGGTCAGGGTGCGTACGGGGGAAGCATGAGGATTCTCTCCGACTGCCCAGTTCGGTCGCCGTCGCAGTGTTCCGCACAGGATGGTTTCGACCGGACACTCCGTGAGTTGCGCTCTCCTGACCTCAGCGCCCGTCACGTCCTCAGAGCATGGCCGTCCCAGCACCGGGCACACGCACAGGCTCCGCCGCGACCGGAAGGTCGAGCAGCGGCGACACCGGCCGACCGGCGACGAGCTGCCCGTCGAACACGAACCCCTCCGGCCTGTCGCGCAGGCGCTGGACCAGCGCGCTCCGCAGCGCCGCCAGCACCTGGACGTGCTCGCCGTCGGGGGAGCGGGCAAGGTCCCGCCGCTCTCCGTCCCGGGTGAAGTCGAAGAGCTGCTCTGTGCCGTCGTCGGAACGCCAGACGTACTTCCACCGCGGCGTCACGATCCATTGCAGTGACAACCCGAAGATGACGTGCTCGCCGTGGAGAGCTAGGTGCGGAGCCTCGGGTCCCGGACCGTCGAGGAGACGTCGCGCGTTGGACCGGCCGTCGATCCCGTCGGGGACCGAGAGGCCGGCGAGCTCGAGGAGGGTGGGCATGAGGTCTTCGAGCGTGACCAGGTCGGAGCAGGTGCTTCCGCCGTCGATGCCAGGCCCGGCCACCAGGAGCGGAACACCCGCGGAGCCTTCGTAGGGGTAGCCCTTGCGCCACATCCCGTGGTCGCCGAGCATCTCGCCGTGGTCGGAGGTGAACGCGATGTACGTGTCGTACGCATCGCCGAACTCACGAAGCGCCGTGAGGAAGCGGCCGAGCTGGGCGTTGATGTGCGTCATGTTGCCGAAGTACCCGGCGCGCGCGCGTCGCGCGGTCAGGTCGTCGTACGCGGCGTCGTGCGCGTCCGGCTCGTGGTCGGTCTTCCAGGGCTCCCAGACGTCCTCCCAGTCGGACCGCAGCGGCTGGTAGGTACCGTTGGCGTCGTCGTGCAGGTAACGGTCGAACGCCCACGCGGGTGGGGTGTAGGACGCGCGCGGGCCGGCGAACGACAGGTAGAGCAGGAACGGAGCGCTGGGGTCGCGCCGGTAGAGCCACTCGATGGCCTGGGTCACGACGTAGTTGGTGGGGTGATGGGCCTCCGGCCCGTCTCAGGAGCGTGCGGGAACGGCGTTGGGGTCCTGGCCCCAGTCGATGAAGTGGGCGGTCGGGTCGCCGGTCTGCCGGCGCAGCCAGGGCACGTAGTCATCCGTGAAGTCGACGGCGGTGGTGCGCACGCGTGAGTCGTGGCAGTAGCCGTTGTGCAGGACGACGTCGTCGAACCCTGCGCGGTGCCGGTCGGGGGCGACATGCATCTTGCCGATCGCCTTCGTCTGGTACCCGCCTTCGCGGAAGGACCCGGCGAGCGTGGTGCCCAGGTCGAAGGGCACGCCGTCCACGTAGCCGACCGACGCGGCGGGTTCGTGCGGGCGCGAGGCCGGTGAGCATGCTGGTCCGGGAGGGGACGCACGTCAGGCTGGGTGTGTACGCGCGGTCGAACCGCACGCCGTTCCCCGCGAGGGAGTCGAGCCATGGCGTGGAGTCGACCGGGTGCCCGGCGCCCGACAGGCAGTCCGCCCGCCACTGGTCGACGTGGACGAGCACGACGTTGGGGCGCCGGCGCCCACGCGATGCGAAATGCATGGGCGCTAGTATGGGATCGTTCCCTCACGGGATCAACCAAGGTCCCGGCCGTGTCGGAGCCCGACGGGGGCTAGCGCCGATGGTGCAATATGGACACGATTTCGTGCAGAGGGGTGTGAGGTGATGGCCGAGGCGACGGAGCCTGGGAACGGTGAGCGGTCGAACGGCGTCCGTCATCGCGCGACGATCAAGGACGTGGCCGAGCTGGCCGGGGTGTCCCGATCGACGGCGTCGCGCGCCCTGACCGGCCGGGGTTACGTCGCGCCGCAGGTCCGCCAACGGGTTCTCGACGCGGCGCAGGAACTACGGTACGTCGCGGACGTCATGGCGCGCAGCCTCAAGCAACAGACGTCGCGCACGATCGGGGTCATCGTCTCCGACCTGCGGAACTCGTTCTACGCGGAGATGGCCGCAGGCGTCGGTGCCGCAGCGCGCCGAGCCGGATACGCCATGTTCCTGGCCGACGACGGCGGAGAGGTGGCGGGCGAGGTGTCGGCCGCCGAACGGTTCGTCGCGCTCCGCGTGGCGGGTGTCGTCGTGACGCCCGTCTCGGCGTCGGTGACCGAGTTCCTGGAGGGCCACGGCATCCCGGTGGTGGAGGTGGACCGCCAGTTCGCGGCCGGGGCCTGCGACGCGGTCGTGGTGGACAACCGGGGCGCCGCGCGCCAGGTGACCGCCGCGCTCCTCGCACAGGGCCACCGGCGGATCGCGCTCTTCATCGACGAGACGGACTGGACCACCGGCCGCGAACGGCGCGCGGGCTACGTCGAGGCGTTCGAGGCCGCCGGTGAAGAGCTCGACCGCGACCTCGTCGTGCCGTCGGGCTGGAGCACCGACCACGCACGCGAGTCGGCCCGGCGCCTGCTGCAGAGCGACCAGCCGCCGACCGCCATCTTCGCCGCGAACAACGTCCTGGCCGAGGGGGCGTACCGCGCCGCCACGGACCTGGGACTCTCGATCCCCGACGACGTGTCGCTCGTCGCGTTCGACGACGCCCCCTGGATGTCGCTGGTGCGCCCCGGGATCACCGTGGTCGCCCAGGACGCGGGGGCGCTCGGTGACGCCGCCGTGGAACGGCTTCTGGGGCGCATCGACAACCCCAGCGCGCTCCCGCGCACCATCGTGCTCCCCGCGCGGGTGGTCCAGCGGGGGTCGACCGCGGCGCCGTCCGTCCGCGTGACCGCCTGACCGGCAAGCACGCGGACCGACGCGCGTCGCCACCCGTCAGAGCGGGGGCTCGCTGCTCGTGCCGGGCTTCCGCGTCGGCACGGGAGGCACGTCCGCGCCCAGACGGTCGAGCACCGCGTGCGCGAACGACGCCACGACGGGCCGCAGCACGTCCTCGGTGGCCGCCTCGACGGCGGCGAGCTGTCGCTGGAGACCGCTGACCCGCTCCTCGTCGACCGCCGCACCGCCGGCGCGGTGGTCGCCCAGCAGCTCGCACGCGAGTGCTCCCGCCGCGCCCGCCCTGGCGGCCGCGTCGATCCACGGACCCAGGGCGTTGTCGAGGGGCGTCGGCGGGACCGCGGGACGGACGAAGGACAAGAGGCGGAAGTTTTCGACGGCGTGGTGTCGCGCGGCTTCGTCCCCCTCGAGCGCCAGGGCACACCACGCTTCCAGCTCGGGGTCGCGCGGGGCGGACGGGGGCCACGCCGAGCACGCCCGCACGAGCGGCGCCAGGCGCTCGGCCGCCTCGCCCGCGACTCGGAGCAGGGCGTCACGTCCGGCTGCCGACCGGTCGTAGCCCTGCGGGTCGTGCGCCCACCGGCCGACCGACGCGAGCGCGAACCGCGACGGGAGCGGCTCCACCATGGGGTTGGCGACGATGCCGACCAGTGCGGACCCGGCGACGTCGTCGGTACGGCCCGTCAGCGGGCCGAGGAACAACCGGGACCGGTCGAAGTCGTTGACCGGGAAGTTGTCCCACAGCACCAGAGGGCGACCGAATGCGGCTCCTGCGGCATCGACGTCCTGCCGGGTCACCTCCCCGACGACGATGTCGCGGCCCGTCCACAGCACGACCGCCTCGGCGGGCAGCTCGGCCCGGAACCCCGCCCGGTAGGGGGTGAGGTCGTTGCCCGCGTAGTCCGTGGGACAGACGAGCAGCGGCGCGTCGATCCCGCGGGGCCGCAGGACGTTCGCCGCGAAGCGCGCTGCGGTCCGACCGTGGGCGCGGCCCACGCCCTCCGGCCCGTCGCCGAAGGCGACGCGGTCACCCGGGTCGACGAGCTCCATCGGTACGTCGTCGAACAGCAGCGAGAACGAGCGCACGCCGACCCGCCACGCCTGCTCGGCTTTGCGCGCCAGCGCGCGGTGCTCGTCGTCATCGGCGAACCGCATGTCCAGAGCGGGATGGAGCGCGAACGTGAACCGGACTCCGCGGGCCGTCGAGGCCCTGGCCAGCTCACCGATCCGCGCGAGGTCGGGCTCGGGGTACTCCTCGCGCCATCGCTCGCGGTGGAACGGGTCGTCCTTGGGCGCGTAGAGGTACTCGTCGAACCCTGCGCCCGCGCCCCACCCGAGGAAGTCGAGCCGTTCGTCGTGGGACCACGGCTGCCCGTAGAAGCCCTCCACGAGCCCGCACCGCACCGCACCGGGCACGCCGCGACCGTTCCTCTCGGCTCGCGCGGACTCTCGTCCGCCAGTCATCCGAGAGCATCCTCGACCTGGTAGGCGCTGGTAGCGGCTCCCCACAGGAAGCCGTCCGGAAATGCCGTCATCGTGCCGTTCCTCCATCCTCGGGCAGCCGGATGGCCGCGAGGTTCCAGGCGTCCACGACCAGGGATCGCGGCGCGTCGTCGTCGTGCCGCCACCGCACGGTCACCGTGCGGTTCTCCCCGGGCAGGAGCGGGCGGTCGTCCAGTACGAGCTCCGGCCACCCCGCGACATCGGCGCGGCGGCCGTCGTGCAGGGCGAGGCCCACGACCGCGGGTCCCGCCACGTGGCGCAGGTCGAGAGTCCAGACGTCGCCGTCCGCGACCAGGCTCGGCTCGACGACGGCCGGCGCCAGGTCGAGCAGGGGTGCCAGGTCCGGGCCGAGCGAGGAGACCTGGCGCTCCCGGTCGACGAGGTGACCGTCGGGTGCGACCCAGTCCGCCTCCCACAGGAGGACCGCTGGTCGCCCCTCCAGGCCGTCCAGGGTGAGCGCCGCGGCGCCACGCGGCAGCATCACGTCGTCGGCGACCGTCGCCGAGCTCTCGGCCAGGATCGTGCCCCAGGCGTCGCGCAGCCGCAGCGTCACGATCGACCCCGCGGCCACGCCGACGTCGGACCAGACCCAGGCGGATGCCGTCGGGGTCGTTCCCTGCGGCCACGTCGCACGGTCGACCCGCACGGTCACGCGCTCACGGGCGAAGGCCCGGGCGACGGCGTGGAAGGCGGGCTTGGGCTCGCCGGACCAGTCGACGGCCGCGGTGCACCACGCGTTGGGGAAGCTCTCGTTCAGCTGCCACGGCAGCACCATCGCGCACCGGGGCCGCCGACGACGGTCGGCCTCCACGGCGTACTGCAGGCCGGTCGCCTGCAGGTGTTGGCTCGCGCGCAGGACCGTGCCGACGTCGTCCGGCCGGTCGCCGAACGCCGCGCGCACCAGCGGGGCGTTGTTCCACCACTCGCCGCGGTGGCGGTAGGCGGGGTTGTCCTTGCCAGGCGGCCACTGCTCCTCGGCGCGCACCGTGTGGTCCAGCATGCGCCTGTTCGTCATCCCCTCGACGCCGAACTCGGTGTGCGCCAGCGAGGTCCCCGCGTTCGCGAGGGCGTAGTGGTCGGCAAGGCCCTGGTGCTCCCACGGGCCGTGCACGTCGTGCTGGTCGTCGGGTGCCGCCGCGATGCGGTCCGCGCGGTGGTGGAACTCGGGACCGCTGGGTGACGTGGGCAGCCAGTGGCGGCCGGGGTCCAGGCGGGAAACGACGTCGCGCAGCGCCGACAGGACGGGGGATCGATCGTCGTCGAGCGGGCCTTGCTCGTCCTGCAGCTCGTTGCCACCGCACCAGAGCGCCAGGCTGGGGTGCGAGGCCAGGCGCGGTACCACGCGCTCCGCCTCGGCGATCGCGTGCGTCACGAAAGCGTCGTCGCCGGCGGGGGCGCTCTGCATCCCCGAGCTGGACTGCGAGAACTCCTGCCACACCAGAAGTCCGGCCTCGTCGCAGGCGTCGTAGAACTCCTCGGTCTCGACCAGTCCTCCACCCCACACACGGAGGACCTGGGCGCCGGACGCGGCGGCCATACGTACCAGGTGCCGCACGCGTGCGGCACGCACGGCTCCGTGCTGGGTGTCGACCGGGGCCCAGTTCCAGCCCACGAGGTCGACGGCTCGACCGTTCACCACCGCGGAGTACGCGAGGGCACCCTGGGGGCTCCCCGGGTTGCGTCGGAACTGCACGTCGCGGAAACCGACGCTGCGTTCCCAGCAGATGCTCTCGCCGTCATCGGTGCGCACGACCACCCGGACGCGGTAGAGGTGCTGCGGACCCTGACCGCGTGCCCACCACCGCTCGACGTCGCCGCCTGGCTCGGTGCGTGCGTACGGGCCCGGGTCGGCGCGGTCCTCCCAGAGCCGGCGGACGAGCGACCCGTCCGCGTTCAGGAGATCCACCTCGACGTCGACGGGGGCGTCCGCATCGAGGTCGAAACGCACGTTGACGGTCGCGGGGCCGGCCGTGGTCAGCACAGCGGGGGAGCCGAGGCGGACGCGGCCGACCTGCAGGCGCACGGAGCGCCAGACACCCTGGTGGCGCATCGGTGGGGTGAAGTCCCAGCCCTGCCCCAGCCGCGGGGCCAGCACGTGGACCCGGTCGGTGCGGCCGACCTGCGGCTCGGTGCGCGTCGCGGGCGGGAGCACGAGCGCCAGGTCGTGCCACCCGGTCCCGACGCTCGCGTCCCCGGCGCGGCCCAGCTCGACGTCTGCGCTCGCGGTCAACGAGTCGGTGCTCGCCACCTCTTGGCCGTCCCAGTGCACGATGACGCCGGGATCGCAGCCGTCGAGCTCGAGCCACACCCGGTCGTCTTGGCGCAGGACGGGCACCAGCACACGCCGGCGCAGCACCCACCAGCGGTCGGCAACCCATTCCGCGGCGCGACTCTGGCGCCCGAACCGTGGGTCGGCCACCTCGCCTGCGCGGACCAGGTCCTCCAGCACGCTGCCGGGCACCCGGGCGGGGAGCCAGGGCGACTGCGCGGAGTAGGACGTGGAGTCGACGGCGGCGGCCGTGACGCTGTTGGCACGCTTACTGTCCCCGCTGGTCGCGTGCCGGACGTACCACCGCCAGCTCTCGCCGATCGCCTCGCGAAGCTGCCAGTCATCACCGTCAAGTGACTGCGTCTCCCTCATCCGACCCATCTTGGCCCAGGTTGTGGCAACGATGCCAGTCCATCAACACCGAGACCAGCAGTGGTCCTTGCGCCCCCTCGACGACGTGTGATCACATAGATACATGGCATCGTTGCCACAATGGAGGGCGACCGTATCGCGCCCCGGTGGTGGGCCACCGGGGTCCCTCATGCACCACCGGGATTTCCGGCTGCTCGTGGCGGGACAGACGACCAGCCAGCTCGGTACCCAGGTGGCGGGGGTCGCCGTCCCACTCCTGGCGATCGACGCGCTCGGGGCGACGGCGTTCGAGGTCGGGCTGCTCGGCGCGGCGTCGACCATCGCGTTCCTCCTCGTCGGGCTTCCGGCCGGAGCGTGGCTGGACCGCATGCGTCGACGGCCGGTGATGATCGCGGCGGACGTCGTCCGGGCGGTGGCGCTCCTCTCGGTGCCGGTCGCCGCCTGGTGGGGCGTGCTCACGATGGCCCAGCTCCTCGCCGTCGTCCTCGTGGTGGGGTTCGCCCGGGTGTTCTTCGACGTGGGCTATCAGGCCTACGTGCCGGCGCTCGTCAGCAAGGACCGGGTGCTGGCGGGGAACTCGGTGATGGAGCTGCTCCGCTCCGGGGGCCAGGTGGCGGGGCCGGGGCTGGGCGGAGTCCTCGTCTCGGTGCTCGGGGCCCGCGAACGTCGTGCTCGTGCAGTCACTCACGTTCGCGGCGTCCGCCGCCTCGTTGCTCGGGATCCGCGCGCGGGAGCCATCGCCGCGGCCGACGGGACCGGGCAGCACCCTGCGCGCCGAGATCGCTGAGGGGATGCGGTTCGTCATGCGCAACAGGGTGCTGCGGTCCCTGGCCGTGGCGAGCGCGCTGAGCAACCTGTCGTTCGCGGTCGCCTCGGCGGTCACGATGATCTTCCTGGCGCGCACCCTGGGCCTTCCGGCGTGGGGTGTGGGGCTGGTGGTGGCCGCCGGGTCCGGTGCCGCGATGGTGGGCGCCGCGGTGACGCCGGCGCTCTCCGACCGCGTCGGTTCGGCGCGGGTCGTCTGGGCGGCGCTGGCGGTGACGGGGCCGCTGACCGTCCTCGTCGCGGGCGCCCGCCCGGGGTGGTCGGTGACGCTCGTGATCCTCGGCATGGCTGCCGGCGAGCTGGGACAGATCGTCTACGCCATCACCAACGTCAGCATGAGGCAGCGGTTGTGCCCGGAACGGATCCTCGGTCGGGTCAACGCCACGATGCGGGTCGTGATCATGGCGCTGTTCCCGCTCGGGGCCCTGGCCGGCGGCCTGCTTGGGGACGCCCTGGGTCCCCGACCCACCCTCCTGGCGGCCGGGCTCGTCGCCCTGGCCGCCCCTGCCGTCCTCTTCCCGGCGTTGCGCGGGTACCGGGACGTCGAGGACCTGCCCGGCTGGGGTGTGTGACGCGGCCGGGTGGGCCCCGCGCGCTCACAGGCTGACGGGCACCGAGCGGTCCTCGACGTCCACGACGGCGTGGCACGCCTCGCCGAGCCGGGTGCCGTCGAGGACGACGTCGGCGGCGAGCACCTCCCGGCGGCGCGGCCGGGCCGGCGCTACCAGCTCGAACGTGAGCGACCGGGAGGCATGGGGGAGCACCTCGACGTCGACCGTGCGGGGGGAGCGGACCTCCCACCCGGCCGGAACCGCGATCGTGACCTGCGCGGGCACGGTCTCGGGCCGGACGTTCGTCACGACGACGGTTGCCCGGTGCGTCGCACCGGGCTCGACCCTGCGGTAGTACGGCTCGAGAAGCGCCACGTTGCCGTCGTCCGGGCGCAGATCGTCGTCCTCGGGCTGCAGCTCGTGATGGAGGCGCTCGGTCGCGGCACCCTGCGCGGCGAGCAGGTCGAGATAGGCGTCGTCGACCCAGCGACCCTTCCAGTGCCCGGTGACCAGCAGGTCGGGACGGACTCTCCGGTACAGCTCGGCGCTCGCCACGTAGTCGCCCCGCCGGAAGCGGTTGCGGTACTGGTAGTTGAGCACCTCCGGGTGCGCGGGATCCTTGCCGTCGGCGGCCTGCTGGTCGCCGGTGGCGAGCACCCGGACGCCGTCCACGACGAACTCGAACGCCGCGGCGTAGCGGGTGTGGCCGGGAAGGTCGTGCGTCGTGATCTCGTACTCGCGCCAGCGGACCGTCCCCCCGAGGTCGAGGACGCGGTCGGCCGGGGTCGACTCGAACCACTGGCACGGGAGGTCGGTGCGCATCGGGTCCGCCATGATCGGGGCCACGTGCTCGGGCACCCAGACCTCGGTGCCCTCCACGTCCCGGAGCAGGTTGCAGCCGGCGATGTGGTCGTCGTGATAGTGCGTGGCGAGCACCACCTCGACCGAGGTCACCCCAAATTCCCTCCGCAGCGCCGGCAGGGACGCCAGCCAGGGGCGACGCCCCGCCCGGTCGGTGCCGGCGGGCCAGCCGGTGGTCATGTCGTAGCCGTAGTCGATGAAGAGTGCGGGTCCGTCGTCCGACAGCAGCACGTACGAGCAGGAGTCGGCCGACCGGTTCACCAGAAGGTGCTCGGTGAGCCGGACGAAGGGACGGTGCAGCCGGTCCGCGAGGTCCCACGGTGACGTCCGCCGCGCGTCGACGTACTCCTGCATGCGGTCGCCGAGCAGGGCCAGGGCGTCGTCCGCCCCGCTCGTCATCGGGGCGCCGTGCGAGGGCAGCAGCGCATCGGCACGCTCCTCCTCGCGCAGCAGCAGGGTGGACAGCACGGTCATTGCCGGTCCCTCGAGCTCGGTGTACGACCACTGGGTCGCGGCGAGCGACCACACCTTGCCGGGGGAGTGGATGAGGTCGCCGGTGAACGCGAACCGGCGCCCGGCGCGCTCGACGAGGTAGGTGACCGACCCCATCGTGTGCCCGGGCGTGGGGACGGTGCGCACGTCGACGCCGCCGAACGACGCCGTCCGGTACTCGGGGACGGTGCCGGCGACCGGCACGGGCGCCCGCACGGAGAACGTGTCCTGCCGCAGGTTGTAGTCGTTCCACAGGGTGCGGGTGTGCCACATCTCGTCGACGCGGGAGAAGAGGTCCACCTCTTGGGGCGGCACCCACACCGGGATGTCGGCGGCGACGGCGCGGGGCAGACCTTGGCCCTGGTCGCGGTGGTGGTGCGTCATGAGCACCGCCGCCAACCGGTCGACACCGATCTCGTCGAGGTGGTCGAGCACGTCACCGGCGCCGAAGTCGATCGCGATCGCCGTGCCGGGATCGTCGAGCGCCCGCACGACGTAGACCGCGCAGGTGTCCTCGAAGCGATGGACCCCCGGGCCGACCTCGATGAAGTGCATGGTGCGGTTCACGGCTCCGTTCATGAGTCCAGGGTCCTGCGGTAGGCGCGCCACTGCTCCGCCACGGCGGCCAGGTCCTCCGCGCGGACGTCCTCGTCCGAGTTGTCGATCGACGTCACGTAGTAGAGGGCGGGAATCCCGTGCGCAGTCTGCTCGGCAGCGTACGCCGCCCACTCGGAGCGGTTCGGCATCGGCCACTGGTCGGTGTCCTGAAGGTGGTGCGGGAGCGCCCGGCGCACCACCTCGGCGCGGTAGCGCAGCTGGTCCACCACCCCGACGCGACGCCCGGCGGGGTCGCGCTCGAGGACGTCGTTGAGCCGCACGATGTCGCCCACGTCCGCGAAGAGCGGGCTCATCGCCTGCGTGACCACCACGGCGTCGGGCTTCGCCTCGTGCGCGGCGCGATGGATCGTGGACAGAAGCCGGTGAAGGGCGGCGATCCCCCATACGCCGCCGTGGGTGGCGTCGTCGGTGGCCGCGCGGAGCGTGCTGCCCGACGGCGCGCGCTGGGTGAAGTCGAGCTTGAACCCGTCGGCGTCGAGGCCCTCCGGCGACAGCAGCCCGTGGACGATCTCGCCGAGGCGGTCGAGGTAGGCGGGGTTGCCGGGGTCGACCGCGACGGGGCGACCGTCGGGCGTGCGCACGCACAGTTCGGCGGGCAGGCCCTCGGGGTCCCAGGCCTTGAACCACAGCAGCACCCGCTGGCCGTCGGCGTGCCGGTCGGCGATCCAGGCGCGCAGGTCGGGCCACTTGGAGGTGTCGGGCTCGCAGGTGCCGTACCGGGCCTGCCATCGGTCGTCGACGACGACGGTGCCGGGGCGCACGTCGTGCTCGGCCAGGATCCCGAGCCAGCGGTCGTAGCGTTCGGCGGTCGCGAGGTCCGCGGCGCTCGGGGCCGCGTCCTGGCCGGCGGGCACGCCCGCTGGGAGCCCGACGTCGCCGCCGCGTGCCAGTCGCACCGCGTCGGAGACCTGAGCGCCCCAGCCGCAGAAGATCGGCTCACGCGCCCACCGCGGGGGCGCCGGCGCCGGGTGCACCCAGCCGGCCGCCTCGAGCTCGCGGCGGTGGTCGTCGATGGTGTCCTCCGGGCCGTCCGCGGGACGCAGCACGAGGTCGGGTGAGGTCCAGCGCCCGTCGACGGCCGTGTGGCCCTCGTAGGTGAGCCGCATCAGGAAGGCCCCGTCCAGCGGTTCGTACCGCACGGTGGTGAAGGCGGCGTCCTGCACGGCGCACACGACCGACAGCCCGTACCAGGGGCACGCGGGCGTGCGCTCCCTGCGGCCCAGGCCCACGACCAGGGGTGGCGGGGAGAAGACCGCGTTGAGCCGGCCCGGGTCGGCGTCACCGACGACTCCGAGCTGCACCGCCGCGGCGGCCGGGCGGAAGGGCGCGTGGGGCTCGCTGGGCACCGGGGAGTACACCGTGTCAAAAGCCGCGCCCGACCGGAACGTGCCTGCAGCGCCGGTCGCGAGCAGCATCGGGCCGCCGCCGAGCGTGACGTCCGTGATCCGTCCTTGGCCCGAGATCTCCAGGCGCAGACGGAGCGCATCGGGCGCGCACACGAGGCGCACCACGTGCTCCTGCCACGCCGCGGAGCGGGCGCGCGCGGTGACGACGACGGTCCCGTCGAGCTCGTCCACCTCCAGCGGCTGCGGCAGCCACAGCTCGTCGTCGACGTCCGTCCGGTGCGCGGCGGCCACCAGGCTCAGCGTGAAGCGGACGTCGTCACCGGCGGGATCGGTGACCTCGACGCGGTGGCGGCCGCGCGCGCCCCGCACCGCGTAATGGCCGGCGCGGACGACGAACCGCCCGCCCTCGTCGGTGGTGATCGCGGGTGCGTCGTGGGGGCCGTCGTGGCCGGTGGTCATCGCAGCTCCTTGAGGTCGGTGAGGCTCGAGAGCTCCCGGGTGCTCTCGTGGTCCTGCAGCGTGATGCGGAACGAGGGGCTGGCATCGGGGACGCCGGACAGGTCGAGGTCGAGACGGGCGCTGCCGTCGGGATGGGTCCACTCGCAGCGCAGTGCGCGCGGGCCGGGTGAGCTCCACCGGAAGTCGCCGCCGAAGCCCGGGTGCTCGGTCCGTAGACGGACCAGGGCCAGGGTCGCCCGCGTGAGGTCGCTCTCCAGCGCTGCTGCGACCTCCTCCGGGGAGTACCTGTGGCGGTTGACCTCGCGGCCCTGGCCGGTCGCAGCGGCGAGCGCGCGGTCGTCGGTGCCGCCGAGCAGGCCGACGTAGTAGATCTGCGGCTCTCCCGGCAGCCAGAGCTGGAGGGCACGCGCCGCGAGCAGACTCTCGGGGTTCTCTCCGAGCACGCTGAGGAACGTGGCGTTGACCTGGTGCGGCATCGTCGCCCACTGCGGGACGACAGACGCGAGCCGGGAGTGGCCGCCCGTGGCCTCGGCCGCGCGGTCGAACACCGCGGCCATCTGCGACTCGTCGAGCAGGCCCGCGTGGTCGCCGGACGGTCCGGCGTCGATGATGCCGATCCCGTCGTGCGTGTCGAGCACCGTCACGGCGTTCGACGGGCGGACCTTCAGCCAGCGCCGCATCGGGCCGAGGTCTCCCGTGCCCCAGGCGTGCAGGAGGAGCGGTGGTGTCGCGAAGTCGTAGACGAGGTCGACCAACGGCGCGATCCGCTGCTGCTGGCTGTGGTGCGCGTGCACCTCGACAAGCACGCGCAGCCCGATCCTCCGGGCGACGGCCGTGATCCGCTCGACGAAGGCGAGGGTCTCGTCGGTCATGAAGCTCGACGTGCCCGGTGTCTTGACCGCGTAGCCCACGGCGTCCAGACGCACGGTGGTCACGCCGTGCTGCCGCAGCAGCCCGAGGACGTCCTGGAGGTAGGCCTCCGCCTGCGGGGACGCGACATCGAGGTCGACCTGGCTCGGCGCGAAGGTGGTCCACACCAGCCGACGCGTGCCGTCCGCGGACGGGTACGCCGTGAACGGCAGACCGGGGCGCGGCCGGTAGAAGCTCGTGACGTCCGCCGCACTCGCGCCGTCCGGGAACACGTCGTCGAACTCGAGGAACATTCCGTCGTACGGGGAGTCGGCGCCGCGCTCGAGCCAGTCGACGAACTCCGGGGAACCGCTCGACACGTGGTTGACCACCAGGTCGACCGTGACCTCGCGGCGGTCCGCGAGGGCGGCGACGTCCGGCCAGTGACCGAGCCGAGGGTCCACGGCCCGGTGGTCGAGAGGGTCGAAGCCGGCGTCCGCACCGTCGAACGGGGTGAAGAAGGGCAGGACATGGACCCCGGAGAAGGCGCGCAGGGGACCGTCCAGCAGACGGCGCAGTCCGACGAGGTCTCCACCGAGCCGGTCGGTGTACGTCAGCAGCTCGACGCCGCGGCTGCTCATCGCGCCGCCTGCCGTGTGAGGCCGGCCGCGCGCACGGTCGCTCCGACCGCCCACGCCGGGGAGGTGAGCACGGGGACGTCGCCGAGATCGTCGGGGACGGCCGTCGCCATGGAGGCCTGGGCGAGGACGACGACGGCCGCCCCATCCGCCACCGCCTGTGCCGCGGCCTCCGCGACGAGCCGGTCGTGCGCCGGCTGGTCGCCACGTGCCCGGGCTTCGGCCGCCCCCTCGACGAGCTGGGCGGCCACCGCGGTGTCGCCCGGGACCGCCGAGAGCTCAGCGGCGAGCAACCGGGACGTGGGGCCGAGGGTCGCCTCGAGCGTGGCCAGGACGGTGATCCCACCAGCGCCCGCACCGGGTGCGGAGGCGAGCGCGGCGGCGTGCGCCGCCATCGCGCGGTCGACCCGCACGACGGGCACGCCGACACCGATCGCTGCCTCGTCGGTGACCTCTCCGATCGACGAGCACGTCACCAGGATCGTGCGGGCGCCCTCGGCCTCCAGGTGCTGAAGGTGCGCGCGCGTCCGGCGCAGGGTCTCCGCGTCGACGCCGTTGCGCACCGCGCCGTCGAGCAGCTCGGCGTCCACGACGTGGGTGAGACGCACCGGGCCGTCCACCGCGACGCGCAGGTCAGCGTCCATCCGCGATGCGAGCGCCGGCACCGTGTGCAGCATCCCGACGTGCGCGGTCATCGGGCGGTCCACGGCGTCGCGTGCGCGTCGACCGTCGCACGCAGGGCCTCCAGGCGCGGCACGGAGCGCTCGGCGAGCGCGGTTGCCGCGTCGTCGAGCCCGACGACGTCCGACCACAGCGCGCGCCCGGCGAGGAAGCCGCTGGCGCCCGCCTCGCACGCCGCGCGCACGGCCGGCAGGAAGTCCGTCTGCCGCACGCCCTGCGAGAGCACGACCCACGGACCCTTGACGGCATCGCCGAGCTCACGGCTCGCCGCCAGCTGCTGGTCCGCCGTGCCCTGCCCGCTCAGCGGGACCTGGGCCTTGTAGAGCGAGGCGCCGAGGGGGGAGAGCTCGTGGGCCGCCTCGCAGATCGCCACCTGCTGATCCCAGGAGCCGTCCGCGAGCTCGCGATCCGTGGCACGCACGACGGGCTCGAGCACCGACAGCACGCCGAGGCGCCGCGACTCGGCGACGAACCGCGCGACCATGTCGATCCGGCGCTGCCGCTGCTCGTCACGCCGCCAGATCACCAGCAGCTTCAGCGCGGCCACACCCGTCAGGTCCACCTGGCCGCCGACGACGGCCTCGTCGAGGTCCGTGTCCTGGACCGGACCGCCGTCCTGCTGGTCGAGGGCGTCGGCGGCGAGGATGAGACCCGTGCCGGCGGGGAGGGTCCCGCGCGAGCGCAGGTCCTCGAAGCCGTAGTGACGGTCGATGAGGAACCCGCTCGCTCCGGCGCCGAGAGCGTCGGCCACCGCGAGCTTGAAGTCGACGAGGACCGAGTCGACGGGTCGGCCGGCTCCGGCCTTGTCGTACATGTCGCGGAGGCTCTCGCGCTGGTCCATCGCGACCATGGCGAACCCTCCGCCGGGGGTGGCGATGGCGTCCAGGGTGGGTGCGTTCATCGTGAGTCCTGCTTTCTGGGCTGGTGGTTCCGGGCGGTCGCCAGGAACCGGGTGTAGGTCTCGTGGGCGTCGGGCCAGGAGCGGTCCGGACCGGGGGCGGAGACAGGGAGCGTGGCGTCCGAGGGCGCGAGGTCGACAAGGGCGGCGGCCCGCAGCGCCGCGCCGGCGGCCGCCACCTCGGGGAAGGCCGCGGAGCGGACCACGGTGCCGAGCAGGCCGTCACGGGCTGCCTGCCAGGTGCCGCACCGTTGCAGTGGGCCCGGGATCACGACGGGCACCGCGGTCGGGCCGGCCAGGTCGCCGACCGTCTCGAGCATCCAGCGCGCCTGCAGCGCCAGCCCGCGCGCCACGGCGCCGAGCGCCACGGCGTCGTCCACAGGGAGCGCGCCGGGCCGGATGTCCGGGTCGGGCAGCGGGCACTGGCGACCGCGAAGGTAGGGGTGGACGACGTCGGATGCGCGGTCCCGGAGTCCCGCGAGGGCGAGCGGGTCGAGCGCGTCGAGGTCGACCTGGCGCTCGCGGGCGAACCACTCCAGGACGGCGCCTGCGGTGGCGCTCGCGCCCAGCACGGAGGTGCGCTTCCCGCTGAGATCGGGGGCGAGGCTCACGCCGGCGAGGCGGGCGGCCGCCACCTCCGGCGCGCCCTCGGCGAGGGCGTACATCGCCTCGGTGGTGCCGAGGGAGTCGGCGACATCGCCCGGCGCGCGGACCCCGACGGCCCAGGAAGCGACGGCGTGGTCGTGGCCCGCGAGCACGACGGGAGTTCCGGCGGGCAGGAGCGCGGTGAGCGGTGTCCCGGTGCGCCCGAGGGGCTCAGCGGACCGCAGCACCTCGGGGAAGTCCTCGGGCCGCAGCCCGCACAGGGCGAGCAGGTCGGGATCGAACGCCTCCGGGAGCGCGCCTCCGGGCGCAGGCCTCCGGTACGCGAGGGTCCGTGCGGCGAGCGTGGGATGGGTGGCGAGCCGCCCCGTGAGCGCGTGGCCGACGAGCTCGGCAGCCCCCGCCCACCGGGTCCGGCCGGACGTTCTGCCGGACATGAGGCGGGGGTCGCCTGCGGCGCGCAGCGCCTGCAGCATCGCGACCGGTGTCTTGCGCGGGTGCGGGACGCCGGTCGCGGCATACAGGGAGGGGTCGCCGTCGAAGGCCGTCGTGCTGCCCGCTTGCCAGCGCAGGAGCGGGCCGACCGGGACGTCGTCCACCAGGAGGGCACCGGTCTCGGCCATCGAGGTGATGCCGACCGCGGCCGGGGGTGGTGGACCGCCGGCGCCGCGGACCTGACGCACCAGGTCGACGACCGTATCGACGAGGCTCGCGGCGTCCACCGGGGTGGGGGCAGAGCACGCGGCGATCGCGTGCCCAGGCTCGGCAGGGTCGACGAGGACGGCCTTCGTGTTCGTCGTGCCGACGTCGATGCCGAGCACGGTCCGGGTGGTCACGTTCCCAGTATGTGAGGATCTGAACACTCAGTCCAATCAGGTGTGAAGAATTTGACATGCGGTTACCGGCGACCGTTCGATGTCTGCGTGAATGCCGTCGCGCATAGTCGCCAGGAAGAGCTGCTCCGCGTGCTCCACGCGTCCGGCTACGTCTCCTACGCGGAGGCTGCGCAGACGTTCGGGGTCTCCGAGATGACGATCCGCCGCGACGTCGGCCGCCTCGAGGCCGACGGACTGGCCCGGCGCGTGTCGGGCGGGGCGAGCGTGGTCGGGAGCCCGCACGGGCTTCCCTACGAGGAACGCGACCGCCGTGACGTCGCCGCCAAGCGGCAGATCGGGGAGGCCGTGGCGCCGCTGGTCGCGGGTGCCGCGGTCGTCGCCCTCGACGCGGGGACCACCGTGCTCCACGCGGTGGCGGCACTGCCCGCGGGCGCGACCGTGCTGACACACTCCGTGCCCGCGATCACCGCTGTGGCGGCGCGCGGTGAGCTCGACCTGGTCGGGCTGGGAGGCACGTACGTGCCGGAGACGCGCAGCTTCGCCGGGAGGTCGGCGGTCGAGGCGCTCGCGGGGCACGTGATCGACGTCGCGGTCCTGTCGGCGACGGCGCTCGACACGTCCGGGGTGATGTGCACGAACGGCGCCGACGCCGAGATCAAGCGCGCGCTCGTGGCGGCCGCCCAGCGGGTCGTCGTGCTGGCGGACAGCTCCAAGTTCGCCTCGCGGGCGCCGTTCCGCTTCGCGACCTGGGACGACGTCACGACGCTCGTCACGGACTCGCGAGCGTCAGCCGAGGAGCTCGATGCACCGCGGGGCGCCGGTGCAGGCGTCGTCGTCCCGGTGGGGCAGGCATGAGGCGGGCGCTCGGTGTCGTCGCCGACGACCTCACCGGCGCCACGGACCTGGCGGAGCAGGTCTGGCGCACCGGCCGCAGCGCCACGGTGCTCGTGGGCGTACCGGACGACGAGGCGCGCGATGAAGGACTGTTCGCCGACGGGCGCGACTGCGTGGTCGTGGCGCTCAAGAACCGCACGACCGCACCGGCCGACGCCGCGAGGGAGGCCGCGCAGGCGGCGCGCGCCCTGGTCGCCGGCGGCGCCGGCCTGCTCTACCAGAAGTACTGCTCCACGTTCGACTCCACCCCCGCGGGCAACGTCGGGCCGATCGGCGACGCGATCGCCCTCGTGGTGGCCGAGTCGGTCCAGGGGCCCGTCCGCTCCGTCGGGACCCCGGCGACGCCCAGCGTGGGGCGCAAGGTCCGCGACGGGCGTCTGTACGTGCACGACGAGCTGCTCGAGCACACCTCGATGGCCGACCACCCCCGGACGCCGATGCGAGACTCGCGGCTGGTCGAGCTGCTGCGCCCGCAGACGCCGCGTCCCGTCGTCGCGGTCACGACCGAGAGCCTGCAGCGCGGACCCGAAGCGGTGGCCGACGCGCTCGGCGCGGCGCCGCAGGACGGCTACGTGCTCTGCGACGCGCGCGACGACGCCGACCTCGACGTCCTTGCCGCGGCCTTGGAGGCGATCGTCGC
Source organism: Isoptericola sp. NPDC056618 (assembly GCF_042792715.1). Lineage (NCBI taxonomy): Bacteria > Bacillati > Actinomycetota > Actinomycetes > Micrococcales > Promicromonosporaceae > Isoptericola > Isoptericola sp. NPDC056618. The sequence goes on along the minus strand of NZ_JBHTVZ010000003.1, from coordinate 214,040 downwards.
CGGCGACGCACCGATCGCGCTGCACGGCGGGGCCGGGCTGGCCGCGGCCTGGGCGCGGCGTGGCAGTGCCCCCCGCCGCCCGAGCGGGACTGGTGTGGCCGTCACCGGTCGACGCCTGGTGCTGTCCGGATCGCTCTCCGCTGCGACCCGGGCGCAGCACCACGCCTTCAGCGGGCCGCGGGTCGTCATCGACCCGACCGCCGACGTGGGCGCCGAGGTCGACCGCGTCCAGGACGAGCTCCAGCCTGCCTATGCGGGCGGGGACGGACCGGTACTGGTGACGTCCTGGGACGGTCGTCCGCCCGGCCCCGTCGACGAGGCCGACGCCGACCGGGCCGAGGCGGTGCTGGCCGCCGTCGCCGCGCGCGCCGTCGCCGAGCTCGGGGTGCGCGAGGTGCTGGTGGCCGGTGGCGAGACCTCGGGCGCCGTGGTGCAGGCCTTGGGCGTCCGTGAGCTGAACCTGGCACGCAGCGTCGGGCCCGGTCTGGTGTGGTGTGACGCCCGTCGCGACGGAGCCGCGGTCGCCCTGCTGCTCAAGTCGGGCAACTTCGGGGGCCCCACCCTCTTCGACGACGCCTGGGAGGCCTCGGCATGAACAGGCACGAGACGCTCGACGACCACTCCGCCTCCCGGTCCGCGATTGTCGCGACCGCGCGGCGGCTGGCCGCCGCGGGGATGTCGCCCGGCAGCAGCGGCAACCTCAGCGTGCGGCTCCCGGGTGCCGTGCTGGTGACACGGCGGGGGGCAGACCTCGCGGCGCTGGAGCCCGCGGACCTCGTCCTGGTCGGCGACGACGGAGTCGTCCGTGCCGATCCCGTCACCCGCTCCGGCGCGCGGCCCACCAAGGAGACGGCCATGCACCAGGCGGTCTACGCGGCCCGGCACGGGGCGGGTGCGGTGGTGCACCTGCACTCCCACTACGCGACGGCGCTCGCGTGCCTGCCCGCAGGCGCGGACGGGTTCGCGGCCCTGCCGCCGTACACTCCGTACCGCGTCATGCGGCTGGGCGACGTCCCGCTCGTGCCGTTCGCACCACCGGGGAGCGCCGAGCTCGCTGGGCTCGTCGGTGCGGCCGCCGCGCGCGGGCACGCGATGCTCCTGGCGCAGCACGGCGCGCTCGTGGCCGCGGCGGACCTGGAGACCGCCGCGGCGGACGCCGCCGAGCTCGAGGCCGCCTCCCGGCTCTCGCTCGAGCTCGCAGGTCGACCGGCGGGGGTCATCGACGCCGCCGGTCTCGGAGCGCTGCGGGCCTGAGGCGGCGACCGTCGCCGTCAGGTCGTGAGGACCTGCCCGGTCTCCTCGAGCGAGCGACGCAGGTTGGCGACCGGGACGTCGTGCACGAGCCCGTCGCGTCGGGCCGCGTGGGCCGCCGCGATCCCCGCCGCGTGTCCGAGCATCTGGTACTGGGGTTCCATGCGGATCGACGAGAACGCCACGTGCGAGGCCGACAGGCACACCGGGACGACGAGGTTCGCGCAGTCCTCCCGGCGAGGCAGCAGGGCCTGGTAGGGGATGCCGTACCGGGGCACCGGTACCGAGAGATAGCCTTCCGTGAACACCATGCCGATCGGCCGTGGGTGCTCGTGGACCCAGCGCCAGGAGCGCTGCACCTCGCGGACGTCCAGGTGGTAGGAGCCGAGGGCGACCGTGTCCGCGGGGACCACCCCCGCACGCAGGTCCGCTTCCGTGAGCACGGTGGCGCCGACCATCCGTCGGGCCTCGCGCACGTAGAGCTGGTGAGGCAGGTGCCCCGTGTCGGCGAACTCGCGCGGCGCGTAGCCCCAGCGCTGCATCTCGGCGCGCACCGCCGCGGGCACCTCCGGGTCGTGCGCCAGGAAGTGCAGCATGCCGCGGGTGTGCCGCCGGTGGTGCTCGGTGATCGCCGCGCGTGTCGCGGCGTCACCGTCCGGGTACGCCGAGGCGCTGCCGTCGAGCACGTTGAGGGAGAACGGGCCGAGCGAGTTGCCGTCCGCGAGACCTCCCGGCAGGTTCGGCTCCAGGCCGACGAGGCGGCCGGCGGGCACCTCGACCCGGTCGCGGGCCCAGCGCCGAAAGAGCCGCCGTCCGAGCTCGTAGTAGGCGGGGTCGTCGTCCTCCGGGGCGTCGAACGGGACCCGGTCGGGGGCCGAGCTGAGGCACACGCGGTAGCCGTACGCCATGACCTGCCCGTCGCCTCGGCCCACGTCAACCAACGGGGCGGAGTTGAGCTGGGGGAGGAGGGCGCCCTCCTGCTCGCCGGTCGGGTCGCCGACGAACGGCGAGATCCACGGCGGCATGTTGTGCCGGCCCGGCAGCAGCTCCTGGCGGCCCGCGAACTGCTCGCCGTGCAGGTCCCGGTTCTCGCGACCCACTCGGTACGGCACGCCTGCCGCGGCGAGCAGGTCCCCTTCGTAGCCCGCGTCGACGAAGACGGCCGCCCGGTACTCGCGCTCGCTCCCGGCCTCGCCCGCGCGCACGGCGATGATCGCGGACCCGCGGCGGTCGCATCCGGTGAGCGGTGCCGAGAGCCGCACGTCGACACCCGCCCGGTCGAGCCAGCGGCTGAAGATGTCTTCCGCGACGTGGGGTTCGGGCCCTGCATAGCGTCCGACGGGCACGGCGTAGTGCTCGGCGACGGCGGCGCGGAACGCGGTGGCGGGTCCGCCGAGGGCGCGGGGGTCGCCCACGTCCGTGTAGCCGAGACCGCCGCTGGTCATGCCGCCGACATGGCGCCCGGGTTCGAGCAGGACCACGCTCGCGCCGGCCTCGGCCGCGGCCACCGCGGCGCACACGCCCGCCGCGGTTCCGCCGTAGACGACCACGTCCACGCTGGTCGTCGGCATTGCGGCTCGTCCGCCCCGTGCGTCGGCGGCGGGCGATGCTGCCGTCCGGGACTCCTTCGCTCCTCCGGTCATGGATGGCTATGGTAACGATGCCAGAGTGCAGCAGCCACTACCCGCACGAAGGAGTGCGATGCCCCGCATCACGCAGGTACTGATGGTTCCCCACACGCACCACGACGTGGGCTACACCCAGAGTCCCCGGCTCGTCGACCGGGCGCACCGGGCGATCGTGGACCGCGTCCTCGATCTCGCTGAGGGATCCGATCCGGACGGACCGGGAGCGTTCCGCTGGACGTTCGAGGCCGCCCGCCCCGTGCTGGGGTTCGTGCGGTCGGCGCCGCCCGATCGGGTGGACCGCCTCGTGCGGCTCGCTCGCGAGGGCCACGTCGCCGTCACCGGCGGCTACCTGAACATGACGCAGCTGCCTGGGATCCGCGAGATCGAGGCCGCCTACCGCGCGCTGGACGTCCTGCGCGACCGCGGGCTCGAGGTGCGCACGGTGCAGCACGGCGACGTCAACGGCCTGGCCTGGGGCGCTGTCGACGCGATGCTCGACCACGGTCTCGACCGGCTCGTCATGGCGCTCAACCCCGACCACGGCCGGCCGCCCGCCAGGCAGCCGTCGGTCTTCGACTGGCAGGGGCCGACCGGGCGGACGGTGCGCACCCTGTTGTCCACCCACTACGGGTACGGCGAGGAGTGGGGGATCGTCGACGGCGATGCCGGCCGTGCCGTGGCCGAGATCGAGGCGTTCTGCGAGGGTCTGGAGGCTCGGGCCGACTGGCCGTACGCCACGGCAGTGGTGCACGCGGCGAACGACAACCGCTGGCCGACCGCGCGGTTTCTCGACGTCGTGCGCGCGTGGAACGCCCGCCACCCGGGCACACCGATGTCGACCGCGACCGCCGACCAGGCGCTCGACCGTCTCGAGGCCGAGCGGGTCGGCCCGCCCCCGGTGCTCCGCGGCGAGTGGTCGGACTGGTGGAGCCACGGTCACGGGTCGACGGCACGAGAGGTGGCGGTCTACCGCGAGGCGCGGCGGCTGCACCGCTTCGCCGAGGAAGCCCTGGCGACGTCGCTCGTCCGAGCAGGTCACCGCCCCGAGGCCTCCGGCCCGTCCGCCGTGCCCCTGGCCCAGGTGATCGGCTATCGGCGTGGTCCCGTGCTCCTCCGCGCCGACGAGGAGCTGCACCGGGAGCTCACGCGGGTCGAGGAGCTCCTCGCCCTCTTCGGCGAGCACACCTGGGGCGCCTGGGAGACCTACAGCGCCCCCGACTCCGTCTTCAACGCGAGCCACTGGAACGCGAAGGCCGGCTACGCCTACGAGGCCTACGACCGTGCCCGGGACGTCGCCCTGGAGATGCTGCACCGTGGCTGGCTGCGCCGGGACGCTCCCGGCCCGACGCCCGTGGAGCAGTGCCCGTCCGGGGGGGTCGTCGTCGTGAACGCCGACGCGCGACGACGGCGCGCGGTCGCCTGGGTCGAGCTCGAGGGTTCCTCCGTGCGACCGGTCGTGGCGGACGTCCCTGCGGGCGGAGCCGTCGTCCGCCCTGTGCCCGTCACCGGCCGGGCGACCGCCGGGTGGGAGCTGCGGCGCGGCCGGTATCACGTCGTCGTGGACCGGGCACGGGGTGGCGTCGGTTCGCTCGTGGACCTGATCGAGGGCCGGGAGCTCGTGGACCGCTCCCGCCCTGCCGGCCTCGGCGCGGTCGTCGCGGAGCAGATCGTGGCGGACCCGCCGCACCCCATGCTCACGGACCCCAAGGCGTTCAGCCCTGCGCACCCCGGCCCGGCCTTCGAGCCCCGGCACGGGCTGGTCGTCGGCGTGCCGGAGGTCCGAGAGCACGACGACGGCGCGAGCCTCGCCTGGACGTCCGTCATCGAGGGGTTCAGTCGCCACGAGCACGAGCTGCACGTGCTCGACGGGGCGAACGGCGTCGAGTACCGCGTGACGATCGACAAGCCGGTGCGGTCCGGGCCCGAGAGCGTGTTCGTCACGTTCCCGTTCGCGGTCCCGCAGCCGCGCTTCCTCCTCGAGACGGCCGGAGCGGTGTACGAGGCAGGCGCCGAGCAGCTGCCGGACACGAGCATGGACTGGTTCTCGATCCAGCACGCGGTCGGCGTCGTGGGCGCCGAGGCCGGCGTCGTGTGGACGACGACGGACGCGCCGCTCGTGCGCCTCGGCCGGCAGCCGATCGGGGCCTGGAGCCGACGGTGGGAGCCGGCGGACGGCACGGTCGACAGCTGGGTGATGAACAACCTGCACTTCACGAACTTCCAGGCGCGCCAGGGCGGCCGCACCACGTTCTCGTACCGGTTCGCGCCGGCAGCCGCCGGGGAGGTCTCCGCGAGCGCCGTCGCCGTGGCGGGTCACGACGCGGCCCACCCGCTGGTGGCTCGCGCGCTCCTTGACGGAGAGCGGGTCGAGGGCGTCGGGGCGGACGTCGGACTCGACGTCGACGCGGGGGACGCGGTCCTTGTCGAGCGGGCTGCCGGCCCGCAGGGCGAGGTCCGGGTCACGCTGCGGAACACCGGGGCCGCGGAGTCGCTCGCCGTGGTGCGCTCTGCGGGCGGGGAGCGCCGGGTCGTGGTGCCTCCTCGGACGGCGGTCGTGGTCGCTACCGCGGCTGTGACGACGGCATTTGCCGCATCGCTGTGAACGCGGTTACAGTGCCGTGTGGTAACGATGCCACATCGGGCGCCCACAAAGCCGGAGCGCCGAGTCCAGGAGACCAGGGAGGTCGTGCGATGACGCACCTCACCACGTCGGGCAGCACGGCGACGCCGCCCGTGCAGCCGCCGCGTCGGCGAGCCAAGAAGTACAACACCCGCGAGGCGGTCGCCGGGTACCTGTTCATCTCGCCGTGGATCGTCGGGTTCCTCATCTTCACCGTGGGCGCGATGGTCTTCAGCCTGACGGTGTCCTTCAGCCACTACAACCTCGTCACGGGAACGATGGCGCCGGCCGGGATCGACAACTACGCGCGGCTCTTCGACGACCCGAAGGTCATGCTGTCGCTGCGGAACACGTTGTTCTACGCCGTGATGGCCGTGCCCCTGGAGATCGTGGTCGCGCTCCTGCTCGCGCTGCTCCTGCACCGCGCCGGGCGCCGGAGCGCGGGCATCTTCCGCACGCTCTTCTACCTGCCCAAGATGACGCCCGCGGTCGCCACCGCGGCCGTCTTCCTCCTGCTGCTCAACGGCAACTCCGGAGCGATCAACAAGGGACTTGCGGTGTTCGGCATCCAGGGGCCGCAGTGGCTCGTGGACCCCGCGTGGGTGAAGCCCTCGATCGTCCTCATGACGCTCTGGACGGTCAGCGGCACCATGGTGATCTTCCTCGCGGCGCTGAACAACGTGCCCCGCGAGCTGTACGAGGTGTCCTCCCTCGACGGCGCCGGCCCGGCGCGGCAGTTCTTCAACATCACGCTGCCGATGATCTCGAGCGCGGTGTTCTTCAACCTGCTCGTGCTGACCATCGCGGCCCTGCAGATGTTCGACCAGGCCTACCTGCTCTTCTGGCGAGATCAGTCCTCGACGTCGCCCGAATCGTCCCTGTTCTACGCGGTCTACCTGTTCCAGCAGGCTTTCCGGCAGTTCGACTTCGGGTTCGCCGCGGCGATGTCGTGGCTGATGTTCGTGATCGTCATGGCGATCACCGTGTTCCAGCTCAAGTTCGGCAACCGGTTCGTGTACTACGAGGGTGGTGATCGCTGATGGCGACGATCGAGAAGCACGACGCGGTGCGGCGTTCGTCGGAGGTCCCGGCGGCACCCGAGGGGCCGCCGGCCGGCCGGCCGGTGCGCCGCGACAAGAACGGGGGCCGTTGGCGGCGCCCCGTCGTGACCGTGCTGTTGGTCCTTGTCTCGTGCCTGTTCCTCTATCCGTTCGCCTGGCTGCTCGCTGCGAGCTTCAAGCCGAAGGGGCAGGTCTTCGACAACAGGCTGTGGCCCGAGACCTTCCAGCCGCACAACTACGTCGAGGTGTTCCAGCAGCTTCCGGTCGGGAACTGGCTCTTCAACAGTCTCGGTATCGCGCTCCTGGCCGCCGTGTCCGTGGCGGTCTCCAGCTCGATCGTGGCGTTCGGGTTCGCGTACTTCCGGTTCCCGGGACGGAACTTCCTGTTCGTCCTGGTCCTCGCGACGATGATGCTCCCCGGCGCCGTGACGCTCGTCCCCAACTACCTGATCTGGCAGCACCTCGGGCTTGTCGGCACGTGGGTGCCGCTCTTCGCGATGAACCTCTTCGGGTCTGCCTTCTACATCTTCCTCCAACGGCAGTTCTACATGGGATTGCCTCGCGAGCTGTTCGAGGCGGCGCGCGTTGACGGAGCGAGCTACTGGCGGATGTTCTGGAAGATCGTGATGCCGCTGTCGATCCCGTCGTTCGTCATCGTGTTCGTCTTCGAGTTCCAGGCCAGCTGGAACAACCTGCAGGCCGCCTTGATCTATCTCAATGCCGGGTCGCCGGAGAAGTTCACCGCACCGCTCGGCATCGCCTACGCGATGACCAAGTACGCGCCAGGTAACGGCGGACAGGGCGACTACCAGTACGTGATGGTCGCTGCGCTCCTCGTGACGATCCCCATGCTCATCATCTTCGCGTTCGCCCAGCGGCACTTCGTCGAGGGCATCGCCACGACAGGACGCAAGGGCTGAGCGAGCCCGTTCAGAGCCCAGGCTCTTTGAGAACAGGAGTACGACAGAAATGACCGATGTGCTGTCAGAGCGCGCGGTGCTCGCGCTCGACATCGGCGGGACAAAGCTCGCGGCGGCCGTCGTCGGGTCCGACGGCGTCGTCCGGGGGCACCGCGTGACCCCGACCCGGCGCGAGGAGGGTCCGGACGCGGTGATCCGACGGTTGTTCGATCTCGGTCGGAGCGCCCTGGACGCCGAGGGAGTCGCCGTTCCCCTGGCGGTGGGGATCTCGTGCGGCGGTCCGCTCGACGCAGCGCAGGGCGTGCTCCTCTCGCCGCTGCATCTGCCGGGGTGGACGGCGGTGCCGATGGTGGACCTCGCGGAACGGGAGTTCGGCGTTCCGGCGCGGCTTGAGAACGATGCCACACTCGGCGCGCTGGGCGAGTTCCGGTTCGGGCACGGCCGTGCCGTGCCGGACGGGACGCTCGTCTACCTCACCCTGTCGACCGGAGTCGGCGGTGGGGCCGTCATCAACGGCCGCCTGCACGAGGGCGCGGCCGGCAACGGGGGCGAGTTCGGGCACGTCGTGGTGAGGTACGGCGGCCGCTCGTGTCCCTGTGGCCGAGCGGGGTGCCTGGAGACGTACGCGTCGGGCACCAACATCGCGGTGCGGGCCCGGGAACGGCTCGCGCAAGCCTCGGACACCGTGCTCGCGGCCTACGGCGAGCAGGTCCGGGCGGAGCACGTCACTGCGGCGGCTGCCGCCGGCGACCAGGTGGCTCGAGAGCTCTGGGACGAGACGGTCGACGTCCTCGCTGACGCGGTGACCGACTTCGTGAACGTGTTCGAGCCCGACCTGGTCGTCCTCGGCGGGGGAGTGACCACGTCCGAAGCGCCCCTGCTGGAGCCTCTCCGACAGGCCGTGTCCGCACGCGCCATGCGGCCTGCGGCTCGGAAGGCCCAAGTGCACCTCTCGGCGCTCGGCGCCCAGGTGTGCCTCGCGGGCGCCGCCGCCGCGGCGTTCGACCTGGTGGCCGACGGCGCCCGTGAGATCGTCTCCGCGGAGCGTGTCGGATGAGCGCGGACGTGGTCGCCCGGACGACCGGTTGGGCCGCGGACCAGGTGGGCGACCACGTGGCGGCGGGCGAGGCGGCGCGCGCGCTGGTCCCGGCGGCGATGGCTGTCGCGGACCTGCTGCGCGAGTCCTTCGACCGTGGTGGCATCCTGTACACCTGCGGCAACGGCGGTAGTGCCGCCGACGCCCAGCACTTCACCGGCGAGATCATCGGGCACTACAAGGCCGACCGCCGCCCGCTGGGCGCCGTGACGCTCAGCACCGACCCCACAACGATGACCTGCATCGCCAACGACTACAGCTACGACGACGTGTTCTCCCGACAGGTCGAGGGGCTCGCCCGGCCCGGCGACGTCGTCGCCGTCTTCACGACGAGCGGCAACTCGGCGAACGTCGTCGGTGCGCTGGCCGCCGCCCTTGACCGGGGAGCGACGACGGTGCTCTTCGGAGGCGGGGACGGCGGGGCGTGCCTCGCGTACGCCGATCACGTGCTGCTGGCTCCCAGCAGCACCACCCCCCGGATCCAGGAGGTGCACACCCTGCTGCTGCACCTGATCTCCGAGAGCATCGACCGCTGGGCCGCCGGCGAGGAGGAGTACCGATGAGCCAGGCACCGATGTCGAACGCGCCGTCGGGTGCGTGCGACGAGCGTGGGACGACACCCCGACCGCTTGCGACCCCGGACAGGGACCTTTACATGATCGGTGCGACCCACATCGACCCCGTGTGGCTCTGGCCATGGCAGGAGGGGTACCAGGAGGCACGCGCGACGTTCCGGTCTGCGCTCGACCGCATGGACGAGTATCCGGACTTCGTCTTCACCTGCGACCAGGTGGTGCTGCTGAGCTGGGTCGAGGAGTCGGACCCCGAGATGTTCGAGCGGATCCGTGAACGGGTCCGCGAGGGCCGCTGGGTCAACGCCGGCGGCTGGTGGGTCGAGCCGGACTGCAACATGCCGATGGGGGAGAGCTTCGTGCGGCACGGGCTGTACGGCCAGCGGTTCCTCGAGTCGCGGTTCGGCAGGCGCGCGACCGTGGGGATGAACGTCGACCCCTTCGGGCACAACGTCATGCTGCCGCAGATCCTGCGCGGTCACGGGCTCGACACGTACATGTTCCTGCGCCCGGGCCCGCACGAGAGCGACTTCCGCGACACGCTGTTCTGGTGGGAGGCGCCCGACGGGTCGCGCGTGCTGGCCTACCGGATCCCGTTCGAGTACTGCAGCCCGCCGGGGCCGGTCGACCACCAGACCGAGAAGTCGCTCCAGGCGATGGGCAGCGACCTCGACTCCGCGATGGTGCTGTTCGGCGTCGGCAACCACGGCGGCGGGCCGACGAAGGCGAACATCGACTCGATCCACCGGTTCGACCGGATGGGTTCGTTCGGCCGCATGCGGATCGCCTCGCCCCGGGAGTACTTCGACGACCTGCTCGCGCGCGGGGACGACTTCCTCGGCACGCTGCCCGTGCGCAGCGACGACCTGCAGCACCACGCGTCCGGCTGCTACTCCGCCCACTCCGGCATCAAGGCGTGGCAGAAGCGCGCCCAGTTCGCCGTGCTGTCCGCCGAGCGCTGGGCCGCCGTCGCCGAGCGGCTCGGCGGCCGGCCGTATCCGCGGGCCGGGCTCGAGAACGCGTGGAAGCAGGTCTTGTTCAACCAGTTCCACGACACGCTGCCGGGCTCCGCGATCGAGACCGCCTACGACGACGCCCGGGACCAGCTGGGCGAGGCGACCGCGATCGCGAAGCGGATCATCGTCCGGGCGCACAACGAGATCGCCCGCCGCGTCAACATTCCCTTCGACGACGCCACCCAGCCCGTGCTCGTGTTCAACCCGCACCCGTGGCCGGTGACGCAGACGGTGCCGTTCCAGTTCGGCGCCCAGCGTGGCGGCGTGCACGTGGTTGACGCCGACGGCAGCCCTGTCCCGGCGCAGGAGACCCAGTCGGTCGCGACCACCAACGACCAGAGCCGCGGTGCGATCGCGTTCCGCGCCGAGGTCCCGGCGTTCGGGTACCGCCTGTACCGCCTGGCGCCGGGGCGCGTACCGACGTCGGCCCCTGACGTCGTCCGTTCGGACACGGTGCTGGAGAACGAGCACCTGCGCGTGGAGGTGGACCCGGGCACAGGGTGGGTCTCCTCGCTGCTGGACAAGGCGACCGGGATGGACCTCGTCGCCGGCACCGGCGCCGAGCCGCACACGGTGATCTGCGAGGACCCGACGGACACGTGGGGCCACCGGGTGGTCTCGTACGCGTGGCCGGGCTCGCCGATGGAGACCGTGTCGATGCGGGTGCGCGAACGCGGTGCGCTGCGCGGCGTGCTGCGGGTCGAGCGCCGCTGGGGCTCCTCGACCATGATCGAGGAGTTCGTCCTCGAGGCCGGTGCGACGACGCTGCGGGTCGACGTCGAGCTGGACTGGCGCGAGCAGGCGCACGTGATGAAGGTGCGGGTGCCCGTGGCGCTCGACGCGCCGCGCGCCCGCTACGAGATCCCCATGGGCTCCATGGAGCGGCCCGTCGACGGCGCGGAGGAGCCCGTGCAGGGATGGGTCGACCTGTCGGGCGAGCACGAGGGGAAGCCCGCCGGCCTCACGGTGGTGCTGACCAACAAGAACGGCGTCGACGTCTCTCCTGCCACGACTCCGGACGGCGTGCCGAGCATCGGCATCACCGCCACCCGGAGCCCGGTCTACTCGTGGCACGACCCGCGCACCCTGGACCCTGAGGGCATCTACCGCTACCAGGACCAGGGGGTCCAGCAGTTCGGCTACGCCCTGGCGCCGCACGCGGGGCGCTGGCAGGACGTCGGCGCCACCCGGCGGGCCGCCGAGCTCGGGCGGCCCGTGCGCGCCATGGCCGAGTCGTTCCATCAGGGCGACCTCCCGCCGGAGATGTCGTTCGCGGACGACGGCGCGGGCCGCGTCATGGTCACCGCGGTGAAGGGCGCCGAGGACGAGCCGGCCGGAGGTCTCTCCGACGTGGTCGTGCGGGCCGTCGAGATCGCCGGCGAGGACGGCGAGGCGACGATCGAGGTGCCGTTCGCCGGCGTGAGCATCACCCGGCGCTTCACGCCGCACCAGATCCGGACCTTCCGCATCTCCGCGTCAGGCGACGTCACCGACGTCGACCTGCTCGAGGGCCCCGTGCCCTCGGACGAGGAGCCGGGCGAGGAGACGACTGTCGAACATGCTGAGGCCGAGATCCACGCGACGGGCGAGGACGAGGCGTGACACGTCCGGACGTCGTGGTCGAGCTGGTCGACGACGCCACCGGAGCTGCGGTCGAAACCTCACGGGTGGCGACCATGGTCCAGGTCGTCGAGCGCGAGGTCGGCTGGGGGGTCACCGCGACCGCCCGGCTGACCACGGGGTCGGCCGTCAGGGGACGGTTGCGGGTATCAGTGTCGTTCCCGGCGGCCGACCCCTGGTGGCTGGTCCCGGGCGCCTTCTACGGCGAGAACTGCCCGGCCGACAACGACCGGCCCTACCCGCGCTTCGAGGTCGGGGCGGCGGCGGGGTCGGGCGCCGCGGGTATGACGAGCTCGTGGTGGGAGCTGCGGGCTGACCGCGCCGCCACGGTGCTGGTGTGCGGCTGGGGCGACGACGACGGGATCGGTCTCGCGGCCGACGAGACGACCGGGCTCGGCATGACGGGGCTCGGCTTCGCGCACGACGAGGGCCGGGCCACGGTGTGGCTGTCCTTCCCGTACGCGGAGGGGCCCATCTCCTACTACGGGGACGACGCCCCGCGCCCGGCCGTGCGGGAGTCGTTCACGTTCGAGCCCGGCCACGAGGTCACGGTCTCGTGGCGCGTCTTCGCGCTCGGCCCGGACCGCGGCGACCACGCCGCCGTCGTCCGGGCCCGTTACGCGGAGACGGCCGACCGTACGCCGGAGACCCCGTGGGTCGAGGTCCCTGAGGCGGCGCGGCTCGCCGCGCACGGCCTGCACGAGTGGCACTACGACCCCGACCCGGGGGTCCTGCTCGAGACGATCGGCTTCGACCGCGGGGTCACCGGGCAGGACGGGAGGCCCGTCGACCGCCAGGCGATGCACGTGGCCTGGATCAGCGGCATCCCGTGGGCCTACGCGCTCCTGCGGCACGCGGCGCGTGTCGAGCGCGCCGACTACCGGGAGGCCGCGGAGAAGGTGGTCCGGTTCGTCTGCGACGCGCGCTCGCCCAGCGGCTTCCTGTGGGGAGTCTGGTACCGGGAGCGCGGGTGGGCCAAGAGCTGGACGCCGATCGAGCGCGGGCTGCACTCTCGGACGTTGGCGGAGGCGATCCTCTTCGCCGGCCGCAGCATCCCGCTGCTGGGGGACGACCTCCGCGCGCAGGTCACCGCGACCGTGCGCCGCAACCTCGATCTCGTCGTCGCGCGACAGCGTGCCGACGGGTGCCTCGGCTCGGTGTTCGACGCCGAGACCGGCGAGGTCCTCTCGTGGCGCGGCGCCTCCGGGCTGACCTGGGTCGCGGCCCTTGCCGAGCAGGCCGCCCTCGACCCGCGCTACGCGGAGGCGGCCGTGCGGGCCGGCGCCTACTACACGCGCTTCGTCGAGGCGGAGTACCTCCACGGAGCGCCGGAGGACGTCGATCTCGCCCCGACGTCGGAGGACGGGTACGCGGCGATCCTGGCCTACGTCGCCCTGGCGCGGCTGACCGGGGACGAGCGTTGGGTGGACGTGGCGGCGCGCGCCGCCGACTGGACCATGACCTTCCGGTACTCCTACGACGTGGGGTTCGCGCCGGGCACGCTGCTCGCGCAGTACGACTTCCGGTCGCTCGGCGCCGACCAGGCGTCGCCGTCGAACCAGCACCTGCACTCGTACGGCCTCGTGTGCCACGACGAGCTGCGCTGGCTCGCGGCGCGCCGCCACGATGACTACCTGGCGCGCCGCGCCGAGGACACGCTTCGCTGCTTCCGGCAGTTCGTCGCGCGGTTCGACGGCGACTTCAACGCGTACCGGGGGATGGTCTCCGAACGCTTCTACCAGACGCACTGCTTCCAGCCGAAGGGCATGCTGCTCACGCTCTCCCACGCGTGGTGCGTCGGTGTGCTGCTGCTCGCCTGCGAGGACGAGCTGGCTTCGAGCGGCCCGACCGCCGGCATTGCCTCGGGGCCTGGAGGGCATTCTGGCAGCGATCCCACAAAATGTGGCCGAGGCGCGCCATCGGCGACTGCCCAACTCTGACCAATCGTGCGACGAGACCTTGAATCTCGCCGCCAATCCATCTAGCGTTCGATGTGGTAAGGATCCCACATCATGGGGCCCAGGGTGAGGAAGCCCGGGCGGAGGAGTGTGACATCAATGAAGAGGCACGTACTGGGACTGACGGCCACCGCGGCCGCTGGAGTGATGCTTCTCGGCGCCTGCTCCGGCTCCGGAACCGATGCGGCGGGAGGATCGGCCGCAGACTTCTCCGGCGACGCGAGCGGGTCGCTGAGCGCGTGGGGCTTCGAGAACGCGGACGACGTGGGGACCTCGCGTCTCGACTACGCGAAGAAGGAGCTGCCAGACGTCGACGTCCAGCTCGACCAGGCGGCGTTCGACGCGCAGAAGTTCACCACCCTCGTGGCCAGCGGCAACGTGCCGGACGTCGTGCAGATGGACCGCCGGTTTGTCGCGACCTATGCGGCCCAGGGGCTGATCCAGCCGCTCGACAAGTGCTACGAGGCGCAGGACATCGACCCGGACGAGGCGTACTACCCGTGGGTGGCCGACGAGATGCGCTACGACGACAAGATCTGGGGGGTGCCGCAGTTCTACCAGCCGCCGGCGATCATCGTGAACGCACGGGTCCTGAAGGAGGCCGGCGTCTCCGCGGACGACATCGACACCTCGGACATCGACGGCCTCGTCAAGGCCATCGAGAAGGTGTACCAGGAGAAGGGTGGCAACCCGACCGTACTCGGGCTGGACCCGGTGGCCGCCGGGAGCCCGGAGCTGTGGATCCAGGGCCTCGGCGGGTCGATCCTCGATGAGGACGGGGCTCCGACCCTGGACACGCCGGAGAATGCCGCAGCGATCGAGGATCTCAAGCGCATCACCGACGCCCAGGGTGGGTACGCCAAGGTCAAGAGTCTCGGCGACTCCTTCGACCTGTTCGGCGAGAAGAACCAGTTCGTCAAGGACCAGGTCGGCGCCCAGGTGGACAACCAGTGGTACGTCAACGTCCTCTCGCCGTACCTGGACGACATCGACATCACGGCGGTCCCGTTCCGGGACAAGAACGGCGAGCCGTTCACGGTGGCGAGCGGACAGTCGTTCGTGATCCCGACGGGAGCCAAGAACCCCGGCGCGGCCTGCGCCTGGGCGACGACTCTCACGTCGCTCGACTCGTGGCTCGCCGCCGGTGACGCGCGGGCGAAGACGCTGGCCGACGATGGCGGCGTCAACACCGGCCTGTTCACCGGCAGCCCGGAGGCCGACAAGCAGATCCGGGAGAAGTACGTCAAGAAGACGGGCGACGCCGGGCTCGACCAGACGATCCAGACGTTCTACGACGTCGCCGAGCACGGCCAGTCGATCGGCGCGTCGCCGGCCGGCCAGCAGGTCAAGGACGAGCTGGTGAACGCGGTGACGTCCGCGCTGCTGGGCGACAAGACCGCGGAGCAGGCGCTGGCGGACGCGCAGGAGAACGCACAGCGCGCGTACGACCAGGCGAAGTCCGGGAGCTGATCGACGCCAGGACGTCGGCGCACGGGAGGGATGGTGCGCCGACGTCCGGCTCGCGTTGTCGGGGGGACGTGGGCAAGGCGGTATGTGGTAACGATGCCACCTTGCCCCGGAAGGCGGCGACGACGCCGCGTAGGACACACATGGAGGTGTGATGGAAGGCATCGGAGTCGGTGTCGCGGGGTTCTGGCACGTTCACGCGAACGACTACGCCAGGCAGGTCGTGGACCACCCCCGGACGCAGCTCGTCGCAGGCTGGGACCGGGACGCGAAGCTCGCCGAGGACGGGGCAGCGACCCTGGGGTTACCGCTGGTCGACGACCTCGACACCCTGCTCGCCCTGCCCGAGGTCGATGCGGTCACGGTGACCACCGCGACGTCAGACCACGTGGACGTCATCCGCCGCGCGCTGCAGGCGGGCAAGCACGTCTACACGGAGAAGCTGCTCGCGCCGAGCGTGGCGGAGTGCGAGGCGCTCATCAAGGAGGCGGAGGCCCAGGGCGTCCAGCTCGTCGTCTCGCTGCCGCGGCTGTCGGAGCCGGCCACCGTCGCCGCCTCGCGGCTGATCGCCGAAGGCGAGCTCGGCAGGGTCACGTACGCGCGTGTCCGCATGGCCCACGACGGCTGGCTGGGTGGTTGGCTTCCCGACCGCTTCGCCGACCCGTCCACCGCCGTCGGCGGCGCGTTCACGGACCTCGGCTGCCACCCCGCCTATCTCGTCCAGCGGTTCCTCGGGAGCGCCCCGAGCACGGTCAGCGCGTCCTACGGCGACGTCACCGGCCACGGGGTCGAGGACAACGCCGTGGTCGTGGCGCGGTACGCCGACGGCGCGATCGGCGTCGCCGAGGCGAGCTTCGTGACGACTCCGGGCGCCTCCGCCTTCGAGGTCCGGGGCACCGAGGCGACCCTCCTGCACGGCTTCGGTGGCGAGGAGCTCATCGGCAAGGGCGGTCGGTTCGGCGACGCCTGGACCCGGGTCGAGCTCCCGGACGCGCAGCCCCACCCGTTCCAGCTGTGGGTGGACGCGATCCAGGGGAGGGCGGACGGGAGCGAGAACCGCGCGGCCGCCGTCGAGCTCACCCGCCTCGTCGTGGCGGCGAACGAAGCCGCTGACACCGGCCGGACCATCGAGTACGACGCCCGTTGAGAGGGAAGACGCAGATGACAGACAAGATTCGTATCGGGCTAGTCGGCGCCGGCGGGATCGCCGGCGCGCACGTGGCGGGCTACCGCCGGAACCCGGAGGCGGTGGTGTTCGCGGCGATCGCCGACCCGGTGCGGGAGAACGCCGAGCGTCGTCGCGGGGACGACGACGTGGCGATCTACGACGACTACCGCACGATGATCGCGGAGGCAGAGCTCGACGCGGTCGACATCTGCCTGCCGCACCACTTGCACGCGGACGCGATCATCGCGGCCGCCGAGGCCGGCCTGCACGTCCTGTGCGAGAAGCCGTTGTGCCTGACGCTGGCCGAGGCGCAGGCGATCTCCGAGGTAGCCGCACGCACGGGTGTGACGATCATGTGCGCGCACAACCAGCTCTACTTCCCGGCCGTGGCGGAGACGAAGCGCCTCCTGACGGAGGGCACCTTCGGCACGGTCTACGAGGTGCGCACCACCGACAGCTTCTACAACGACTTCACCCCGGAGAGCATGGGGTGGCGGGCGCACGCGTCGACCGCGGGCGGCGGTGAGCTCATCGACACGGGCTACCACCCCGTCTACCTGCTCCAGCACCTTGCCGGGGCGGTGCCGACCGAGGTCACGGCGATGCTCTCGCGCCATCGGCTCGGATTCATGGAGGGCGAGGACTCGGCGCAGGTGCTCGTGCGTTACGAGAACGGCGTAGTCGGACACGTGACGACGAGCTGGGCCTACCCGGCGGCGCCTGGCACGGAGAAGTTCTCGCTCGTCGGGTCCGAGGGCTCCCTGTCGTCCGACGGGGTCAGCCTCACGTACCAGCTGCGAGGGCAGGACCCGGTGACCATGAAGTTCGACCCGGTGCACGACATCGCCGCCGCGGTCGCCGACTTCGCGCGCTGCCTGCTCACCGGTGACCGCCCGATGCACACGCACGTCGAGGGCATCGACGTGCTCGGGGTCATCCTCGCGGCCTACGAGTCTGACCGGACGCGTGCGTTTGCACCCGTCACTCGCGTCGCGGTGCCCGCGCGCTGACCGACGTCGCGCCCGGCGCGGGGGGGGGACCCCGACCCGCCCCCGCGGGCCGCCAGGGCCCCCGCCTCAAACGGCCAGGCGGGAGCAACCCCGGACCGCCCCCCCC
>NZ_JBHTVZ010000003.1:125650-196537 GCF_042792715.1 Isoptericola sp. NPDC056618 | reverse complement strand
GTCGCTGACCGCGACCGGCGCGACGGGGCCTGACGGTCCCCCTGCTTCATCCGGCGAGGCTGCGACGACGAGGACGCGCCCGCCGGTCTGCCACCTGTGCCCGGAGCCGTCTTCCGCAGCTCCCGGGCGCACCGATCACAGAGGACTCAAGGATGCGTCATCGTCTGGAGATCATGGCCGCGCTCGGCGCGGCGTCCACCCTTCTGGTCGCAGGCTGCTCGAGCGGCAGCGTCGCGCCGGGCGAGGTGAGCGACTTCTCGGCAGCCCCGAGCGGCAGCCTCCACGCCTGGGCGTTCGACAACGCTGACGACCTGGGCACGGCTCGGATGGACTACGCGGCCTCCCAACTGCCCGACGTGCAGATCGACTTCGACCAGACCGCGTTCGACACCCAGAAGTTCACGACGCTCGCGGCCAGCGGACAGGTGCCGGACGTCGTGCAGTTGGACCGGACGTACGTCACCCAGTACGCGGCGCAGGGGCTGATCCAGCCCCTGGACGCCTGCTTCGACGAGCAGCGGGTGGACGCCGATGAACGCTGGTACCCGTCGGTCATCGGCGACGTGCGGTACCAGGACAAGACGTGGGCGGCCCCGCAGTTCTATCAGCCGCCGGCGATCCTGCTCGACATGACAGTGCTCGACAAGGCCGGAGTGAAGCCCGGCGAGTT
This sequence comes from Isoptericola sp. NPDC056618, assembly GCF_042792715.1. Taxonomy (NCBI): domain Bacteria; kingdom Bacillati; phylum Actinomycetota; class Actinomycetes; order Micrococcales; family Promicromonosporaceae; genus Isoptericola; species Isoptericola sp. NPDC056618. The sequence goes on along the minus strand of NZ_JBHTVZ010000003.1, from coordinate 195,867 downwards.
CGACACGTCGAGGCCCGACGTGCTGCTCGACGCGGTCGCCAAGACCTACAGGGCGTCGGGGGGCGTGCCCGCCGTGCTCGGGTTCGACCCGGGCGTCAGTGAGCCGACGGCGGGGATGTGGATCCTCAGCCAGGGAGGCCAGGTCGTGGACGACGACGGGAGACCGACGTTGGACGACCCCCGCAACGCCGCCGGGCTCGAGCTGTTCAAGAGGATCACCGACGCGCAGGGCGGGTACGCCAAGCTCAAGAGCTACACGGACTCCTTCGACACGTTCGGCGACGCCAACCAGTTCGTCGAGCACCAGGTCGGGGCGCAGGTCAACGCGCAGTGGTACCCGAACGTCCTGGCGCCCTACCTGGACACGATCGACGTGCGGGCCGTGCCGCTGAAGGACCCGGACGGCGCACCGTTCGCCGTGGCGGGCGGCACGGCGTTCGCGATCCCGACCGGCGCGAAGAACCCCGCGGCGGCGTGCGCCTGGATGAACGCGGTGACGTCGCCGGACGCGTGGGCGGCCGGCGGGGAGGCGCGCGCCACGACGGTGTCCGGCTCGGGCGGTGTCTTCACAGGAATCTTCACGGGGTCCCCGGCCAGCGACGAGCAGATCCGGGAGAAGTGGGTGAAGTCGACCGGGGACGCCGACTTCGACGAGGTCATCGCGACCTACTACGACGTCGTCGGTGCCGGCCGCACGTTCGGCTCCTCGCCGGCCGGCGAGACGATCCAGAGCGAGCTCAACAACGCCCAGATCGCCGTCGCGCTCGGCAAGAAGAGCGCGTCGGCGGCGCTCGCGGACGCACAGGCCGCGGCGGTGCGGGCGTACGACGCCGCCACCGCGGACGGAAGCTGACACCGCGACGTTGAGGGCACGGCGGCGGGAAGCGGCCCGTCCCGCCGCCGTGGCCCAGGAAGACCGATCTCCTGCACGACCTCAGAAAGGACCAGGATGCCGACGATCGACCTCGGAGGAAGTGCCTGGCAGGTGAAGGAGTACCTGCCCGGTGACTGGAGCCGCGCGGACCTCGTCCAGAAGGCCCGCGGGGACGCGCACGGCTGGATTGACGCCCACGTCCCGGGCAGCGTGCAGGCGGACCTGTGGGCCGCGGGCGACATCGAGGACCCGTACCACGGGAGGAACAGCAGGGCTGTCGAGTGGGTCGCCGACCGCACCTGGGTGTACGTGCGGACGTTCGAGACCGATCCGGCCTGGCGAGGTCGGCGGGTCCGGCTCCGGTTCGAGGGCGTCGACTACGAGGCACGGTTCGTCCTCAACGGCGTCGTCCTCGGGACCCACGTCGGCATGTCGACGCCCGTGACGTTCGAGGTCGGCGACCTGCTGCGGGACGACGGCCCGAACGAGCTGGGGGTGGTCCTCGCACCTGCGCCCCCGGAGCAGGACCAGATGGGCCGGACGTCCCTGGTGCGGACCCGCAAGAGCCGCATGGGCTACTGGTGGGACTTCTGCCCGCGCATGGTCAACCTGGGGCTGTGGGACACCGTCGCACTCGACGTCACCGGCCGGGTGCGGGTGGTCGACCTGCACCCGCGACCGCTCGTGGACGTCGAGCGCAGGGTCGCGGAGGTGTCCGTCGCCACGACGGTGGACGTCACGGCCCCCGTCGACGCCCAGTTCGACCTCGAGATCACGCGACCCGACGGCGGCGTCCTGCGCATGCGGCGGAACGTGGCGCTCGAGCCCGGCGAAGGGCGGGTCGAGCTCTCGGCCACCATCGACGACGCCGAGCTCTGGTGGCCGAACGGTGCCGGGGAGCAACCGCTCTACAGTGCCGCCGTCACCGTACTTGTCGCGGGGGAGGCGTCCGACTCCGCCGTCGCAGGGTTCGGGCTCCGCACCCTGGAGGTCGTGCGCAACGCGACGGACGACCCGACCGCGCCCCCGTACACGTTCGTCGTCAACGGCAGACCGATCTACCTGAACGGGTGGAACTGGGTGCCGCTGGACGTCCTCTACGGCCGGGTGCAGGACGACAAGCTGCGGCACGTGCTCGATCTGGCCGCGCGGGCGCACGTGAACCTGTTGCGCGTCAACGGTGTCGGGGTGGTCGAGCGAAGCCGGTTCTACGAGGAGTGCGACCGGCTCGGCATCATGGTCTGGCAGGAGTTCCTGGTCACGAGCAGCGAGCAGGACCGCAAGCCGTCGGAGGACCGTGCGTACCTCGATGAGGTCGTCGACGAGGCTCGGCGGATCGTCCCACGTCGTCGCTCGCACCCCTCCTTGGTCGCCTGGTGCGCGGGGAACGAGCTCGAGAGCCTGGACAAGCTTCCGCTCGACGACCGGGAGCCGCTCATCGCCGCCCTCAAGGAGGTGGTCGCCGAGCTCGACCCCGACCGGCACTGGCTGCCGACGTCCCCGGTCGGACGCAAGCCGTTCAACGGGCTCTCGTCGATCCGCCGCGACCCGGACGGGCTGCAGGACGTGCACGGTCCGTGGCTCTACGAGGGACTCACCGAGCAGTACGAGCTGTACGACGCGGGGACGTCCCTGCTGCACAGCGAGTTCGGCGTCGAAGGGCTGACCAATCTCGAGACCCTCCGGGACGTGCTGCCCGCCGAAGAGCTCGACGTCACGCGCCTGCAGAGCCCGGTGTGGCGGCACCTGAGCGCGTGGTGGGTCCGCCCCGAGCTCTGGCAGGAATGGCTGGGGCCTCTGGACGACCTGGAGACGGCCGTCGACGGCACCCAGCTGCTGCAGGCCGAGGGGGTGCGGTACGCGATCGAGTCCAACCGCCGTCGCTCCCCACGGAACAGCGGGTCCCTGCCGTGGCAGTTCAACGAGCCCTACCCGATGGCGGCGTGCACGTCGGCGATCGACTACCACGCCCGGCCGAAGGCGCTGTACTACGCGGTCGCCCGCGCCTACGCGCCCCTGGCGCTTAGTGCGAGGTACGACACCGTGGCCTGGGCGGGCAGAGCGGAGTTCCGGGCGGACCTGTGGGCCGTGAACGCCGGTCGCGCAGCCGTCCTCGGTGCGGAGGTTGTCGCCCGGGTCGTCGGGACCGACGGGACGATCTATCACGAGGTGGCCGTCGGGTGCGACCTGCCGGACGCGCTGCCGAGCCGCCTCGGCGCGGTCACGTGCCCGCTCGACCTGATCGAGACGGAGGGGTTCTTCCTGGACATCCGCATGAGCGCCCCGGACGGTGGCCAGCTGGCCGCGTGGCGCACACCCTTCAGCAGGACGCGGAACCTGATGCCCTTGTTGCACGTGGCCCCGACATCCTTGTTCGCAGAGCTCGTCGACGGCGGGTCGCGGGCACGGATCGTCAATACCGGACCGCACGCCGCGATGCAGGTCGCGGTCCGCGAGGAGCGGGCTGTCCGCGACGAAGGTGCCGCGTTGATCGGCGACTCGCACTTCGACCTGCTCCCTGGCGAGGTGCGGGACGTTGCGATCGAGTGGTGCGGGGCACAGGGCGGGGCACGCCGGATCACGGTGCGGGCGATGAACGCGCCGGCCGCCACCGCGCTGCGCACCGTCCCTGGCCTGGAAGGTGACGGTGCCGCCGCTCCGGTCGCGCCGCCCGGCGTCTCCTCGATACGGAGCCCCGGCGTCGAGGATGAACCGGTAGCGCACGTCGTCCGGGCGTTGTGACGCCAGCCGGCGGGCACCTTGAAGGTGAGCAGGGTCGGCCGGCTGCTTGGAGATCCCCGTGCAGGCAACTTTGGACGACACGATCGGCCCGATCGCGCTTCGCGCCCTGGACGACGACGGGGAGGTGCTTGCGGGGACAGAGGTCGCCGAGCCGGTCAGGCCGTCTCGGTGTGAGTCCCGACGTTGACGACCCGGCCGTCGTCCGCACGGTAGAAGAACCGCGTCACGCCCCAGGGCTCGCGGGTCAGCGGGTGCACGATCTCGACCCCTGCAGAGCAGGCGCGTTCCAGCGCTCCGTGCACGTCGTCGACGAACACGGAGACGTCGGGGTTCACCGGCGCCGACGCGTCGCGGGACATCACGCTGAGCTGGTGGCCGTCGTCGTCGCCCAGCGTGACGATCCACCCGTGGTCCATGAGGACCTCGAGCCCCAGCACGTCGCGGTGCTCGCGCACCGCCCGCCGCACGTCCGGGACCGTCAGGATCGGCACCACTCGCTGCACGCTCATGGCTCCAGACAATCACGCGCGGCGGGCGGGGGCTCAGGAGGTGACGCGGACCTGGAGGTCCCTCTGGCCGCTCACGACGCGGGTCATGATGTCGGACGTCCGGGTCCGCTCGTACGCGGTCTTGCCGCTGCCGATGACGAGGCTCAGCTCCAGCTCGTCGTTGCGCAGGTTGCCCTGCAGCAGCTTCTGGACCGAGTCGAACGACGTCGGCTCGTAGAACTCGTCCTGGAACGAGTTGCCGCCGACGACCGTGACCACACCGCTCTTGCCCTTGAGGCTCTTCGGGATCGTGAAGTCCTGGCGGAAGACCGATCGCGTGGCGCCGTCGGTCCCGAGCAGCTGGGTGCGCAGCGCGAGGGTGTGGCCGGCGCGGACCTTCGCGGTCTTGCCGGTGACGTCGATCCAGCGGCCGCCCGTGCGCTGCTGGATCTTCACCACGCGGAACCGCTCCCGGAAGTTGCTGACCCTGACCTCGTTGGTGACCCCGGTGAGCTTGACGTTCGAGACGGACGAGAGCGTGCCCACCACGGTCGGGAGGTCGAAGGCACCCGCGGAGCCGACGTCCTCGGCCGACTGGTACCGGTCGGCGTACCGCAGCCGGAAGGGGGTCCCGCTGCGGGTGCCGGTGATCGTCCAGGCCTGCGTCTCGGACCCGCCGCCGACCCCGTCCACCACGCGGTCGTGGTTCGCCATGCCGGCGAGGAGGGTGACGTCCGCGAGGGCGGTCGGGTCCAGCACCTGCGTGGTGCCGGTGCGCGTCTTGCTGCCGTGGGCCACCGTCGAGCGGACCGGCGTGGCGGTGGGCGAGGCGCCGAAGGTGCCGGCGATCCCGGCGAGGCGGTCGTCGGTGACGGTCCCGCCGACGTCGCCGAGGTTCGCCACCTTGAACGGCACGCCCAGCGGGTCCTCCTGGACGTACACCGCGTCGGCTGCCGCGAGCCCCAGGCGCGTCTTGCCCGTGAAGTTCAGCGGGTGCCCGAAGGCGACCACACGGTCGCCGCAGACCGACGTCGCGGTGCCGATGCCGGCGACGGTGATGTCGCCGTGCGACAGCACCGCGGCCACATTGCCCCCGGCGACCACGGTGTCGATGCCGGCGGCGGCCGTGCCGCTGGACCGCCCGATCCGGTAGGAGTCCGGGGTCACCAGCTCGCTGCCGCCGGCGGCCTTGACCGCTGTGCGGGCGCGGGCCAGGTCGATCCCGCCGACGCCCATCGGCATCGGCAGCTGCCGCAGGCCCTGGGCGGCCTCGGTCCGCGTCACGTCGGTCTCGGCCGCGATCCGCGTCGCCAGGCGGGAGCTCACCGCTACCTCGGGCGCGGCCTTCGCGGCGCCGAGGTAGCCCTGCATGTCCTCGTACGGCGTGATGCCCGCCACGGGAGAGCTTCCGAAGGCGAGGCCGTACGCGACCGCGCCGATCAGCCGACCGTCCTCCGCGTACACGGGGGACCCCGACATGCCCTGCCAGATGCCGCCCGCCGCGTCGATCGCCGGGGAGTGGAGCTCGGCGACGATCATGTCCAGGTCGGGAGCGATGCCGTCCGACAGGACGCCGAGCACCTCGCCGGTGAACGGCTGCGGGGTGGTGCCCTTGCTCACGGTCTGCCCGGTGACCGGCGCGCCGCTCACGACGTCGGAGACCGGGTACGGCGCTGCGCAGTCGGGGGTGGGCGCCGCCGTCGCCGAGGGGCCGACGGCAACCAAGCCGGTCAGCACCAGCGCGCCGGCCGCGCCGGACGCCGCCAGCCCGGCCGCACGACGACCGTTCCTGGGCAGCCACCGCGGACCGCGAGCTGCAGGGTGACCTTCGGTGGGGGGAGTGGGCGCCGACGCCCGGCCGTCCCCTGCGGCAATCTTCGACATTCCGACAGCATCGTCGACCGCTGGTCCCGGCGTTCCGGTGAACACGGGTGAAATCGTGGCGCTCGCTCTCTTCGCGGAGCATGCAAGAGCGCCTCGCCTCGCGACATGATGTCGGCGAGGGACCGCGTCAGGAGGGCCACCAGTGCCGACGACGAGCGAGACGCCGCAGCCGCCGGAAGCTGCGCGCCGCTTGCGGCTGCCGCTCGGGGTGGCGGCAGCAGCGCTCGGCATCGTCGCGCTCACCGTCGTCGCCGCCATCATGGGTCCGCGCGTGCCCGCTCCGCCGCAAGCGTGTCCGGCGATCGGCTACTCCAGCGTGCTCGAGGTGACCCTCGAGGGAGACACGTCCGAGGTGGCGGTGCTCCAGGTGCGCGACGGGGACCAGTGGCAGCCGCCCTATCCACCGGACGCCGAGGTGCCCGCGATCCCGACGTCGCACGCCGGCGACGTGTGGACCTTCACGCTCTTCTCCTCGTCGCGCTCGATCATGCTCCGCGCGCTGGACGACGACGGGGACGCGATCGCGCGGACGGAGGTCGACGTCGGCTGGGCGCGCGTGGGCGGGACCGCCGAGTGCGGCGGTCCGATGGAGGCGAAGGTCGACTGGACCATGTGAGCGCAGTCGGGGGTCGAGGGGAGAATCGATCCGTGGACACCGCGTTCGTCATCGAGACCCCCGACGGCGACGTCGGGTTCGCCGGCGCCTGACCGGCCGCGTTGTTCCTCCTGGAGGGCGGGTTCGCGAACGCGGACCGCGAGCCGCACTGGCACCTGCGCTGGTGCCTCGACCGCATGGCCGTCGGTGAGACGATGGAGGTCGGGGACGCCCGCGTCGTCCGCGAGACGGCGCCCTGACGGGATCGCGCGCTACGAGAGCGTGCGCGTCACGTGCTCGAGCCAGCGGGCGACGGTGGCGAGCTCGTCGTCCGTGAAGCCGTCGGCGAGGCGGTCGTTCAGCTCGGCCAGCGCGGCGCGGACGTCGCCGAGGGCCGCCGTGCCGGTGGGCGTGAGGTCCAGGCGGACGGTGCGGCGGTCGTCGGGGTCGGTGCGGCGGCGCACGAGGTCGGCGCGCTCCATGCGAGCGAGCAGGCCGCTGGCGCCGGCGGGGGAGGCCTGCAGCGCGGCGGTCACCTCGCCGATCGTCGCGCCGGGGTGGTCGGCGAGGTGCAGCAGGACGCCGGCGGCGGGGGCGCCGAACCCCTGGCTACCGTTCCTCTGATGACCGTGCGCTGCGGCGTGTGCGCCGCCGCGCCGCGCGATCCAGCGCCGCATCTGGCGCTCTGCCGCGGTGGTCAGGAACACCAGCCGCGGCGGACGGCGCGTCATCGTCGCGGCTTCCTGGCGCGGAAGCGGACGTTGCCGTCCTCCTGCGCCGGGGCGGCCCTCGCGCGGGCGTCGAGCCAGGCGAGGAGCTCGGGCCACAGCGTGTCGCGCAGTCCACGACGGAAGAAGCCCATGTGCCCGATCGTCTCCACGCCGCCGTCGGCGGGGCTCCACGTGCGCCGCTCGACGCGGGCCGCGGTGAGGCGGTCGGTGATCGCGTCGATCTGGGCGGGCGTGGCCCACGGGTCGTCGGTGAACCCGACGGCGAGGACGTCGCCGGAGACGCGCGCCGCGTCTGCGACGGCGGTCATGGTCGGGTCGTCGAAGAAGTAGTTCGGCATGGTCGACCAGCGGCTCCACTCGAGCATCGCGGCGGCGGTCATGTCCTCCCCGAGGCCCATGCGGCGGCCGGGCACGTAGCCCAGCAACCGCGCCGTCGCGGGGCCGAGCACCCGCAGGATCAGCCGGACGCGCGCCCGCTCGGCGCGGTCGGGGATCGTGGACGTCGCGGCGACGTGCGACGCGACCGTGACGAACCCCGCCAGGCCCCGCGACCCGTTCCCCAGTGCGAGCGCGTGCCCGCCGATGCTGTGCCCGATCGCCAGCTGCGGCACGTCGCCGAACCGCGGGCGCGCCCACGCGGCGACCGCGGGGACGTCGTCGGACATCCAGTCCCGCATGCGCAGGCCGCGATGCTCGCGCGGGCTGCCGGACCGGCCGGTGCCGCGGTAGTCGTACGTGATGGCCACGTACCCGCTGGCGGCGAGGAACTCCGCGAACCCCGTGTACAGGCGCTCGGGGACCGCCGTCGCGGGGTGGATCACCACGACGCCTCGGGGCGACTCGTCGGCGGGCTTCCGCACCGTGCCGACGACCCACCCGCCCGCCGGGATCTGGATCCGCAGCTCGTCCGAATCCGCCATCGTCGCGTCGTCACTTCGCATGCGAAATACCTTAGCGGGCTGCACGGCGGGAACCATCCGCGGCCGACACGCCGCACGTCGCCCGGCCACGGGCGGCGTGCGGCGATGCGGCCTAGCCCCGCCCTGAGCTCTTCACCAGCCGAGCGGCCGCGGCGGTCGCCGCGGCGGCCCACGCCTGCGGCACGCCGGCGTGGGTGTACCGCACGGGTGCGGGGAACTCGTCGGTAGAGAAGCCGCCGAACAGCTCGGGCAGCCGCCCGTCGAACGACGCGGCGGCGTCCAGGAGGCCGGCCGCCACGGTGCGTGCCTGACCGGTGAGACCCGCGCGGGCCATCCCGACCGCCGCGAGGGCGGTGTCGTGCGGCCAGACGGAGCCGTTGTGGTACGACGTCGGCGCGTAGCGCGCCTGTCCCGAGGCGAGGGTGCGGATGCCGAACCCGGTGAAGAACTCGGGCGCCAGCAGCCGGTCGGCGACCGACGCCGCTTGCTCGGCGTCGAGGATGCCGCACCACAGGAGATGGCCGGCGTTCGAGGCGAGGGCGTCGACCTGACGGCCGTCGCCGTCGAGGGCGAGCGCGGGGAACGCGTCGTCGTCCATCCAGAATCGCTCGAGGAACCGGGAGCGCAGCTCGGTGGCGAGGTCGTCGAGCTCGTCCGCCCAGGCGGGGTCGTGCCACACGGTGCGGGCGAGGCGGGCGGTGTCGACGAGCCCGCGCCACGCGTAGCCCTGGACCTCGCAGAGCGCGATGGGCCCGGTGGCGAGCGTCCCGTCGCGGAACGCGACGGCGTCGTGGGAGTCCTTCCAGCCCTGGTTGATGAGGCCGGCCGGGTCGGGCACGTAGGTGACGAACCCGCCGGCGTCGAGGCCGCCGGGGCCGCGGAGCCAGTTGACGGCGGCGCGCGCCGCGGCCTGCAGCTCGCCGGAACGCGCGTCGGCCGGGTCGAGTGCACCCAGGGCCACGAGGAACAGCGCAGTGGCATCGACCGTGCCGTAGTAGCGCGAGTACGGCACCAGGCCGAGGCGGGCGAGGTCGCCGACCCGGACCTCGTGCACGATCTTGCCGGGTTGGGCGAGCTGCTCGGGCTCGTGCGCGGTCGCCTGGGTGCGGGCGAGGGCGTGCACGACGTCGGGCAGCAGGCCGGGCCGCTCCTCACGGGCCAGCAGCGACGCGAGGATGGAGTCGCGGCCGAAGAGCGTGAGGAACCACGGCGCGCCGGCGGCGGGGATCGACAGGTCCTCCGCGCCAGGGCAGGGCATGACGAGCGCGTCGAGGTCGTCGAGCGCGCGGGCCGCGGGAACCGCACCGGAGGAGCGGCGGGCGAAGCGGCTGTCGGTGGCGTTCTCGGCACGCCCCGCTGCTGTCGCCCGGACCTCGATGACAGCGGTCTGGCCGGCGTCGAGGCGCAGCTCCCACTCGAGGACGGCGTCGCAGCCGGTGCGCACGTCGTCCGGCGCGGGCGACGTGGTGATGCTCGTGGTGTGCGTCAGGGTGGTGGCGCCGTCGGTCACGGCGCCGTCGAGGTCGGCGCCGTCGGGACGCGGGCGCGGCGTCGTGGTGGTCGTGGCGGCGAAGGCCCGCCCGTCGGAACGGACGGCGAACTGGTCGGCGAAGTCGGCGGCGGCCGTCAGCCTCAGCCTCAGGACGCTCGTACCGGGCGCGGTGCGGGTGATCCGCCACCGCTCGTGCAGGCCGTCGCGCCACACTTCCTGCTCGCGGGCGAGCAGGAAGCCTGTGGGCTCGTTCCGCGCGGTGGGCGGCACCAGCGCGGTGGCGCGGCGGGAGGCGCCCGCGTCCGTGCCGGCCACCTGGAACGGCACGGTGCCCTCGGGCGTGCTCAGCTCCAACCGCCAGGTGCTCAGGTGCCGCACGTCGTCCAGGTACAGCCCCTGCGCACCGACGGCCGAGGGGAGGACGTCGCCCGCCTCGTTCGCGAGCAGCATCGTGCCGGCCCGCACGAGAGTCGTGTCGGTGGTCATGCGCGGTCGCTCCCCTCGGGGCGGGTGGTGCGGGAGAGCAGGTCGACGGTGAGCGCCGCCGTCCAGCTGAAGTTGCGGGTGCCGTGCCCGGCGCCGGTCCACGGGTTCACGTACTCCGGGAAGTCCTCCCGCACGGCCGCAGCCGTCATCGGGCCGACGTACCCGTCGGCCGCGTCCCCCAGGCCGTGGGCGCGCAGGCCCTCGAGCACCAGCCACATCATGTTGAACCAGGCGGGCCCGCGCCAGTACAGAGCGGGGTCCAGGTCGGGCGCCGTCGCGTCGTAGCTGGGCGCCATGACCGGGGGCGTCGCGCCGTCGACGTCGAGGAACCGCGGTCCCCGCGCGGTGCGCACCAGGGCCTCGGCGCGACCTGAAGGCAGGACGTCGGCGGGGACAAGGAGGGCGAGGAGGCCGCCCACCGTGGCCTTGCGGACGAGCTCGCCCGTGCGGCGGTCGAGCGCGACGTAGGCCCCGAGGTCGGCGTCCCACAACGCCTCCATGGCCGCGACGATGCGCGCCGCCTCGGCGCGGTGCAGCGCGCCGTCGTGGCCGAGCGTCTCCGCGATGTCCGCCATCGCCAGCTCCGACCGGGCCCACAGAGCGTTCGTCGTCGGGTCGTCCACGACGAAGGGGTGGTCCGGGTCGACGTCGGCACAGTCGTGGTCGCGGTAGCGCTCGGCGAGCCAGAAGTACTTGCCGTACTCCTTGCCGCTCGGGCGCTCGCCCGCGTCCGCGTGCCTGAGGTCCGGTCGGTCGATGACCGCGCGCGGTGTTCCGGGCACGCGGGCAAGCGCGTCGTCCCACAGGGGGGAGTTGTCCGTGCCGGACTCCCAGGGGTGCACGACGGCGGCGAGGCCGTCCGCCGCGGCCCGGCGCTCGCGCAGGTAGCGGTGCCAGGCCACCAGGCGCGGGTACGCGCGCTCAAGGAAGCGGCGACGCGCGGACTCGGCCGGGTCCTGGGCGTGCACCAGCCAGACCGCCCACGCATGGACGGGCGGCTGCACCAGGCCTGTGGTGGGCACGGGCGGGCTGCCGGGAAGGTCCGCCGAGCCCCAGAACGTCGCGCTGGGCGCGTAGTCGTCGTCGCGCCGGGTGTCGTAGACGATCTGCGGCAGGCGGCCGTCAGCCCATTGGCTGGACAGCAGGCTGTCCAGCTCGAGCTGGGCGCGGCGCGGGGAGAGATGACGCAGGCCGATCGCGATGAACGCCGAGTCCCAGCTCCACTGGTGCGGGTACAGGCCCGTGGCGGGCACGGTGTACTGGCCGCCCCAGTTGCGGCGCAGGACGGCGGACGCGGCCCCGAGGGAGTCCACCCGGGCCGGGGCGTCGAGCGCCGTCACGCGAGGTACCTGCGCAGCAGCGGCGGGACCGTCGGCAGCAGGACGTCGGCCGCCCCCGACAGGCGGGACTCGATGGCCACCGGACCGGTGTAACCGGCCGCGCGCAGCGTCGACATCTCAAGGGCGAAGTCCACGTGGCCGGCGCCGGGCTCGAGCCGGTTCGAGTCCGAGGCCTGCACGTGCGCGATGAACTCGATCGCGTCGGCGAGCGACCGTGCCGGGTCGGCCTCCTCGATGTTCATGTGGTACGTGTCCGGAGCCAGGCGGAACGCCGGGTTGCCCACCTCGCTGCACAGCGCGACGCCCTGCGCGATCGAGTTGACCATGTGGTCCTCGTACCGGTTCAGCGGCTCGAGCAGGATGTGCGTCCCCACGGACGCGGCGTGCTCGGCGAGGCGGCCAAAGGCGTCCACGAGCTGGGCCTGGTCGTCCTCGGGGGAGCGCGGCGGCTCGAACGGGGGCAGCCGGCGGGAGAACATGCCGTACGACGCCGGGGTCATCGCCCCGACGCCGTCGAGCTCGGCCATCACGGTGAGCTGGGACGTCATCTGGCGTACGGCGTCCTCCGCGAGGTCCCTGTCGAACGCGCCGACGAAGTGCAGCATCTCCACGCACACGGTGGGCATCACGACGCCGTTGGCGTGCGCGCGGCGCAGCTCGGGCAGGCGCTTCTCCAGGGCGAAGTCGCCCTGCCCGCGCAGCTCGAGGCCGTCGAAGCCCCACGAGCGGGCGACCTCGAACTTCTCCTCGACGTCGCGCCCGGGCACGTGCTGCTCCTGGACGAGGATCGGGTTCACGATGTTTTGCTCCTCGGTCTGCACCCGGGTCGGATCGGCGGCGCTCATGCGTCCAGCACCACCTGGAGGGCTGCCGCACCGTCGGTGTCCAGCAGCTCGTAGGCGGCCGCGGCGTCGGCGATGGGGTACCGGTGGGAGATCAGCTCGCGCACGTCGGGGGTGCCCTGCGCGAGCAGGTCGACGACGGTGCGCTGCAGGCGCGGCACGTCCCAGCGGGCGTGCAGCCGCGGCGGGACACCGCCGATTTGCGAGGCGACGATCTGCACGCGGTTGTGGTGGAACTCGTCACCGAGACGCAGGGGCTGTGCCTCGCCCTGGTAGAAGCCCGACGCGACGACGGTGCCGTCCGGCCCCACGACGCGGGTCGCGGACTGCAGCGCGTGGTAGTTCCCGGACAGCTCGATCGCGACGTCGACGCCGGTGCTGCCGGTGAGCTCGCGCACCTGGTAGGGCAGCTCGGGGCCGGGGGCCAGCACGTCGCGGGCGCCGAACTCCTTCGCGACCTCGCGGCGTCGCTCGATGCCGTCCACCGCGATGACGCGCGCGCCGGCGAGCGTCGCAAACCGGGTGGCGAGCAGCCCGATGACGCCCTGGCCGAGGATGACGACGGTGCTGCCGGGGTTGAGGTCGGCGGCCAGCACGGCGTTGAGCGCGATCGCGCCCACGCGCACGAAGCAGCCCGCGACGGGGTCCAGGCCCTCGGGGAGCCGGTGACCGCGCAGTGCGTCCTGGGTCAGGACGCCCTCCGAGCGGTGCCCCCAGATGCCCCACACGACGTCGCCGACCGCGACGTCGTCGTCCGCGGCCGGGCGCTTGGGGTCGGGGGAGACCTCGACGACCTCACCCACCTCGGAGTATCCCCAGCCGTCCAGCGGGTACCCGGGCGGGGCGACCTGGTCGGCGTCGCGGAAGACCTTGGACTGCGGGTCCCAGGTGGAGGTGAGGTACGGGTTTGTCCCCCGGTAGGCGGTCAGCTCGGTGCCGGCCGAGATCCCGGTGGCGATGGTGCGGACCCGGACCTGGCCGGGCTCCAAGGGCTGCGGGGTGGTCTCGATGACCTCGACGCGGCGGGGTGCCGCGAATCGCACGACCTGTGTCACGAAGCGTCCGTTCCTGGCCCGTGGGCCACATTGAGAAGGCGTCCTTGCTACTTCAGCATAACCACCTTGCAGAAGTGCTAGTGTGCACGGGCGTTGCTCAGCGAGGAGCGCTCGTGCTCGGAGAGGAGAGGGCCCATGACCGCACCGTGGCAATCGCGGCGACTCAGGCAGGTCGGCTGCATCGCCCTGGCCGCCGCCGTCGTCGCAGGGACCGGTGCCTGCGCACCACCGTCGGACGCCGGCGACGACGACACGCTCGTCGTCTGGTCGCTGGAGAACCTGCCGGAGCGGGTCGCGGCGACCCGCGCCATCATGGACCGCTTCACCGACGAGACCGGGATCGACGTCCAGCTCGTCGCCGTCGACGAGCAGCAGGTGCCGCAGCTCATCCAGTCGGCGGTGCTCTCCGGCGAGATGCCCGACGTCATCGGCGCGCTCTCACTGTCGTACGTGCGGCAGCTCGCCGGCCTCGGCCTGGTCGACACGGCGACGACGAACCAGGTCGTGGCGGACCTCGGCCCGGAGACCTTCGAGGACTCCGCGCTCGAGCTGACCAGCGACGGTGACGACCACCTCTCGGTGCCCTCCGACGCGTGGAGCCAGGTCCTCGTGTACCGCAAGGACCTGTTCGAGCAGGCCGGCCTCGAGCCGCCCACGTCCTACGACGCGATCCGCAAGGCCGCCGACGAGCTGACCGGCGACGGTCGGTTCGGCATCACCCTGGCGACCGACCCGGCGGACGTGTTCACCACGCAGTCGTTCGAGTCCCTCGCGCTGAGCAACGACTGCCAGCTCGTGGACGCCGCCGGCGAGGTCACCCTGGATTCGCCCGCGTGCCAGCAGACGTGGGACCTCTACGGGCAGCTCGCCACCCAGGACTCGCCCCGCGGCACGCAGTCGGTGGACTCGACCCGCGCGACCTACTTCAACGGCAGCGCCGCCATGACCGTGTGGTCCACGTTCATCCTCGACGAGCTCGCCGGCCTGCGGAACGACGCGATGCCCGCGTGCGACGAGTGCGAGAACGACCCCGAATGGCTCGCCCGCAACAGCGGCGTCGTCACCTCGATCTCAGGGCCCGACAACCCTGACGGCGCCACCTACGGCGAGATCACCTCGTGGACGCTGATGGATGGCGCACCCACCGACCAGGCGTCCCAGCTCGTCGAGTACATGCTGTCCGACGGCTACGAGGACTGGCTGGGCATGGCCCCCGAGGGCAAGTTCCCCGTGCGCGCCGGCGACGCCGAGGACCCGCAGCGGTTCGCCGACGCGTGGGAGAACCTCGAAGCCGGCGTCGACACCAAGAAGCCCCTGGCCGACGTGTACGACGCGCAGACCATGGACGCCCTGCGGTCGGTCGGCAAGAACATCGACCGATGGGCGATCACCGAAGGGCAGGGCGGGCTGCTCGGCCCGGTCAGCACGCAGCTTCCGCTGTCCAAGACCGTGAGCGAGCTCGCCGGCGGCCTGCCGCCCGAGGACGCCGCGGCCCAGGCCCAGCGCGACGTCGAGGCCATCAACGAGGAGGTCGAGCAGTGAGCGCACCGACCATGACCCGGCCGGAGGCCGCTCCGGTGGCCCGGCGGCGGGCCTCCCTGGCGTCCCGGCTGGAGAACCGCGACGGCCTGATGATGATCGCGCCCACCGCGCTGATCATCCTCGTCGTCATCGTCATCCCGATCGCGTGGAACGTCGTGCTGGCGTTCCAGGACACGTCGCTGGAGACCATCGCCCAGCAGGGCATCACCGGCTCGCCGACGCTCGACAACGTCATCGGCGTGGTCACCGCCCCCGGATTCTGGTCGTCGCTGTGGACGACGGTCGTCTACTCGGTGTGCGCGACCGCCGGGTCGGTCGCCGTCGGCCTGGCGGCGGCGCTGGCGTTCCGGCGGCCGTTCCGCGCCCGCGGCGTGCTGCGTGCCTTCATGCTGCTGCCGTACGTCGCGCCGGTCGTGGCCGTGGCGTTCGTGTGGGAGATGCTGCTCAACCCGCAGTACGGGCTGGTCAACACCTGGGGCACCTCCCTGTTCGGATGGGACCAGCCGGTGGACTTCCTCGGACAGAAGCCCTTCGCCCTCATCACCGTCATCTTCTTCGAGGTGTGGCGGTACTTCCCCTTCGCCTTCATGTTCCTCACCGCCCGCCTGGTCGCCCTCCCGAACGAGATCGAGGAGGCGGCCCGCGTGGACGGCGCGACGCCGTCGCAGGCCTTCCGGCACGTGATCCTGCCGCAGCTCGTGCCGACGATCGCGCTGCTGTGCCTGCTGCGCCTGATCATGACGTTCAACAAGTTCGACGACGTCTACCTGCTGACCGGCGGCACCGCCGGCACGGAGATCGCGCCCGTGCGCGTCTACAACCAGCTCACCGGCAACCTCGACATCGGCGGTGCCGCCGCGAACGCCCTCGTGCTCGCGGTCGTGCTCGCCCTCTTCCTCACCGTCTACATGCGGTTCTTCGGCCGGAAGGAGCAGGACTGATGAATCGGCTCGCCTTCGAGCTCAGGCTCTGGCCCATCCTGCGGTGGGTGCTCATCGCCGTCCTCGTGATCGCGACGGTCTTCCCGTTCTACTACATGGTGCTGCTCAGCTTCGTGCCCATCGAGCAGCTGCTGCAGCACCCCGAGCGGCTGTGGGTGCCCCTCGAGAATCTCACCACCGACACCTACACCGAGGTGCTGCGCAGCGAGGCCGACGGCGGCCAGGGCTTCGGCCTGTTCATGCGCAACTCCGCGATCGTGTCGCTCTCGTGCACCTTCCTCACGTTGCTCGCCGTCATCCCTGGCGCGTACGCCGTCTCGCGGCTGACGTTCAAGGGCCGCGACTCCATGGGCGCACTGTTCCTGGCCGTCTACCTGTTCCCGGCCATCGTCATCGCGATCCCGCTGTTCGTGGGCTTCTCCCGCGCGGGGCTGGGCACCTCCCTCGTCGGGCTGGTGCTCGTCTACATCGCGCTCACCGTGCCGACGTCGATCCACATGCTGCGCTCCTACTTCGAAACCATTCCGGGATCGATCGACGAGGCAGCCACGCTCGACGGCGCCAGCCGGTGGACGATCCTGCGGCGCATCACCGTGCCGCTCGCCATGCCGACGATCATGTCCACCGCGCTGTACATCTTCATGATCGCCTGGAACGAGCTGCTCTTCGCGCTGTTGTTCCTGGTCACCGACCGGGACAAGTGGACCGTGTCGCTCGGGCTGTCGCAGCTCGCCAACGGCATCGAGGTGTCCAAGACGGTCCTGATGGCGGGGTCGGTGCTGCTCACGATCCCGGTAGTGCTCCTCTATGGTCTCGCGGAGCGGGCGCTGACCGAGGGGCTGACGGCCGGCGCGGACAAGGGCTGAGAGAGCGGGGCGCACGAAGCATGGGTATCGGACCGGGAGACGTCCTCGAGCTGGTGCGGCACGGCCGCGCCACCACGCGGGGGGAGATCGCGGAGGTAACGGGCCTGTCGCGGGTCACCGTCGCCCAACGGGTCGACGCCCTCCTGGAGGCCGGGCTCGTCGAGGGCGCAGGCGCAGGCGACGCGACCGGCGGACGACGGGCCACCCGGCTCGGGTTCAACGCCCGGGCCGGGCGGGTCGGCGTGGCCGTCGTCGAGACGGCCCACGCGCAGGTCGCGGTCACCGACCTCGCGGGCGAGATCCTCGCCCGCTCGACGCTCGACGTCGACGTCGCGGACGGCCCGGAACCCACGCTCGCCGCCGTGTCCACGGCGCTCCGCACCCTCCTCGACGACGCCCCGGACGCGCCGCTCCTCGGCGTCGGGGTGAGCCTCACCGGACCGATCGACCCCGCCACCGGCCGGCCGAGCGAACCTCCCATCCTGCCCGGCTGGGACGGGTACGCCGTGGCCGAGGACGTCGTCGAGCGGCTCGGGCGCACCGTGCCCGTCGTCGTGCGCAACGACGCCGACGCGATGGGCTTCGGGGAGTACGCCGCCCTGCCCGACCCGCCCAAGTCCCTGTTCATGCTCAAGGCGTCCACCGGCATCGGGTCCGGCATCGTCCTCGACGGCCGGATCTACCAGGGCAACGACGGCGCCGCCGGAGACATCGGGCACGTGCGCGTGCCGGAGGCCGAGGGCATGGTGTGCCAGTGCGGCGCGACGGGGTGCCTCGCTGCGGTCGCGTCCGGGCGTGCGGTGGTTCGCCAGCTGCGCGAGCACGGTCACGAGGCGCAGTCGGGGCGCGGCGTGCGGGAGCTGCTCGCGCACGGCGACCCGGACGCCGTCCGCCTCACCCGCGAGGCCGGCCGCACCATCGGCCGGGTGCTGGCCACCGCCGTCACGCTCGTCAACCCGGGCATGCTGCTGCTCGGCGGCGACCTCGCCTCGGGGGCGCTGCTCAGCGGCGTCCGCGAGTCGCTGTACCCCGCGGTGCTGCCGCGGGCCACGCGTCATCTGTCCATCCAGCTCGCCCGGCTGGGAGACGACGCGAGCCTCGTCGGCATGGCCGGCCAGGTCATCCAGCAGGAGCTGTCGGCCGAGGCCGTGAACAGGAGGATGGCGTGAGCACCGGACCCGTGTCCGTCGGTCTCGTCGGGACCGGCTACTGGGCGCGCACCATGCACGCCCCGCTGCACGCCGGCGACGGACCCACCCGGCTCGCGGGCGTCTGGGGCCGCGACCCCGACCGGACCGCCTCGGTCGCGGCCGAGCACGACGTCACCGCGTTCCGCAGCTTCGAGGAGCTGCTCGACTCGTGCGAGGCCGTGGACTTCGCCGTCCCACCGGCGGTCCAGGCCGAGCTCGCCCCGCAGGCCGCGGCGCGGGGCCACGGGCTGCTGCTCGAGAAGCCCCTCGGACTCACCCTCGACCAGTCACGCCGCGTAGCCGACGCCGTGCAAGAAGCGGGTGTGCCGCACCTGGTCGTGCTGACCAAGCGCTACCACGCGCGCACCCGCGACTTCCTCGCCGCTGCCGCACGACTGCAGGACAAGGGCCCGATGCTCGGCGCGTCCGCCCGCTACCTGCACGGCGGCTTCCTGCAAGGGTCCTTCGCCGCCGCCGCCGACACCTGGCGGTCCGGTCCGCTCGGCGCCCTGCGCGACCTCGGCCCGCACCTGCTGGACCTCGTCGACCTCGCCGTCGGGCCCGTCGTCGCCGTCGCCGCCGAGCAGGCGCGCGACCAGCTCACCACCGTCACCACCTGGCACGCCGACGGCGCCGTCGCCCAGTCCGTGCTGTCCGGGGCCGTCGCCGCCGACGGCGTGCTCACCGACGTCGACGTCTACTCCTCCGCCGGCGTCGCGCGCTACACCACCGCCGACATGGACCACGACGAGTGCTGGACCAGCGTCCGCAGTGAGCTCGCATGCGCAGTCCGCAGCGGAGCCCCCGTCACCGTGGACGTCGCCCGAGCCACGCGCGTAGCCCTGCTCGTCGATGCTGTCGAGAGGTCACTGGCCGACGGGGCCCGCGTATCCGTCGAGCGGTAGATCGTGCCGTTGGCGGACCGAGCTCGGTCCGCCCCGTACGCACCCGCGAGGACGTCCACACGTCTGGCACCCGAGGCAGTTCGAGCACGGCGTCTGCCTAGCGGTCTCTCCCGCGCCCGGCCAGCGGAGTCACGCCCGCGAGCAGGTTGTCGAGTTGGTCCACCGGGGCCCAACCATTGATTGCGACGCTGCCGTCCATCCCAACGCGGATCTCCACCCGATCGTGAAAACTCGTCAGCCTGGCCGCCAGGTGTCGATAGCGGTCCGTGAGGAAGTGGAAATTCTGGTTGGTCGAGCCCACCCAGGGCCGCGCAAAATCGGGAGATTCCGCGCGGTAGGGGCCGTCCACCAGAATGTCGGTCTCGGCCAGCAATGTGCCTGCACTCTCTGGCGCGTTAGGCCCCTCAAGGGTGGTGAGCTCGTACCCGCTGAACACCATTACGGAGAGCCCGGCACGACGGACCTTTGTCGCGAGCTCCGCGAACCCAGCGGCTTGATCGAAGGGTTCGCCGCCTAGCAGGGTGATGCCTTCGATGGAATCACGTTCGGCCGCGCGCATGACGTCCTGTGCGAGGTCGTCCACGTCGACCACGCGTCCGCCCTTCGCACCCCACAGGTGTGGATTGAAGCAACCCGGGCACCGGATGGAGCATCCCTGTGCCCAAACCGCAAACCGCGGTCCTGGACCCTCGGCCTCGGTGCGCTGGACGGTGGACCCGATCCTGAGCGCCAGGCCGTCTCGGCTATCAGAAGTCAAGGATCCGCCCGCCTGGTTGGTTGGGCGGCGCCGTCGGGTGCTTGCGCTGGTCCTGGATATTGCCCGGCGAGGCAGGGGGCGGGCCAAAGTGCACTCTTCCGCGGATCTTCACCATCTCGTGCGGTTGAAGGCCCACAGCAGCAATGAGATCATTGAGGTCGCGGAAGCCGCCGCGTTCGTCCCGGACGGCGATGATGTGCGCAGCGAGCGCCGAATCGCCCCCCGCAGCCAGAGTGAGCTCGTCAGCGGAACACCCGTTCACATCCACCGGAACCGCGGTGGCGGCACGATGCGGCGCTACAGCTGCGGACGGTGAGGAAGTATCGACCGGAGCGGTGGTGCTGGGCGGTGCCGCAAGGTACTGACCTGTGTCGACGCCGAGCACGCTTGCCTGCGGCGCCGCCGAAGTGGAGTGTGCGGCGAACGGTGTGCCTGGCGATGCGGCGCTGCTCGATGACTGGTTGTACCAGGCGTGCGCCTCTGTACGGGTAGCGCGCCATCTCAGGTACGCGCGATTAATGATCGCACCATAGAGGATGAGCCCCACCCAGCCGAAGAAGATAAGGCCGGCGCCGAGATCGCTGACCTGTTCACCTTCGGTGTTCGGGTCGGAATCGGGAGTGAAGATCCATAATGCCGCAGAAACCGCGCAACCGATCACCATGGCGATCCAGAACTTCCTGGTACGCACACGCAGGCCAACGTAGACGAAGCCCACGAACGAGAGGAGGCCCACCCCAAGTATGACGGCGAGCATCCATGCGCTGTGGCGGATTCTCCAACCCCTCGTGGCGAGGGGCGATGTCGGACTACTGCTGGCGGAGCTCATCGTCTGTTTCTCTTTCAAGGGTCGTTTGATCGTATTCTTCGGTGAATTTGCTGGTGACGGTCCGGGCGTCTAGGAGATCCTCGAGGAGGGCGCTGCTGTCGAGGCACTTCGGTCCAGCCATGCCCTTGGTCTCGGCAGCGAGCGAGCCGTCGGGCCCCACGATCACGATGATCTGCTCTGCGGTCACGATCCCCCCTGGTGCACATCGAGGACGAGGGTGACGCTGTCGTCGTCCTCGACCCTCTCCGAAACGACAGTCAGGCCGGCCGCTGGGGCGCGCTCGTGCAGACGAGTGAGCACGGCGCGTTGGACCTGGCGACCGTAGGCGAGGTCGACCGCCTTGACGATGGTGGTGGCGGAGTCCTGGTCGACGTCTCCCGTCATGTCGACCTGCCAGATTCCCTGGTCATCCCGACGGAACTCGGCGTGAATGGCCTGCCAGTCCGCCACAAGTGCTTCCGCTGACCAGGTCACGACGGCTTGAGTGTCGGCGAGGGCGGCCGCAAGGAGGCGCACGTCCCGCATCCGTGTCTGAACTCGCTGGATGGTCATGCCCTCAACGTCGGAGTCGGGCCGGGAAGCCTTCTACGCGGCTACGGCCGCGAATGCTAGGGGAACCAAAGTCAGTGAAACGCTCATCAGAAATCCACCATCCTCCCGCCCCGGGCAAGCGGCTCCGATGCTTCCGACGGTGCCGCGAGTCCGGACGGTGCCGGGGGAGGTGTTTCCGGGCTCGTCTGCTCGTAACCCGAGCGATCCTCCGCGGCCGTTGCGGCGACAGCCCGCGAGGCCGCCCAAGCGCGGACCTCGGTGATCTGTTCAGCTTGGGTGACGCTCAACGGGACCATGTTCCTGATTGCCCGAAACAGGTCGTCCTCGACAAGCAGACGTCGTTCTGCGAACGCGTCGAACAGCGAGACGACGACGGCCTGCTCGATCTCGGCTCCCGAGTAGCCTTCGGTGGCGTCTGCCAGTCGGTCGAGCAGGGGGGCGGAGACGCGTAGAGCGCCGCTGGCCTTGCTCTCACGCAGCCTCTTGTTGATGTGCAGCGTCCAGATGTCGCGCCGCTCCAGGCGTGTGGGCAGGTCGATGAAGAAGATCTCGTCAAAGCGCCCCTTCCGAAGGAACTCGGGTGGCAACCCATCGACGTTGTTCGCTGTAGCGATCACGAACACCGTTGCGGATTTCTCCTGCATCCAGGTCAAGAACGATCCGAAGACGCGCGACGAGGTTCCGGAGTCCCCGCTGCTGCCGACACCCGAGAAGCCCTTCTCGATCTCGTCCAACCAGAGGATGCAAGGGGCCATGGCCTCCGCGGTGCGTATCGCCGCGCGCATGTTCTGTTCGCTTGAGCCGACCAGGCCGGCAAAGATCTTGCCGATGTCTAGACGCAGGAGCGGCAACTCCCAAGCGGCGGCGATCGCTTTCGCCGTCAGAGACTTCCCGCATCCAGGCACCCCCGTCATGAGGACGCCCTTGGGTGCAGGCACGCCGTATTGGGTGGCCTCATCGAGCCAAGAGTCATCTCGCTTCGTGAGCCATCGCTTGAGGTTCTGTAGCCCGCCGACGTCGTCAAGCTTCAGGCTGACGTCGACGAAGTCCACCAGGCCCGCCTTTCGGACGGCCTGCCGCTTCTCAGCCTGGACGACGTGGACGTCGTCGTTGGATAGCACCCCGTCGTCAACCATGGCCCGCGCGAAGGCGTTCGTCGCCTCGTTCAGGGTGAGTCCGAGCGCAGCCTTGGCGAGTCGTTCGCGGCCGTCACGATCGACATCTATCCTGATCCGGCTCCCTTCTACGGTATTGGTGGCGATCATTGCGTCGAGCACCCCGCTGATCTCTTTCTCTGAGGGCAGCGGGAAGTCGACCAGAGTGATCTCCTTCTCGAGCTCCCGCGGGATCCGCAGCAGTGGGGCCACGATCACCAGCACGCGCGCGGTGGCGCCAGACTGAAATGCTGCGGCAGCGTCACGCAAGCCGCGGACCAGTCGGGGTTCCGCCGGGCGCCGGTCATCGCCCAGCTGGGCATGTAGATCGAGCATGACGAAGACCCCCGCTTCGCCCTTCCGTAGCATCCAGTCGATGGCCTGTTGCGGATCGTCGGTACCGCGTTGGGGTTCGCCGTCCGGGCCGACGAACCCTCGCGTCGCGCTCCAGACGTAAACGGGGCGCGTAGTGCGCATCTGGTTCCGGTCGGAAGCGACGGAGCGAACCTCATCGACGACACGGACTTCTTCGAACGACTCGATGTAGAGCACCGGGAAGCGGGCACGAAACAGCAGTGCTAGCTCGTCTCGGAACGAGCTCGAGACAGAGTTCACGGCGTCGGTTCCCTCCTGTGCCCGGCGAATCCACTCATGGTCTCAACGCGTCGCCCACCCGGCACGTCGTAAGCGCCGGGAGCAACCGTTGGGCGCAAAACGCACGTCTCGAACCGTAGTCGGATCCGGACCCACACCTAGTGCGTATGACGGTGTCACTGCGGGTGATTTCGGCAGGACAGGGCTACGCCTACCTGCTGCGGTCGGTCGTGACCGGTGACGGGAACGAGCCTCGGGCGTCGGCGTTCACGCGGTACTTCACGGAGGCGGGCACGCCGCCCGGGGTGTGGATGGGCCGTGGGGTCGGGCACCTCGGCGACGGCGCACTGCAGCCGGGGATGACGGTGACGCCGGCGCAGCTGCAGGCAATGCTCGGTCACGGAGTGGACCCGGTCACCGGCGAGCCGCTCGGGCGCCAGTTCCGCGAGTACCCGACGGCGAAGGATCGGGCCGCGCGCCGGGTTCGAGACGTGGATCGTTCGCTGCCGGCGGCAGAGTTCGACGCCGAGGTGGCGCGGATCCAGGCACGGGAAGCGGCGCGTGGTTCTCAGACGTCGACGGCGGGGTTCGATCTGACGTTCTCGGTACCGAAGTCGGTGTCGGTGCTGTGGGGCCTGGCGGATGCGACGACACAAGAGCTGATCGTCGCGGCGCACCACGACGCCGTCGCGCACGTGCTGGACTTCCTGGAGCGGGAGGTCGCGGCCACACGAACCGGCCATGGGGGAGTGGCGCAGGTACCGGTCGTCGGGGTGGCGGCGACGGCGTACGACCACTGGGACTCGCGGGCGAACGACCCGCAGCTGCACACGCACCTGGTGATCTCGAACAAGGTCAAGGCCGCCCACGACGGGCAGTGGCGCACGCTGGACTCGCGCGCGCTGCACCACGCCGTCGTCGCGCTGTCCGAGCACTACAACGCCGTCCTCGCGGACCGGCTCACGAACACGTTCGGCATCGGGTGGGAGCGGCGCGTCCGCGGGCCCGACAGGTCCACGCAGTGGGAGATCTCGGGCGTCATGGACGAGCTGCTGGCGGAGTTCTCCTCCCGCAGCCACGACATCGAGGTCGTCAAGGACCGTCTCATCGAGGAGTTCGTCGCGACGCATGGGCGCCGGCCGTCCGCGAGGCAGGTCGTGAAGCTGCGCGCGCAGGCCACGCTCGAGACACGCCCCGAGAAGACCATCCACTCCCTGGCGGACCTGACCGCGGACTGGCGACGTCGAGCCCAGCCCCTGCTAGGCAGCGAGCCGACGGCCTGGGCGCAGCGCGTGGCACTCGGAGGGTCCGTACCGGTCCTCAGCGCAGACGCCGTCCCACCGGATCTGGTCGACGACGTCGCCGCCCAGGTCGTCGACGTCGTCTCGCAGAAGCGCGCCACCTGGACGCACTGGAACCTGTGGGCGGAGGCGTCCCGACAGACGATGGGCTGGCGGATGGCGACCGCCGCCGACCGTGAGCAGGTCGTCGCGCTCGTCGTCGACGCCGCCACGCGGCGTTCCGTCCAGCTCACGCCCTCCGAGCTCGCCAGCACCCCTGCGGCGATGCGCCGGCCCGACGGGACGAGCACCCTGCGCCCGCAGCACAGCGAGAAGTTCACCAGCCATGAGTTGCTGGCCATGGAGGACCGCCTCCTGCGCCTCGCCGACGACGCCGGCGGGCCGGTCGTCGGACGGACGACGGCGTCGCGCGTCGTCGCTGGACGGACGCCTGACGGCGTCAGATTCGAGGCCGAGCAGTCTCGCGCCGTCGCGCAGGTGCTTACGTCGGGCCGGCGGCTGGATGCGCTTGTCGGCCCGGCCGGCACGGGCAAGACGACGGCGATGTGTGCCCTGGCGGCGGGGTGGATCGCCGCGCACGGTCGGGGGAGCGTGGTAGGGATGGCGCCGTCGGCCGCGGCAGCGCAGGTGCTGGCTGGCGATCTCGGCATCCGCTGCGACAACACCGCGAAGTGGATCTATGACCATCGCCGCGGGCGCGCGGACTTCGCGCCGGGGCAGCTCGTGATCGTCGACGAGGCCACGCTCGCCTCCACGCTTGCCCTGGACACGGTCGCGTCCCGTGCCGCGCAGGCCGGCGCGAAGGTCGTGTTCGTCGGCGACCCAGCCCAACTGCAGTCCGTCGACGCCGGCGGCGCCTTCGCCATGCTCGTCTCGGCGCGCGGCGACGACGCGCCGCGGCTGGCCGAGGTGCACCGGTTCGCGCACGAGTGGGAGAAGACCGCCTCACTGAGGCTGCGCGACGGGGACCCGGCCATCATCGACAAGTACGAGACACACGGGCGCATCCGCGAAGGCAGTACCGACGAGATGGTCGACGCCGCCTACAACGCCTGGCGACACGACGTCGGCACGGGCCGCGCGAGCATCCTGGTCACGGAGGCCTCCGAGACCGTCCGACAGCTCAACGACCGCGCCCGCGCCGAACGCATCCGCTCCGGCGCGACCTCCGCCGGTCGCGACGTCGTCCTGCGCGACGACGCACGGGCCTCCGCAGGCGACGTCGTCGTCACGCGCCGCAACGACCGCCGCCTGCGGACGGGGTCGAACACCTGGGTGCGCAACGGCGACCGCTGGAAGGTGACCCATGTGCGCCTCGACGGCGGGCTGGAGGTCCGCCCTGAGGGGCGACGGCGGGGGAGCGTCGTGCTGCCGGCGGGCTACGTCGCCGAGCATGTCGACCTCGGCTACGCCGTCACCGCTCACCGCGCTCAAGGGTTGACCGTCGACACCGCGCACGTCGTCGTCTCGCCGTCGAGCACCCGAGAAAACCTCTACGTCTCGATGACCCGAGGCCGCCAGGCGAACACCGCCTACGTGGCGCTCGACAGGCCCGACCCGCTGCACGCCACACCGCCCGACCTGGACGTCACCGCGCGCAGCGTCCTGTTCGGAGTCCTGAATCACACCGGCGCCGAGGTCTCGGCGCACCAGGCGACCGAGATTGAGCAGAACCGGTGGGCCGGCATCCGTCAGCTCGCGGCCGAGTACGAGGCCATTGCCACCGCCGCGCAACGAGACCGCTGGATTCGGCTCGTGCGCAGCACTCTGCGCAGCGCCGGCGGGTTCGCGCGCGACGACGCCGACAGGGCGGTGCAGTCCGAGGCGTTCGGGGTCCTCGCCGCGGGACTTCGACGTGCGGAGGCGTACGGGTACGACGTCGACGCGCTGCTGCCTCGCCTCGTCGTCCGGCGCAGCCTGCTCGACGCCGACGACGTCGCTGCGGTCCTGGTCGCGCGCCTGGGCCGCGCGACCACTCGACCGTCGCGTGATGTGCAGCCTGACCTCGTCGAGGGGCACATCGTTGCCGCCCGCGGCCCGTTGCAGGACGAGGTGGTCCGCGCCCTGGGCGAGCGTCGCGCGCTCATCGAGGCGCAAGTGCACGCCGTCGAGAGCGATACCGGTCCCCGCCGAGCTGGAGTCGGGAGGAGCCGGTCTGCGTCGACAGCCGGTGCCGGTCGTCGTCAGCACGGACATGCGCGACCGGGCGTCACGATGTCGTGAGACACCAACACAGAACGAGGCAGGCAAGGCGCGATGGGTGGACCAACTCAATAAGCGGACTGCATGCGCGATCGCGAGTGAAATCTCGTAAGGGACCGGGTGAGTGATGACGTCGCACGGAATGTCCGGTACGGAGCGGTGTGGGAGCTCGCGGCTCTCAGCGGAGGACAGCCCGGCACACGAATCGGTTCGTCGTCCCACCCAGAATTGACGAGAGCACTACGACCTCTCGGGCCTCAAGCTCGAACAAGACTGCGGCCGTTACGAATTGGATGCCGAATTCGATCAGCTCGTCTGGAACATGCCGCTGGCTAGGTCTCGTCCGCTGCCGACTCGTCAGTCGGGCCCGACCAGCCGCTGTGCCGCACGGTCGTAGACGTAGTCGACAATGTCCCCCGATATGATCAGCTCGATCGCCTGGTCAATCACGCTCCGGGGGACGACGAACCATTCCGACGGATCGTAGGCACGGCCCTTGTGGTCGGACTGCGTGATGTCGAGGCGCGCCTCGGCGAAGACCCGGTGCAGCAGGTGCTCGAGGGTTGACACCTTGAGGTTGTACGTCCGGTAAGTGGCTACCACTTCTACGGCGGCCATTAGGTACGTAGCGGACTTTTCGGCGTTCTTAATCCGATTCGCAACCGCTCCGCGGGTGAATCCGATCTTGTGCAGGTCCTTAATCGTGCCGATCTGAGGATCATCGCTGAGAGATCGGAGCACATAGATGTAGCCGCTGGCCTCATCGTCGGTAAGGATCTCTGGTGCCTCGGACTGAACGACGATCTGTCCGTCCTCATCGCTCAATCGAATCGCCAACGACTGGCGGTACATCGACGATTCGGTGCCATTCTCGAAGATGCATCGCAGTCGTTCGCGCTTATTCTCTCGAACGGTGGTCTTCTTGTACTCTGTCTCGCCGACGTCGGCGACGAGGAGCATTACGCCGTTTAGGACGAAGAATGCGCCCGGCACGATGTGGGCCATCCCCGGGTACGGCAAGAGCCTGCTCGCGCCGTCACGCAGCTCTGCGTGCTTCTGTTTGAACAGCGGTTCGAACTGTTCGAAGTCCGCAGCCTTCTCTCGGCGAGCGGCATTCCCGCTGTCGTAGACCTGGCGTCGGACAGGAAGGTCGGAGACGTCCAGCAGCCCGGACTCGTCGTCGAGCAGGTCGGCGTGGTCTCCCCCGAGCAGGTCGTCAATCGACGCCGGAGGCTCGGGCGTCGCCAGAAGGCCCAACTCGTCGATCGGCATGAGCGCAGCGATCTTCTCGTCGTTGGCGAGGATCCCGTCGAGGCGTGCACCGAGCTTGCGTTCGGCGATCTCGCGCGTCGTCGAGCTCGGGATCCTGCCGTGCACCCGACGGAACTCAATGATCTCCAAGAACGCTCGTTCCAGGCGATGAGCCGACGTGACCTTTGCCGCCTTCGCAGGGGCGTCCAGGAGCCCGTCGAAGTCGGAGTCGAGGATCTCATCGATACTGCGTGGAAGGTCCGTGCCCACGGCCTCGATGTCGTCGTTCACACTCACGTCTCGTCCATCTCCGTCCCCCGCGCGGCCGCCTCGCGCTCCTGCTTCTTCCGCTGCAGGAACAGCAACACCTCGGCGAACCGCTTCTCTGTCGGATCCTCCGAGCGGAAGTTCGGCTTGCGACCGTTGACCTTCACCCACTGCTGGATCTTCGGCCAAGCCGTGAGGGCCTCCTCCTCGGTGACGTCGACCCGGGTCGCCGTGATCGCGTCCGAGATGATCCGCAGCACGCTGGGGGTGACCGACCGAGAGATGACCTCGAAGGCGCGCTGGAACGGGTTCACGGAGTCGATGAGGTTGATGTTGATGTCATCGATGTTGACGAACTTCTCGGACATCTTGATGAACCGCTTGTCGCCAACCTCGCGTACCTCGCCGTTCTTGATCACGGAGTCCACGACGACCTGCTGGCGCAGCTCCTCGACCTGCGCCTCGTCCAGGTCGGGGTAGCGCTCCCGGATGATCTTAGGGATCAGCACTTTGTTCGTCGTCTCCGGGTCCACCGAGGAGAACGCGGCTTTGGCGAAGGTGTCGTCTTGCAGGATCGTGGCCTTGAGGTCGTTGAGGTCGGTATCGACGATCTGCTTGACTCGGTCGGTCGACGGCTCCTTGAAGCCCTTGATCTTGATGACACCCGGCGGGGCTGCCGCGTCGTCGCCGGCGCGCTTGGCCTTGAACTCGAAATTCTGCGCCAGCACTTGTTCCATCAGGAGCGATGCGGTGATCGCCTTGAGCATGCTGTTCACCGATACCTTCACCTCGGTCTGCGAGGCGTCGGGCTCGGCGATCAGGTTGGTGAACTGGGCGTGCTCCTTGCCGGGGGCGTCACGTGTGACGCGGCCGATGATCTGGATGACTTCGGTCAGTGAGGCGCGGTAGCCGACGGTGAGGGCATGCTCGGCGAAGGGCCAGTCGAAGCCCTCCTTGGCCATGCCGAGCGCGACGATCACGTCGACGGCGTCCCGGTCTTTCGAAGCGACCGTCGACAGGTAGTGCAGGGTGTCGGCCCGAGCCTTTTGGTCGGTGTCATCAACGAGATCGGCGAGACGCAGCTTTGCGCCGGAGTCCTTGCGGCGGATGGTGATGATGCCGGTGTTGGGATCGGTCGACTCGACGCGGCCGATAGAGTCGATGATGAACCCCACCTCCTCGACCTTGTCCTTCGTTGACTCGCCCGAGTTCACGTTCGGGATGTGGATGATCGTCTTCTTGTCGACGTCGAAGACTTCGCTGATGGCGTCGGTGTAGCGGCCCTGGTAAAAGTGATGGCCGATGCCCAGCGAATGCAGGTACTGGTACCCGTTGAGTTGGTCGTAGTAGTTGAAGGTGACCGGTGTGAACTGGGCCTCGTCCTCGGCCGACAGCACGGGGACCGAGTCACCACGGAAGTAGGAGCCCGTCATGGCGACGATGTGGACGTCCGATCCGGACATGACGTCGCGCAGGAGTGCGCCGAGGCGGCTAGCCTCGATATCCGCGGAGACGTGGTGGAACTCGTCAATAGCCAGAACGATGCCGTTGAACACCTCGGGGGACAGCTTCTCGAACGCGAACCGCAGCGTCGCGTGCGTGCAAACCAGCACCGCGTCGGGGCCGTTCAGGAAGTCAATGAACGCGCCGACCTTGCCCTGCGAGGAGCCGGGGTCGCACAGGTTGTGCTCGGGCTTGACCTCCCAGTCGGCGAAGAAACCGTGGTCCGTAAGCCTCGTCGAGGAGAACGACGCGCCGATGGAGCGCTCAGGCACTGCGACGATGACCTTCGTTCGGCCCTGGTTGTAGAGCTTGTCCAGGGCTACGAACATCAGTGCACGGGACTTGCCGGACGCCGGCGGGGCTTTGACGAGCAGGTTCTGGGCGTCGCGCTTGGCGAAGACGCGCTGCTGCATCTCCCGCATGCCCATCGCGTCGGTGTTCACCGACCCGCACGTGCGGGCGTAGGTGACGTCGACGATGTTGACCGGCTTCTTCACCGCGTTCACGTCCGTGCGCTCCTCGTCTTCTTAACCGGGGCCCGGGTGGCCTCCTCGGCGGTCATCGCTTCGTACATCACGAACAAGTCCGAGAGTCGCTGTTCGTCGGTCTCGTAGCCCCGATTGGAGTAGATCGTGTCGACCAACGCATCGATGTCGGCATGCGCCGTCCGCAGGTCGTCGGGCATCAGATCGGGATCGTAGAGCTCGGCCAGCGTGCTCTCGCAGTGGTACTCGCGCACGTCCAGCACCCTCAGCGCCGCAACAGTGAGCTGCTCCTTTACCGCCTCGGAGAGAGGAGGAACGGGGAAGTTGTTGTAGACGATGGTCGCCGAGTAGCGGTAGTCGGTCTTCAGCTTGCCCCCGACTGCTCGAGTCCAGGTCATGTGCATTGCTGAAGTCAGAAGCGCGAAGACCCACAAGTCGGCGTCGTAGATAACGTTCGCCGAGTCGGAAATCACCCAACGCGGCTCAACGTATCCAATGGGAATGTACTCCCGGCTCTCGGACGAGTGCCTTGGGATCAAAACTGCTGCGACGCTGGCTTCGCGCTGCTCTCGAAATCGGTAGGCAATTGACGCTTTGCTTTTTGTCCCGGCATCCTTGCTTTCAAGCCGAAATGACGCGGTTCGTGCGATTCGCTCGGCAACTTCTGGGATCGCTTGTGCGGAACCCAGCTCGGATGCACGTATCCAGAGGCACCAACGGGAGGTACCAGAGATGAACTCGTGGCTACCAGTGAGCTCGCGCACTAGTGGGGACGCTTCAGGTCTCGCCGAGATCAGGTCTTGGCGCTCTTGAGAACTCAGAATCAGATTGCCACCATCAAGCGGCATGTTTCCGAACATCATCGGGGGGAAACCTGTCGCGAGAGGCCTTGATCGCCGCAGGAGCTGAACGTCAGGTCCATTGCTCAGGTAGCCGTTGATGTTTGTCGCGGCGATCTGCAAGCCGTTCGTATAGATGTACTTTGTACCTGGCCGAACCACCCGGAGCCCGATGACGGCCACAGTGACGCCAGCGTTGCGTTTCGCGTTGTTCTCCCACTTGAACGACGTGTAGGCGAATCCAATTTCGATGCCCTTGGCGAAAATCATCGGGAACATCAGCCCGACGTGCTCGCCCTGTGCCACGGAGTTGGTTGTGACGAATGCCAGTTCGGCGCCGGTGCCCTCGATGTAGTCGGCCCCCTTGACGAACCAGAGCGCGATGTAGTCGAGGTTCTTCGAGTATGGGCGTCGTCCGAACACGAACTCGTAGTCGGCCTTCTGATCCTTCGTCTGGGTCTTCGACCCGGCGTAGGGAGGATTCCCGATGAGGTAGATCTCGCTACCGTCGTTCGGGCAGACCGTCATCCAGTCGACGCGGGCGGCGTTGCCCTGCTGGACGTGGCCGGCCTCCTTGAGCGGGATCAGCGGGATCGAGACGTTGAACTTCTCATGGAACTCTTTATTCATCTGGTGCTTAGCGATCCAGAGCGACAGAATCGCAACTTCGACGGCGAAGTCGTCGATCTCGAGCCCGTGGAAGTTCTCGATCTTGATCTTTGATTCGGCGAACAGGACCCGATGCTTGTCGTCGAGGTCGGCGAGGCGCTCCAGGATTGCGTGCTCGAGACGGCGCAGCTCCTTGTAGGCGATGACGAGGAAGTTGCCCGAGCCGCAGGCAGGATCGAACACCTTGATCGCGCTGATCCGCTCCAGCAGCGCCTCGAGCTTTCGTGCGGAGTTGAAGCTCGCGTCGAACTGCTCGCGGAGTCCATCCAGGAACAGCGGCTCGATCGTCTTGAGGATGTTCGGAACCGAGGTGTAGTGCTGCCCGAGGTCGCTGCGCTTCCCCGGGGTGACGATCGCCTGGAACATCGATCCGAAGATGTCGGGGTTGATCTCGCTCCAGTTCAGCGTCCCCAAGGAGAGCAGGAGGTCGCGCGCCGCCTTCGTGAAGGTCGGCACCCTCTGGTTCGGATCGACCGTGAAGAGCTGGCCGTTGACGTACGGGAACGCGGCGAGGTGGTTCAGCTTCGCGCCTGGATCCTCGATGTCCAGCGCAGTGAACAGGGCGGTCAGGAAGTCATCGACGTCAGACCCATCCCGCTGCGTGTGCGAGCCGACGGCATTCGTGAACTGCCCTTCGGTGAAGATCTCCGTGTCCTCGGCGAAGAAGCAGAAGAGCAACCGCGTGAAGAAGACGTTCAGCGCGTGCCGGCCGTGTGTTTGGTCGAGCATGCCGGGGTTGGCGGCGAGGAGCTCGTCGAAGAGCTTGCCCATCCGTTCGGCAGCCTTGACGTCGGCGTGGGCCTCGCTGACGTACTGCGTCTTCTCCATGCCGGCCCAAGGCAGGAAGAACGTGAAGTGCTGGTCGATGTCCCGGATCGGGATCATCAAGTTCTCGCCGGTCTTCGTGTCGACAGCGATCAGTTCGGTGTAGTCGGTGACGATGACGAAACGCGTGCGGTACCGCACCACGGACGGCGACGTCCTCAGGTCGTCGATCACGGCGAGCGGGTCACCGGTCGTCTCCTTGAAGTAGACGACGTTCTTCTGAGCGACCTCTGTCGTCTTGTCGTCGGCGACGCTCAGCGATCCGTTGCGCAGGCGCGTGACGTTGCCCTGGGGCTTCCCGTACGCAAGCAGCAGGTCGAAGATGAACTCTCGGTCGTAGGACTCGCGTCCGCCGAGCGGGGCGACCCGCTCCTCGACGGCTCGCAGGTTCAGTCTCACCACGGAAGCTCCTCAGACACGAGCACATCTCACCACGAGTCGCCGACATCCTGGGGCTCAAGCACGTGCTGCGTCGTGCACGTCCCACTGGCGCGCGGCGCTGCAGTTCGATCATGCCTCTAGGGGCAGGCTTCCGAGTCGCCGAAGCGTGGGCGGCGGTCCGGAACACGGCACGCGCGTCAGTGAAGCCTGAGTGCGCGTTTGGTGTGCAATACTGAAGCTAGCGCCGGCCGACCAGACGGATCCGGACACCCGCTTCAGGAGGTTCCGCCGTGACTCCGAACACCCCCGTCGACGCTCTTGGCCCCCACTACGACACTGCTCGCGACGTCGTCGTTGAGGTCGTCCGGACCCGTACGGAACGTATGGTCGACGCCCATCAGGTGTCCGGGACGCGGAACACCAGTCTCTTCGGCACCCAGTGGCGCGACTTGCTGACCGACTCGCGTGTGGCGTTGACGTCGCGTGGCTTTCGGTCGCACAAGCTCCCGCCCGCGGGATACGAGCTCCCGGTTGTGAACGACTGCCTCATCTACGTGTGGCGGGTCTCGGACGACACGGATGCGGTCAAGAACTTCGCGTCGAGCCCGACCCGACTCAATGGCTTCGCGACTCCTCCGCCGCCGATGTCGCTGTTTGACGGCACCGTCATCGACGTCGTCGAGCCCGTTGTTGAGGTCGGCGAGTCGCAGGAGGCGCTCGCGATGCGCAACGCTGCTCAGGAGCACATGCCACTGGTTCTCGTCATGATCTGGTCGACCCCTCGCGGTCTCAGCGGTATCGAATGGGGTGTGGCGACTCTGAACTCCGAAAGCAAGGTCGTCCTCCACGGGCAGGAGTCCATCTGGTCGCCGGAGCTCGTCACCGCGAGCGTCGACACGGACGTCGAGTCGTTCGACAGCGGTGTCCCGGCCAAGCCGATGGTCTCGCTCCAGACGCAGAGCAGGCCGACTGATGGGTAGCGATGCACCTCGCCTGTTCGACCTGCCAAGCGCGACAAGTGGCAGGTTCGAGCCGGCGCGCCTAACGCAGGCTCGCGTCCGTCTGGGTCTCAGCAAGACGGAGCTCGCGGGCGAGGTGGGAGTCTCCGCGAACGCGATCGGACAGTACGAAGCCGGCGTCAACTCGCCGCGACCGGAAGTGCTTTCGCGCCTGGCTGACGCGCTCAAGGTCCGGCCGGGCTTCTTCAGTGTCGGACGTCCGATGGCCCGACTGGAAGCGGTCAACGCACACTTCCGCAGTTTGCGTTCTGCCCGAGTGGGAGAGCGCCAAAAGGCCCTCGCAATGGCCACGCTGATCTGGGAGATCACCTTCGCCCTCGAGCGGTTTGTGCGGCTGCCGGAGGTCGATCTTCCGGTCGTCCCGGCAGGATCCTCGCCCTCAGAGGCAGCCGCTGCTCTGCGACGGCACTGGAACCTGCCCGACGGACCGGTCAAGCACCTGGCTGCCACGGTCGAGTCGCACGGAGTCGTGATCGCCGCACGCCCTCTTGCTGAGATTGATGCGGTTGACGCGTTCTCGGCCATGATCGTCGACCGCCCGATAATACTCATGACGCCGCGCAGAAGCGCGAACGTGTTTAGACACCGGTTCTCGATCGCCCACGAACTCGGGCATTTGCTCCTGCATGGTGACTCGGGCGAGCACGGTGTCGCGATCGAACGGGAGGCGGATGAGTTCGCCGCCGCTTTCCTGACGCCCGCCGCGGCGATGGATGGTGCGCTACCTCAGCGCCTGGACCTGGCGGCGCTCGACCGCTTGGGTCGGACGTGGGGTGTATCTCCCACGTCGCTGGTACGAAGGATGGTCGAACGCGGACGGACAACTGAGTCGTCTGCGCGGCGTGCGTACCAGCGCCTCGCCATGACCGACGATCCAAAGGCAGACCCGACGAGTGCCTATCCGGGTGAGATGCAGTCGCTCATCTCGAAGGCCAACCAGCTCTCTGAAGACGTCGGAGGCGGTGCACCGGCCGTCGCGGATGCGCTTCGGCTGTTCGTGCCGGAGGTTCGGGATCTTCTGGGTGTGGTCGACCAGCGCCCCGTGCTTCGGCTGATCCAGGGAGCCGGCTGACTGAAGAATGGGGCGAGAGACAGGTTGGGTCGAACCCCAACACCGTGTGCCGCGCGACGGGACACATGCCACGAACGCGTCCGCACCCCCGTTTCGAGTGGCACGCGAGTTGCACGGCCGCTCGGAAGGGAGTGCAAGAACCGCGGAATTGCAACGATCCTGGGACCTCGGACTACACGATCAACTTCTGACCGGCCCGCGAACGGCGGCTTACCACGGCGTCCAGATCGGGAGCCCTCGGCACAGGGGGTGCGGACCCTGGCGCGATGAAGCAGGTCGGGCGAGGCGCGGGCGGAAGAGGCTCCACCTGACCAGGTTCAGAGGTTCAGACGTGTCGGGGGTGTTATGAAACCAGCGACACGACGGGGTCAGGTGTGGCTGAATACCCCCATGCCAGCGACCGCGTACTTGACCGGCCTGGGCCGGTACCTGCCCGGCGAACCGGTAGCCAACGAGGACGTGGCGCGCCGGCTCGGTGGGGTCGACAAGCGCACTGACGGCCTGCGCGCCCGCATCCAGCGCGCCAACGGCATCCGGCAGCGGTACTACGCGCTGGACGACGAGGGCCGCACCACCGAGCTGAACGAGGAGCTCGCCGTCCACGCGCTCGAGGACGCGCTGGCCGACCGGGGGATCGCCGCCTCCGACCTGGGCATGCTGGCCTGCGCGACGACGCAGGGCGACCTTCTAGTGCCGGGGTTCGCGTCGATGGTGCACGGACGCCTCGGCGGCGGGCCCATGCAGGTGCTGACGGCGAGCGGCGTGTGCGCGTCCAGCATCGCCGCGCTCGACGCGGCGGTGAGCAAGGTGCGGCTGGGCGACCACCCGCGGGCGGCGGTGGTGGGTTCGGAGCTGGCCAGTCGGTGGCTGCACCAGCGGCGGTTCGACGGCGTCGAGGACCACCTGGACGCACACTTCCTGCGGTGGATGCTGTCCGACGGCGCGGGCGCCGCGATCGTGGAGTTCCAGCCGCGACCGGACAAGCCGTCGCTGCGGGTGGACTGGGTGCGGCAGGTCTCGCTCGCGCACGAGCACGAGGTCTGCATGCGCGCCGGGCTCGACGGCCCCACCGCAGTGGCGGGCCGTACGTGGCAGGACTACGACGACGTGGCCACCGCCGAGAAGGCCGGGCTGCTGCAGATCCGGCAGGAGACGGCCGTGCTCGACGAGCTCGCCGCGGCCGGGCTGGCGCAGTTCGAGGAGCTCGTGGATCGCGGCCTGGTCGACCTGAAGAAGCTCGACCACGTGCTCTGCCACTACAGCACCAACGCCTTCCGCGACGTCGTCTTCGACGCGCTGAGCGCGCGCGTCCCCGGCATGGACACGAGCCGCTGGTTCTCCAACCTGGAGACCTGCGGCAACACCGGCGCCGCGAGCATCTTCATCGCGCTGGAGGAGGCATGGCGCACCGGGCGCTTCGCGCCGGGCGACACGATCCTCCTCGCCGTCCCCGAGTCCGGACGGTTCGCGTTCGGGTTCGCCCACCTGACCGTCGTCGCACCGCGAGGGAGCACCAGATGACCAGCACCGAGGCCAGCACGGAGACGAGCACCGCGACCGTCGAGGGCTACCGCCCGCCGCAGCCGGACCGGGCGGGGCTGCTCGCCCGGCTCTCCGACGTCTGGACGGACTTCGAGGCCCGGCTGGCCGAGGTGCCGATCCTGCGGGCGCTCGACGACGGCGACGTGACGGTGGCGGACTACCAGCGCCTGCTGCACAACCTGCGCCAGCAGGTGGTCGACGGGTCGCTGTGGATCGCGCGGGCGGCGTCCAACTTCGACATGGACCACTTCGACCTCCGCTCGGCCGCCATCTCACACGCGCTGGAGGAGCACCGCGACCACCTGCTCCTCGAGCGCGACTACGTCGCCGTCGGCGGCTCCCTCGAGGCGCTGCGCGCGGGCCGGAAGAACCTCGGCTCGCAGGCGCTGTCCGGCTACATGTTCCACGAGGCGAGCCGGCCGAACCCGGTCGGGTGCCTCGGTGCGATGTTCATCATCGAGGGCCTCGGCGCGCAGAAGGCGGGCGTGTGGGCCCGGCGCTTCCAGGAGGTGCTCGGGCTGGCGGACAACCAGGTGCACTTCATGGCGTACCACCAGGACGCCGACGCCGAGCACACCGGCACGCTCGACGCCATCCTCACCTCCGACCGGATCGACGACGACGCGGCCGACGCCATCGTCACCTGCGCGCGGGTGGTGGCCCGGCTCTACGTCATGCAGCTGACCGAGCTGGACGAGATCTGATGCCCGTGCGGTCCGACCCGAGCATGTGGGAGGCGATCTACGCCGACCCCTCTGTCCCGCTCGACAAGCCGCTGGTGCGCATGATCATCGAGGACCAGCAACGCCCCTCCCGGCGGCTGCTGTACCCGATCGCGCGGATCGTCTCCCGGGTGCTGGTGGCCGTGCTCTCCGTCGTGAAGCGGGTGTTCCCCGGCCGGTGGATGACCCTCGCCACCATGGACGCGCTCTGCCTGTGGTTCCTGCGCCGGTTCGTGTCGCCGGACGCCGTCGAGCTGCTGATCCGCCACTTCGTGGTGGAGACCAACCTGGTGAACTTCATCATCCGCAACACCCCGGCCGCCATCGAGCCGGTCACGCTGCGCCCGACGACGCTGTCCGGGCTGGGCGACAACGCCGTCGTCGAGCACGACGTCAACGTCTACGACGTGCTCATCGCGCTCGAGGGGATCGACATCACGGCGCCCGAGCGCCTGAACTTCGCCCAGCTCGACGTGCCGGACCTCGACCCCGAACGCCGTCGCCCCCGCCTGCTGCGCCTCGACATCCAGACGGCCCTGTGCCTGATGAACATCCCGTTCTGCATCGCGCTGAACCTCGAGGAGTTCCGCCGCGCGATCCACTCGCTGCGCTTCGACGACTCCTTCCTGAGCATCCTCGCCGTCCTGACCGACGACGAGACGTTCGAGCACTGGAAGATGGGCGCCCTGAGCCTCTGGATGGACACGAACGTGGACGTCCCGCAGCTCGTCTACCGGCACGCGCTGGTCTGCGAGTACGCCCACGCCCACCTGGTCTCGATCGCGCGGCAGCGGGGCGAGGGGGAGTAGGCAGGGCGTGCACCCGGGCGCGTTGCTAGCGTCGCCGCATGTTCGACGGCTTCCGGCTGGACCGGGTGGAACTTCCCGAGGTGACCCTGCGGGTGCGGCACGGCGGCACCGGCACGCCGGTGGTGCTGCTGCACGGGCACCCCCGGACCCACACGACGTGGCACGCGGTGGCGCCGCTCCTCGCACAGGAGCACACCGTGGTCTGCCCCGACCTGCGCGGCTACGGGAGGTCGACGCTGCCGCCCGACGCGCCGGACCACGCGCAGTCCAGCAAGCGGGCGATGGCGCGGGACATCGTCGGGCTGATGTCCGCGCTGGGCCACGACCGGTTCGCCGTGGTGGGCCACGACCGCGGGTCGCTGGTCGCCTTCCGCACCGCCATGGACCACCCGGAGCGGGTCACGCACCTCGTCGTCATGGACGGGCTGCCCGTGGTCGAGCA
This sequence comes from Isoptericola sp. NPDC056618, assembly GCF_042792715.1. Classification (NCBI taxonomy): domain Bacteria; kingdom Bacillati; phylum Actinomycetota; class Actinomycetes; order Micrococcales; family Promicromonosporaceae; genus Isoptericola; species Isoptericola sp. NPDC056618. Next base: position 157,759 of record NZ_JBHTVZ010000003.1, on the reverse strand, counting down.
CCTCGAACGGACGGACGCGCGGTTCGCCCGCGCCTGGTGGCACTGGTGGTTCCTCGCCCAGGACGACAAGCCCGCCGAGCGCGTCATCACCGCCGACCCCGACGCCTGGTACCGCACGCCGCCGCCGGAGGACATCGGACCCGGCAACCACGCCGACGTCTGGGAGGCGCTGCGGGACCCCGCCGTCGTGCACGGGATGTGCGAGGACTACCGCGCCGGTCTCGGCATCGACCGCCGCCACGACGAGGACGACCGCGCGGCCGGGCGTCGGGTCGGGTGCCCGACGCTCCTGCTCGAGTCGACCGGGGACGACCTGGACATCCACGGCGACCCGGCCGCCATCTGGGAGCCGTGGCTCGACCGGCCTCTGCGGCACCGCCAGATCGGGTCCGGTCACCATCAGGCCGAGGAGGCCCCGGACGAGGTGGCCGCCGCCCTGCGGGAGTTCCTCGCCGGCGCCGACGCCCCTGCCGTCTGACAGCGACGTCGGCACCGGCCCGCGAGGGCGGCGATGCGGTGCTACAGGGTCGCGGTGTCGATGACGAACCGGTAGCGCACGTCGCTGGACAGCACGCGCTCGTAGGCGTCGTTGATCTGGTCGGCGGCGATGAGCTCGGTCTCGGGCGCGATGCCGTGCTCGGCGCAGAAGTCGAGCATCTCCTGGGTCTCGGCGATGGAGCCGATGCTGGAGCCGGCGAACGACCGGCGGTTGTTGAACAGCGAGAACACCTGGATCGGCAGCGGCTCCGGCGGGGCGCCGACGTTGACCATGGTGCCGTCGAGGCGCAGCAGCCGCAGGTAGAGGTTCAGGTCGAGAGGCGCGCTGACGGTGTTGACGATGAGGTCGAACCGGTTCGCGAGCGCCTCGAACGTGGCGGCGTCGTCGGTGGCGTAGTAGTCGGTCGCGCCGAAGGCGAGTCCGTCGTCCTTCTTCGCCAGGGTGCGCGAGAGGACGGTGACCTCGGCGCCCATCGCCGCGGCGATCTTGACGGCCATGTGGCCGAGGCCGCCCATGCCGACGACCGCGACCCGCTTGCCGGGGCCGGCGTTCCAGTGCGCGAGGGGCGAGTAGGTGGTGATGCCCGCGCACAGCAGCGGCGCGGCGGCCGCGTAGTCGAGGGCGGCGGGGACACGGAGGACGAAGTCCTCGTCCACGACCACGTGCGTGGAGTAGCCGCCCTGGGTGATGCTCCCGTCGCGGTCCACGGCGGCATACGTGCCGGTGTTGCCCTTGAGGCAGTAGTTCTCCATGCCGGCGCGGCAGTTCTCGCACTCGCGGCACGAGTTGACCATGCAGCCGACGCCGACCCGGTCGCCGACGGCGTGCTTGGTGACGGCGGGGCCGACCTCGACGACCTCGCCGACGATCTCGTGGCCGACGACCTGGGGGTAGGTGATCGGGCCCCAGTCGCCGCGCACGGTGTGGATGTCGGAGTGGCAGATCCCCGCGTAGCGGATGGCGATCAGGACGTCCTTCGGGCCGACGTCGCGACGCTCGATGGTCGTGGGGACCAGCGGCTCGGTCGCGGACGGGGCGGCGTAGGCGTTGACGGTGCGCAAGAGAGTTCTCCTTCGTCAGTGGTGCGGCGCTCACAGTACGTGCCGCGGCCCGTCGCCGGGTGCGGCGCCAGGCACCGTCAGGCCCCCGCGGCAGCGAGCGTCTCCTGTGCCCGCTCCGGGCTGCCCTCCGCCAGCCCCCGGTCGATGGCGCGGCGGAACGCGAGCCACAGCACGACGCCGACGAGGCACACGAGGATCTCGGTGACGGTCAGTGCCCAGACGATGCCGGCGAGCCCGAACCAGAGGTTGCCGAGGATCACGATGGGGATGAACAGCACGCCCTGCGCCAGGGACATGACGATCGCGGGCGTGGCCCGGCCGGTGGCCTGGAAGAGCGAGGTGAGGAGGCCGGCGAAGCCGTTGGCGATCATCGCGACGAGCTGGGCGGTGAGGATGGTCGCGCCGATGGCGAGGACCGTGGGATCGGGGACGAACACGGAGAACACCTGGTCGCGGAACAGGATCACGACGGCGGAGAACAGGACCCCCACGCCGCCGACGGTGAGCGCGGACGTGCGCAGCGCCGCGGTCAGGCGTCCGCGGTCGCCCTTGCCGTAGGCGTAGGCGAGCAGCGGCAGGACGCCGAGGGTGACGCCCATGAGGAGGAACTCGGGGACCTGGGCGATGCGGACGGCGACGCCCATGGCGGCGAGCGGGCCGTCGCCGTAGGCCGCGGCGAGGTTGTTCAGCACCAGCGAGGTGACGATGAGGAAGGACGCCTGGAGCAGCTCGCCGACGCCGACGCCGAAGACGGGCTTGAGCACGGCGGGGGAGAGGGTGAACCAGCGCGGGGCGACCCTCAGGTGCTCGCTGTGCCGGGTGAGCCAGACGGCGAAGTACGCGACGACGGCGAGGTTCGACAGGCCGGTGGCGACGGCGACGCCCGCGACGCCCCAGTGCAGCCCGAGGATGAACACGGCGTCGAGCACCAGGTTGAGGACGGTCGAGCCGATCAGCCCGAGCATCACCTGGCGTGACGCCCCCTCGGCCCGCACGAGCTGCTCCAGGCAGAACGCCGCGGTCAGCACGGGCACGAAGAGGAGCATGACGGCGACGTACGTGCCCGTCGCCGCGGCGGTCGCGGCGTCGGCGCCCAGCAGTGCGACGAGCGGCTGGAGGAACACCAGCCCCAGGGCGCCGAGCACGGCGCCGGTGATCACCGCGCCCCAGACGGCGAAGGACGAGACGTGCTTGACCTTCGCGCCCTCGGCGGGGTCGCGCTCGGCCGCGCCGAGCAGGCGGGAGATGAGCGACCCGCCGCCGACGCCGAACACGCCGCCCACGGCCATGACCAGGCCCAGGATCGGGGTGCCGAGCGTGACGGCGGCGAGCAGCGCGTTGTCGTGCAGCGAACCGACGAAGCCCGCGTTGATGACGTTGTAGACGGCGCCGACGATCATCGCGGCGGCCATCGGCACGCACAGGTGCACGAGGGCGCGGACGATCGGGGCGGAGGAGAGGTACCAGCGGTTGGTGCCGACGGCGTCGGCCGCGGCCGCGGCCGTGGTGGTGGTGTCGGGGGAGGTGGGATCGGGGGTGGTGAGGTCGGTGGTGCTCATGGCTGCTGCTCCGTCTCGGGCAGGCCTCGGCGCACGCCGACGGACGCCGGCGCGGCGGGGGGAAGGAGTGAGGGGTGGGCTCTGAGAGGGGGAGCCGGTCGTGCGCGGCGCGGCGGCGCCGGGCGGGTCAGTCCCGGGTGGGCTGCGGCAGCTCCGAGACGATCTTGGTCAGGAGGGCTCGCAGGGTCTCTCGTTCGGCGGCGTCCAACGGGGCGAGGATCGTCTCGTCAGCCGCGGCGATCGCGTCGGAGAATCCGGCGACGAGCTGCGCGCCGTCAGGGGTCGCGTGGACGCGCTTCACGCGCGCGTTGCCGGGCTCGGGCCGGCGTTCGACGAGGCCGCGGCGCTCGAGTCCCTGCAAGAGGCTCGTGACGCTCGCCGCGCTCGTGCGGCTCACCTCGGCGATGTCGCGCTGGATCGCGCCGGGGTTCTGGACCAGGTAACCGAGCACGAAGGCCTGCTCGTGGCTGAGCTCGCGCTCGCGGATCCAGTCCTCGGCCGCCTTGCGCTGGGCCCATCCGATCCAACGGACGAGCTCCAGGCTGCTGGTGGGCACGGGCTGCTCGGTCATGAGTAGAAATCTAACCGTTAGAACCCTAAGTGTCAACGAGGGGCAGGCGACGTCGCCCGGCGCGGCGGACGGAGCGGCGTCGTGCCGGCGGCGTCAGGACGGGACGGTGGGGTTGAACAGGGCCGCGACGACGTCGACGGCGCGGTCCGCGGGCCGGCCGACGTCGACCACGACGCCGGTCTCGTCGGCGCCCAGCTGCTCGAGCGTGGCGAGCTGCGAGTCCAGGAGCGCCGGCGGCATGAAGTGGTCCGCGCGCGCGGCGATCCGCCGCGCGAGCAGGCCGCGGTCGCCGTGCAGGTGGACGAACAGGACGCCGCCGCCCGCGCCGTCGCGCAGGGCGTCGCGGTACGACCGGCGTAGGGCCGAGCAGGCCATCACGACGGGGCTGCCGGCCTCGGCCCCGGCCCGCAGCACCTCCGCGACGCGGGCGAGCCAGGGGAGCCGGTCGTCGTCGGTCAGCGGGGTCCCCGCCGACATCTTGGCGACGTTCGACGGCGGGTGCAGGTCGTCGGCGTCCACGAACTGCAGGCCTATGCGGGCGGCGAGCAGGCCGCCCACCGTCGACTTGCCGCAGCCCGCGACGCCCATGACGACGACGCCGCGCAGGTCGTCGACGCGGATCGGGCCCACGTCAGTAGCCCGTGGCCGGGTCGACGACGGCGTCGAGCGGCTCGCCCGCGACGAACCGGCGGAGGTTCTCCTCGACCCGCGCGCGCAGCAGCGGCGCGACCATCTCCGGGGTGTCCGCGGTGTGCGGGGTGATCAGCGCTGTCGGCAGGTCCCACAGCGGATGGCCGTCGGGCAGGGGCTCGGGGTCGGTGACGTCGAGCGCCGCGCCGCCGAGGTGGCCCGAGGCCAGCGCCGCCACGAGGGCGTCGGTGTCCACGAGCCCGCCGCGCGCGATGTTGACGAGGACGGCGCCGGGCTTCATGGCGGCCAGCTCGTCCGCGCCCAGCAGCGCCCGGGTCTGCGTGGTCAGCGCCGCGGCCACCATGACGACGTCGGCCCGGGCGAGCTCGGCCGCCAGGTGGTCCGTGGTGACGGTGCGCTCGGCTCCGGGTACCGGCTCGGCCCGACGGCGGACCACGACGTTGCGCGTGCCGAACGGCGCCAGGAGGTCGAGGTACGTGCGGGCGATGCCGCCGGCGCCGAGGACGAGCACGCCGGCGCCGAACAGCGACGTCCCGGCGGACGTGCCCCACGAGCGGGCGCGGGCGCGCTCCGGCAGGTGCCGGAGCGTCGCCAGGGTCAGCGCGAGGGCGTGCTCCGCCACGGGACGCGCGAAGGAGCCCTTCGCGGAGGTCCACGTGATGCCGGGCGTCCCCAGCAGCCCGGCGGCGGCGTACGCGTCGACCCCGGCCGACGGCAGCTGGACCCAGCGGGTCGCGGGCGCCGACGCCAGCGCCGACCGCAGGTCGGCGAGGTCGCCGCCGAACCAGAGCAGGCCCTCCGTCTCCGGGCCCGGCGCGACCAGCCGGCCGCCGGCCGCCTCCACGGCGTCCGGCAGCCAGCCGGGCAGGTCCGAGCCGGGGTGCGCGACGCTGACGCCGGGGCCCGCCGTCGGGCCGCTCATGCCGCGACCCGCGCGACGCCGTCCGCGGCCTGCGCGCGGGCGCCGCCCAGGACCTCGACCGACCAGCCTGCCCCGAGCGCCGACTCGACGACGACCTCGTCACCGTCGCGCCGGACGGTGAACGCCACGGCCTCGCCGTCGGCGCCGTCGACCTCGACGCTCCGCGTCCAGCCGTCGGCGCCGGGGTGCACGAGCAGCGTCAGCCCGTCGAGGTGGTCGGCGTCCGGGCGCTCCTCGTGGGCGCTGAGCGGGACGACGCCGCCGGCGCGGACGTAGACCGGCAGGGAGTCGAAGCCGTGGTTCTCCCGCACCCAGCGGCCGCCGGCGACGCGCTCGCCGTTGAGGAGGCCGGCCCACTCGCCGTCGGGCAGGTAGAGGTCGACGTCGCCCTCGGCGTTGAACACCGGCGCCACGAGCAGGTCGGACCCGAGCATGTACTGGCGGTCCAGGTGCGGCACCGCGGGGTCGTCGGGGAACTCCAGCAGCATGGGCCGCATCATCGGCGTGCCCGACCGGTGCGCCTCGTGCCCGGTGGCGACGAGGTACGGCGCGAGCCGATTCTTGAACCGCGCGAACGTGCGGGTCACGGCGACGGCGCTCGTCGGGTCGGACTCGTCCTCGCCGAACATCCACGGGACGCGGTAGGACCCGCTGCCGTGCATGCGGCTGTGGCTGGAGAACAGGCCGAACGCCGTCCAGCGCTTGAACACGCCGGCGTCCGGCGTCATCTCGAAGCCGCCGATGTCGTGGCTCCAGTACCCGAACCCGCTGTACGCGAGCGACAGGCCGCCGCGCAGCGACTCGGCCATCGACACGTACGACGCCGTGGAGTCGCCGCCCCAGTGCACCGGGAACTGCTGCCCACCGGCGGTGGCCGAGCGGGCGAACAGCACGGCCTCGCCGGTGCCGCGCTCCTCGGCGAGCACCTCGTGCACCGCCTCGTTGTAGAGGTGGGTGTAGTAGTTGTGCATCCGCTCCGGGTCGGAGCCGTCGAAGTACTCGACGTCCACCGGGATCCGCTCGCCGAAGTCGGTCTTGAACGCGTCGACGCCCTGGCGCACGAGCACGCGCAGCTTGTCCTTGTACCAGGAGGCGGCGTCCGGGTTGGTGAAGTCCACCAGGGCCATGCCGCCCTGCCAGCGGTCCCACTGCCAGACCGAGCCGTCCCGACGCTTCACCAGGTAGCCGGCCGCCATGCCCTCGTCGAAGAGGGGCGACTGCTGGGCGATGTACGGGTTGATCCACACGCACACCCGCAGGTCGCGGTCGTGGAGACGGGCCAGCATGCCCTCCGGATCGGGGAAGGTGCGCTCGTCCCACTCGAAGTCGCACCAGTTGAACTCGCGCATCCAGAAGCAGTCGAAGTGGAACAGGCTCAGCGGGATGTCCCGCTCCGCCATCCCGTCGATGAACGAGTTGACCGTGGCCTCGTCGTAGTCCGTGGTGAAGCTCGTGGACAGCCACAGCCCGTAGGTCCAGGCGGGGATCTCGGCGGGGCGGCCCGTGAGCGCGGTGTAGCGCTGGAGGATCGTCTTCGGGTCCGGCCCGTAGACGACGAAGTAGTCGAGGGCCTCGCCGAGCACCGAGAACTGCACCCGCTCGACGGCCTCGGAGCCCACCTCGAACGAGACGTGGCCGGGGTCGTTGACGAACACGCCGTACCCGCCGGTGGTCAGGTAGAACGGCACGTTCTTGTACGCCTGCTCGCTCGACGTGCCGCCGTCGTAGTTCCAGATGTCGACCGTCTGGCCGTTCTTCACCACCGGGCCGAAGCGCTCGCCCAGGCCGTAGACGAGCTCGCCCACGCCCAGGTCGAGCTGGTCGAACACGTAGCTGGTGCGCCCGTCGCGGCGCAGCTCGATCGGGCCGTGGTCGACGGAGGCGTCGGGCGCGACGTCGGCCCACGCGGCCGACTTGCCGCTCGACCCGGTGAGGCGGCGCCCGCCGGCGTGGAACGACAGCTCCCAGGACTTTCCGACGGACAGCTGCACGCTGAGGTCGCCGGTGGTGAGCGTGCCCTGGCCGTCGACGACCTTCGCCTCGCCGACGCCGTCCAGCAGGTCCAGCTCGAAGCGGCGGGGCTCCTGGCGGCCCTTGTGGTGGACGTGCTGCACCCGCACGACGTTCTCCATCGGCGACGACACCGTGGTCGTGATGACCGGGTTGTTCAGGGTGTCGCCGCGGTGCCGCACGACCTTGGTCGGCGCGACGGAGCGCAGGCTCGCGCCGTCGGCGGCGACCCGGTCCACCTCGCGGGCGTAGTGGATCGCGACGCCGGGGCGGGCGTGCCAGAAACCGTCGGTGAACTTCATGGGGGAGGGCCTTCCGTGGTGCGGGTGGTGCGGGGCGCCGGCGGGCGTCAGCGGGCGTCGGCGGTGGAGCCGACGAGCCGGAGCGTGCCGGGCAGGAGGTCGTGGGTGGGGGCGGCGGACGGGTCGGCGAGACGGTCGACGAGGTCCTGGACGCTGCGGGAGCCGAGCTCGGCGCCGGGCGCGACGACGGCGCTGACGGCGGGGTCCGCCGTGGCCAGGTCCGCCGCGGAGGTCGCGAGCGCGAGGACGGAGACGTCGTCGGGGACGGCGCGCCCGGCCCCGACGAGCCCGTTCACGAAGCCGGACAGCGCCGCCTCGTTGAGGACGAGGACGGCCGTGACGTCGGGGTGGTCGGCGACCAGGGCGGTGGCGGCCTGCCGGCCCGAGCGCGGGTCCTGGCCGCCGCGGACGACGATCGGGTCGAGGCCGCGGCGGGCCGCCTCGGCCTCGTAGGCCTGCGCGGTGCGGACGACCGGCCCGTACCCCGACCACGCGGGGCCGGCGGGGCCGCCCGGCTCGCCGAGGAACAATGCGACCCGGCGGTGGCCGAGGTCGGTGAGGTGGTCGAGCCCGGTGGCGACCATGCCGGCGAAGTCCATGTCGACGTACGACAGCCCGGTCGTGTCCTCGGTCCGGCCGATCAGCCCGAAGGGCACCTCGCGCTCGGCGAGCAGCGCGACGCGCGGGTCGTCGGCGGTGACCTCCATGAGCAGGACGCCGTCGACGAGCCCGCCGGACAGGTAGTCGTCGAGCTGGGCGACGTCGTCGACCGGCCAGAGCACGACGTTGAAGCCGCGCTCTGTCGCGGCGCTCGCGGCCGCGGTGACGATGCTCAGCGCGGTGCTGCCGAGGCGGTGCTGCAGGGCGGGGAAGACCAGCGCCACGATGTGGCTGCGGCGGCTCGCCAGGGCCCGGGCGAGCACGTTGCGGCGGTACCCCAGGTCGGCCATCGCGTCCTCGACGCGGGTGCGCGTCGCCGGGGCCACGCGCTTGGTCCCGTTGACGACGAACGACACGGTCGTCAGGGAGACGCCGGCCCGGTCGGCCACGTCCTGCATGGTCACCACGGGCACTCCTCAGGTCGGGAATCAGGTCGGGCACCGGGCTCGGGGAACGGTGCTGCGGATCGATGATCACACAGCCGGCCGAGATTGGTAAAGCGCTTTGACAGCCTCGCCGGGTCGTGCCTAACCTCGCCGTCACGTGAACCGAGCGAAGGAGCTACGACTGTGCGACGAACCCACACCGCCGTCGGCGCGGCGTCGGCCGCCGTCGTCGTCCTGGGGCTGTCAGCCTGCAGCGGCGGTGCCCGTGCGGACGACGGCACGCTGGTCGTGACCGACACGCTGTCCGACACCAGCGCGCCCGTCTACCAGGAGGTCTACGACGCCTGCGCCGCCGAGGTCGGGATGAAGGTGCAGGCCAACCACGTGGCAGGCTCCGGGCTCATCGCGACCGTCCTGCAGCAGGCGTCGTCCGACACGCTCCCCGACGTCCTCATGCTCGACAACCCCGACGTGCAGCAGATCGCGTCGTCGGGCGCGCTGAGCCCGCTGACCGACTACGGCATCACGGGCGAGGGGTTCCCGCAGGGCGTCGTCGACGCGGGCACCTACGACGGCGACCTGTACGGCATCGCGCCGGTCGTCAACACGGTCGGCCTGTTCTACGACGTCGACGCGCTCGCCGAGGCGGGGATCGAGCCGCCCACCACCTGGAACGAGTTGCGCGCGGCCGCCGAGGCGCTGACCACCGACGGGCGCTACGGCCTCGCGTTCAGCGCCGCCAACACCTTCGAGGGCACGTGGCAGTTCCTGCCCTACCTGTGGAGCAACGGGGCGGACGAGGACGACCTCACGTCGCCCCAGGCGGTCGAGGCGCTCTCGTTCGTCAACGGCCTCGTGCAAGACGGGTACGCGTCGTCGAGCGTCGTCAACTGGTCGCAGAACGACGTCAACGACCAGTTCATCGCGGGCAAGGCCGCGATGATGGTCAACGGGCCGTGGAACATGCCCGCGCTCGAGGCGGCCGACGGGCTCGACTACGCCGCCGTCCCGCTGCCCGTCCCGGAGGCGGGGGACACGCTCGAGGCGCCGCTCGGCGGCGAGGCGTTCACCGTCCCGCGCACCGGGAACCCCGAGAAGATGGCGAAGGCCGGCGACTTCGTCGCGTGCGTGACCCGCGGCGAGCACCAGCTCGCGATGGCGACCGGCCGCGGCGCCGTCCCGTCGGACACCGAGGTCGCCGCGGAGGCGGCCGCCGAGAACCCGGTCGTGGCGACGTTCGTCGACACCGTGCAGACCGCCCGGTCGCGCACCGCGCTGCTCGGGCCGGACTGGCCCGGCGCCGCCACCCAGATCTACACCGCCCAGCAGCTCGCGCTGACCGGGAGCGAGCCTCCCGCGGAAGCCCTCGAGCGGGCGACGGAGCACTGATGCGCACGCTCACGTCGCGCGCGTCGTCACCGAGGAAGGATCGACGATGACCACCACCCTCGCCGGCCCGGCGCCCGTCGTCGCGCCCGGTCGCGGCGCCGACCGTCGGCGCAGCCGCGCCCGGATGCGCGAGCGGACCGCCCAGTGGCTGTTCCTCGTGCCCGCGATCGCGTACGTGCTCGTGTTCTTCGGGTACCCGATCGTCAAGAATCTCGTGATGGGGTCGCAGGACTACACCGTGCGGACCTTCGTCTCGGGCGAGGCGCCGTGGGTCGGGCTCGACAACTACGTCGAGGTCGTCACGAGCGGCCTGTTCCGCACCACGGTGCTGAACACCGCGCTGTTCACGCTCGGCTCGATCGTCGGCCAGTTCGTCATCGGGCTGCTGTTCGCGCTGTTCTTCAAGCGGCGGTTCCCGCTGGGGAACGTGCTGCGGTCACTCCTCCTGCTGCCCTGGCTGCTGCCGATGATCGCGGGCACCGCGGTGTGGAAGTGGATCCTCGACCAGGACGGCGGCATCCTCAACGAGGCGCTGGGCTCGATCGGCATCGCGCCGGTCCACTGGCTCACCAGCCCCGACGTCGCGCTCGTCGCCGTGGTCCTGGTGAACGTCTGGGTGGGCATCCCGTTCAACATGACCCTGCTGTACTCCGGGCTGCAGAACATCCCCGACGAGCTCTACGAGGCCGGCGCCCTGGACGGCGCCACCGGCGCCAAGGCGTTCTGGCACATCACCTGGCCCAACCTGCGGCCCGTGGTCAGCGTCGTCCTCGTGCTCGGCGTGATCTACACCCTGAAGGTGCTCGACATCATCCTGGGCCTCACCGGCGGCGGACCCGCCAACGCGACCCAGACCCTGGCCACCGACTCCTACCGGCGCTCGTTCCAGGAGTTCTCCTTCGGCACCGGCGCCGCGGTCAGCAACATCCTCATCGTGGTGTCGCTGCTGTTCGCCGTCGTGTACCTGCGCGTCAACAAGCGCGCCGTGGATGAGTGAGGTTCATCGTGAATCAGACGACCGACGCCCGGAAGCTGCGGTACACGATCGTCGGGATCGTGCTCCTCGCGGTCATGCTGTTCCCCGTCTACTGGATGGTCAACGTGTCCCTCCAGGGTGGAGGTACGGCGGCGAACAGCTCGTTCTTCCCGACGAACGTCACGTTCGAGGGCTACCAGCGGGCGTGGGAGGACCAGACGGGCAACCTCGTCACCAGCATGATCGTGGCCCTCGGCGCGGTGCTCGTGTCGCTGGTGGTCGCCACGCCCGCCGCCTACGCGCTGTCGCGGTTCCGCCTGCGCGGCATGGGGATCTTCCTGTTCGTGCTGCTCCTGGCACAGATGATCCCCGGCATCGTCATCGCGAACTCGCTCTACACGCTGTTCAACGACCTGGGCCTGCTCAACACGTACGTCGGGCTGATCCTCGCGAACGCCACCCACGGCATCCCGTTCGCCATCCTCATCATGAGCGCGTTCATGCGGTCCATCCCGCCCGCGCTCACCGAGGCGGCGCGCGTCGACGGCGCCGGCCACTTCCGCGCGTTCTGGTCGATCATCGTGCCCGTGAGCAAGAACTCGCTCATCACCGCCGGGCTGTTCAGCTTCCTCTTCGCGTGGAGCGACTTCATGTTCGGCCTCGCCCTCACCACGGGTGCGGACATCAAGCCCATCACCCTCGGCATCTACGACTACCTGCAGGGCAACGTCCAGAGCTGGGGGCCCGTCATGGCGAGCGCCGTCATCTCCTCCGTGCCGGCGATCGTGCTCCTCGTCCTCGCGCAGCGGTACATCGCCGCCGGCGCGCTCGGCGGCGCGGTGAAGTGAGCCGTCCGGACGGAGCTCCCGTGGGCGTTTCGCCCCGCGGTCGCGGATGAACGTGGCCAGGCCAGGCCAGGCCAGGACGCAGTGTGACCTAACGGCGCCGCAGCGTCGCGGTGAGGCTCGCGCCGTACGCCTCGTGCGTGCGCGCCCGGACCTCGGTGCCGCCCGGCACCCGGCGTACCTCGACGCCGTCGTCCGCAGCGACGACGTCGAGGCGCCGGCCCCGGACCGTCACCGTGACGGCGTCGCGCCGCATCGTCGGGTCGGACAGCGCGAGGGTCACGCCGTCGTCGTCCTCGCGCACGAGGACCGACGCCGGGCCGTCGACCACCAGGTTCCGGATGTGGGCGCGGCCCCGGAACACGGTGGCGGCCGTGAGCCCGAGGCCGGAGTGACGCACGGCCTGAACGCGCTCGTCGTTGGCGAGCACGTCCAGCGGGCCGCGCCGCCCGTAGCCGGCGAGCTGTTCGGCGGTCGCGCCGGGCACGATCGCGTACGCGATCGGCGACGGCTGCGCCGCGTGCTCGACGGCGGCCGTGAACACGCGCTTCGTCACCGCGGTGTCGGGGTTCGACGTCCGGACCGTGCGGCGGCTGCGGGTCACGTCCTCGAGCGTCACGCGCACGGGCTCGGAGTCGAGGACGGCGTACCCGACCGCTACGCCCTGCCCGGGGTTGTCCCACCGCAGCCACGCGAGCGTCGCGGCGCCGTCCGACGGCGACCATGGGCCGCCGTCGGTGCGGGCGCCCGTCACGACGACCCCGTCGCCGGGTGCGGCGATGCGGGAGTCGAGCGTCGTGACGACGGCGCGGCCGTGCTCGTCGCGGATGCCCGCGGCGAGGACGACGACCTCGTCGTCAAGTAGGAACCACGACTTCACCGCGCGGGCGTTCGCGTAGGCGACGAAGTCGTCCGGCAGGACGCCGGCCTGCGCGTCGAGCCAGGGGACGTCGTCCGACAGCACCATGCCGGCGGCGCCGTACGTGCCCAGCGTCGCACCGCCGGAGAAGGCGTTCGTGCCGCGCGGGAAGTAGACGTAGGTGTTCTGCGACTCCGACGACGAGGTGAACCCGAGCGGGTGGCCGGGGTTCTCGTACCAGGCCTGCCCGTACAGCTCGGGGATCGACTGCCGCTCCTCGACGGGCACGGTGGTGCCCGGCAGGCGGTAAGGCGAGACGGTGGTGTAGAAGTCGACGCCGAACGCCTGCGTGTGGTCCTGGCCGGCGAGGTAGAGATAGTGGGCCCCGTCGCCCTGGAACCACGGCCGGAGGTTTTCGCCGCTCATGTACTCGTACCGGCTGATGCGGTCCGAGCTGCGCGCCAGCGCGAACGTGTACGCGGGGCGGCGGTGCACGGTGCGGTCCATCGCGTTGAGGGCGACGGAGCGCTCCGGCGGGTTGAGGTCCGCGACGGGGGCTCCCGCCTCGGCGAGGAGGTCGGCGTACCGGACGGCGCTCACCGGCGAGACGAACCGGGCGGGGTCCGGCGGCGTGGGCGACGCCGTCGCGAGGTGGCGGACGTACGCGCCGAGGGCGGTCGCGTTCTCGGCGCTCGTGTAGCCGCCGAGGTCGACGGCGGCCTCGAGCACCGTGGCGACGTCGGCGTACCCGGTGCCGGTGCGCGACACCGCCCGGCCCTTGACGATCTCCATCATCCAGCCGTCGACGATGACGGGTGCGAAACCGTCGCGGACCCAGCCGTGGACGACGTCGGGCAGCTCGGTGCCGCCGGCGGCGGAGGTGCCGTCGAGCAGCTTGATGGTCTGCACGACGCGGGTCAGCAGCGTGCGCCCGTACGACCCGGTGTAGGCCACCGAGTGGTGCTGGATGAACGACCCGTCGGCGTAGTAGCCGTCGGTGTTGCCGTGCTGGATGTCGTACGGGTCGATCGTCGCGAACACCGTCGACTGGTCCGCGATCGCCTTGGCGACGCGGGCGTCGTCGCCGGTGACGGCGCCCTGCAGCACGCGGTTGGTCGTGATGTCGGCGAGGTTTGCGCCGGTGTGGAAGCGCGAGTCGAGGTCGACGTCGCCGTCCTTGCCGTGACGCAGGTAGGCGTCCATGGAGGCGACGTACCGCGGGATCAGGTCGGGGCGTTCCGCAGCGATGAGGTCGGTGAGGAGGGCGAACGTCTTGCTGACGCTCGCGGGGATGCCGATCTCCCAGGTGAACCAGTTGCCGTAGTAACCGGTCGCCTGGTCGCCGAAGTGGTGCGCGTGCAGCCACTCCAGCCCGTCGAGCACGCGGCGCCGGACCGTCGTGCTGCCGACGAGGTCGGAGGCGTAGCCGGGGGTGCTGGTGGCCAGGGCGATCTCGTACAGCCGGAGGAACGAGGTGCTGAGGTTCGGGTCGCTGGTGCCGAGCGGGAGGCCGGCGAACAGCTCGCCGGGCCCCGCGCCGTCCAGACCGGCGAGGTGCGAGCGCGCGGCGGAGTGGATCGCGGCGAGCCTCGCCGCGGCCTCCGGCCGCCTGTTCGATGCCGCCGTGCCGGCGAAGATCGCGCGGGCGTTCGCCAGGAGACGAGGGTGGTCCGCGGGGGTGGCCGCGCGGGCGCGCAGCGGCGCAGCGATCGCCAGGAAGGCCCCGGCGGGCACCATGGCGAGGACCTGGCGGCGAGTCGGCTCCGGCATGACGAACTCCCTTGTTCGACGATGTCGATATCCAACCAAGATGGCGCGCGCGGGGGCAAGAGTTTCCCCGCCCCGGCCGACCGGCAGTCGGAGAGTGGTGCGGTCCCGGCTCAGCAGACGTCGTTGCCGGCGAGGTCCTCGCAGACGAGGCGGGTGCGCGCCTCGGTGACCGTGGCGGGGCCGGTGGTGCTCGTCGTCGAGATGGTGCCCGGGATGTCGGTCCAGTCGCTGGTGCCCTGGACGCGGAAGCGGCCCTGCCAGGTGGTGGTGAGCGAGACGGTGACGCCGTCGCGGTAGACGTTGCCCTTGTCGTCCACGGCAGTGCCCGCGTTCTCGCCAGGCGTGCCGAGCTGGCTGTAGGTGTGCCCGACCCACGACTGGTCAGGGGTGGCGTCGCCCTCGTGCCACGGGCGACCGGGGGAGGTCGTCGTCAGCGTGCTGCCGGTGGGCGAGTACGGGTCGTCGAAGTCCCACGTGTACTCGGTAGGCTCCGCGCGCAGGACGACGGGCACGCCGAGCAGCGTGACCGTGCGGTCCTGTGGTGCCGCGGTGGTGTACGCGGGGTAGTGGACGTTGACCACCATCGGCGGGTTGCCCTGCACCGTCGCTTCCGGCGCCTGGATCTTCATGGTCTTGAACTCGCGCTGTGCCTGGCGTGCGAGGTCCGCGGGGGAGACGCACTCGTCCTCGGAGAGCTGCTCGGCGTCGTCGTAGGTGCCGTTCTCCCGGACTCGCTGCACCCAGAGCGCGTCGAGGGCGTACTCGCCGTCGTCGCACGGAGTCGTGATCTCCACGACGTCCGTGCCTTCCGGGCATGCACCCGGTGCTGTGACGATTCCGCTGAGGGAATCCAGGTCTTCACCCAGCGTCCCGCACGTCACCGCGTCAGTGCGGGCGTAGCGATCCCGGGGCTTGTCGGAAGCCGCAGGCTCCCTACCATCGGGAGTGTTCTTCCACCCGCTCCCGCGGGCCTCTGCGCCGGTCTCTTTCGAGTTGTCGTCTGCGAAGCCGGAGTACTTTCGCTCGGACTCGGATGCTGCAGATAGCTGATGCGCGCCTGCCTGAATCAGCGGCGTCGAAGCGAGGGAAACCAGAGTCAGCGCAACCGCGGCCAGCCGCGCGGCGACCTTCACGAGCTCTGGTCCGTTCGAACCTCGACAACAACCCATTGTCCGTCACGGCGGGCCATCTCGACTCGGGATTCTGTAGTGTCAGCGGCTTCGCTGAAGACTTCGCTTCCTGAGGTGTCGGTGACGCTCACGGGAGAAATTCGCACAGCCACGTCCATCGGCCAGATTTCTGTAGTGGCCTCCTGCTCGTAGGTGTGCACCACACGCGCCTTCACATCACCGCCATGCCACTGGTCTCCCTGTTCGGCGATCTCGTTTGCTTGGTCAATACGCGCCGAACAATGAGTGCAGCTCTTGCTCGACATCTCCTCATACTTGGCCGTGTCGCCGGTCTTCATGATGTACGGGTCGAGCTCGAGGAAGTACACGGCCGCCGCTTCAGCGCCGGCGGGGCCGTCGTCGTCCATCTCCTTCGGCCGCTCGGGTGCGACGACGACGGCGGTGGCGCTGGGCGACGGGGACGCGGAGGGGCTCTCGCTGGCGGCGGTGGTCTCGGGAGACGGCGTCGCGGGCGGGTCGTCGTCGCAGCCGGCGACGAGGAGCGCAGCGGCAGCGGCGATGGAGGTGGCGGCGAGAATGGCCCGGCTGCGGGTCATGACGGGGCTCCCTGTCGGCGGTGACGTCGCGGTCACTGTAGGGCAGATCGTCATGTGGTTGCCCGAGCGTCTGTGGATATCGCGACCGTGCAGGTGGCGGTGGGGACGACGCTCGTCGACCGCGAGACCGGCTCCGGCGACAGTCGCGCCGAGGTGGGTACGAACGGGCCCCCGGGGGTGAAACATGGCGCGGACGGTGCGTGCGCCGGGCCCCGGACGGACGATCCAGAGGAGGGGGCTTGTCGCGGGAGAGGGACTGCGGTGAGAGTCCTGGTGGTGGGCGCGGGGATCGGCGGCCTGGCAGCGGCCGTGGCCCTGATCGATCGGGGGCATGACGTCGAGGTCGTCGAGCGCGCGGAGTCGCCGCGCGAGACCGGTGCGGCGTTCATCCTCTGGAGCGGCGGGACGGCGGTGCTCCACGACATCGGGATCTCGCTCGACGGGCTCGGGACCCGGCTCGAGGTCCTCGAGAACCGCGGCTGGGACGGTCGCCGGCTCGGACGCATCCGGGTCGGCGCTGCGACCCGCCGATTCGGCTCGCCGCAGGTCTGCGTGCGGCGCCGCGACGTGGTCCGGCGGCTCGCGGCCCGGCTGCCGGACGGCGTGGTCCAGTACGGGAAGAAGGCCGTCGCCGTGACCCAGGACGGCGGCGGTGCGGGCGTCAGGCTCGAGGACGGCACCAGCCGGACGGGGGACGTCGTGGTGGGGGCGGACGGCGGGCGGTCGGTGGTGCGGCGCGACCTGCACGGATCGGCGGAGCCGCGCGCCACGGGCTGGGTCACCTGGCAGGGGATGCTGACGGCGCGGGCCGACGCGGACATCACCGGCACCGGGCTGTTCGTCGTCGGCCCCGAGGGGCTCGTCGGCATGTTCGACGCCGGCAACCATCAGGTCCAGTGGTGGTTCGACCACCCATGGCGCCCGGACGAGCCGCGGCCGCGCTCGGTCGTCGCGGACCTGGCGGGCCGCTTCGGACACTGGGCCGAACCGGTGCCGGGTCTCCTCGCCAGGGTCGACGACGCCACCATCGGCTTCTACCCCCACTACGGTCACGACGTGGCCCGTGAGTGGGGGCGCGGACGGGTCACGCTGCTCGGCGACGCGGCGCACCTCATGCCACCGACCGCCGGCCAGGGGGCGAACCAAGCACTCGAGGACGCCTGGGTCCTGGCACGCGCGCTGGACCACGCGCAGGACGTGCCGGCCGCGCTGCGCGACTACGAGCGCCGTCGTGCGCGCCGGGCGCGTCTCGCCTCCAGGGTGGCGATGCGCGAACGAGCCAACCAGTACCGGCCTCGACAGGCACGGATGCTCCCCGATCCGGTGGCGACAGCGCTCTTCGTCCGATGGCTCGGGCTCCTGAGCGACCGGCTCGCCGCAGGGCCCGTCGACGGGGCTGCCGGAGCCTCGCCAGCATGACCACGCCCGACGCGACGGCCCCCGACACCGCCGCAGGCCCGCGCGTGCTGCGACCGCTGGCAGTGGTGCTCGGCATCTTCTGGAGCGTGCTGTTCTTCGGGATCATCGACCTGACCAGCTACTTCGACGGCCCGGAATGGGTCCCGATGAGCCTCCTCGCGACCGGCTGGGGCCTCATGTTCACGGTCATGGTGGCCGCCCCTCTCCTGGCCGCCGGGATCTGGCCGAGCCTCGGTGACGTCGCCGCGCTCCAGCTCGTCCTCGGCGGGCTGGCGATCGCGGTCGCGGCCGCGCTCAGCGGGACGCCCGCCCACCTGATCGTCGCGGCGGGCGTCGCCGGGTCTGCCGCCGCTGTGGCCGTTCCGGTGCGACGGCCGCCGACGGTCCCTCGACCGCACCTCCGCGACTGGTGGCCGGGGGCGTGGGCCGCCGTCGGGGCCTGGGCATGGGCCGGCTACGCCGGGATGGCCGTCGCCGCCACCTGGCGGGGGCTCGCCGACGACGTCACGGTGGGCTTCCAGCACTGGCCGGTCCAGGCCGCGCTGCCCCTCGCACTGTCCCTCGTCGCGGGGCTCGCGGCCATCCACCCGGCGGGCTGGGCGCTCCCGACGACGTGCGTCGCGGTTTGCGCGGCATGGCTCGGGGCGGTGTCGGTCATCCGACCCGAGGTGCTGGGGAGCCTGGGCGCGGTCTGGGGCGTGGCGGCCGCCGTGTGGGGCGTCGGGCTGGTGGTCGCAACGTGGATCACGGCGCCGCGAGGCGGGCGCCAGGCCTCTGTGGAGTGATCCGCCGCAGGGGTTGAACGGTCGCTGCCGGTGTGGTGACGTGGAGGCTCCGAGGCCGCCGGCGACCGTCTCGCGGCCCGCACCGCTCACCCCGGGAGGTCAGGACGATGGTGTCGACGTGGGCCGACTTCCAGGCGGCGCAGCGCTCCGCCCTGGCCGCCTTGGTGGCCGGCGACCCGCACGACTTCCAGCAGCTCTGGGACCGGGCCCCGGACGTCTCCCTGCTCGGTGCGTTCGGCGGGGTAGCGCGCGGCTGGGAGGAGGTGCGCGACCGCCTCGCCGCCGTGGCCGTCACGTACCGCAACGGCGTCTACCGGCGGCTCGACCAGCTCGACGAGCACGTCCACGGGGACACCGCCTGGACCGTGCACGTGGAGGAGATCCACTCCCGGTCCGCGACCGGGGAGCCCGAGGTCCGCGAGCGTCGCGTCACCAAGGTCTACCGGCGTCGCGCGGCCGGCTGGCGGATCGTGCACATGCACGCCGACCCGCTGGTCACCGCGTCCTTCCCCGACGAGGGCGCGACCGGCGTCTGACGGGCCGCGGCCGTCGCGCGGGGTCTCAGTCCGGTGGCTTCAGCCCAGCGGCCGCACGAACGTGCGGAACTCGCCACGCTCGACGTGCAGCTCCCAGAGCCGCTGGGCGAGAGCGTCGGGATCGTGGTCGGGCTCCCCGCCGCCGATGCCGAGCGGGATGATCAGCTGCGCGACGTGGATGCCCTCCGGCGCCAGGGCCTCGTGCAGCAGCCGGGCGTAGGCGCTCTCGGCGGCGAAGGCCACGGACGTGCCGGTCACGGCGTCGCGCGGCCGGACGGCGCTCCCGCCGTTGGGGAACAGGACGGTGCCGCGGCCCAGCTCGCGCATCCCGGGCAGGACGTGCCGGACGGCGGCGGCGGGGCCGAGCACGGACATCTCGAGCGGGCCGACGAGGTCGTCGGCGGTGGTCTCGAGCGTCGGCTTCATGAACTCGCGCGCGGGCACGGGGCTGTACTGCAGCACCTCGACGGGGCCGAGGTCGGCGGCCGCCCGGTCGAGCGCGGCGGTCAGCGCGGCGCGGTCCCGGGCGTCGGCGACGAACCCGGCGGCGGTGACCCCCTCGTCGCGCAGCCCGGCCGCGAGCCGGTCCAGCTTCGCGGCGTCCCGGGCGACGAGGGCGACCGAGAAGCCCTCGCGGCCGAAGCGCCGCGCGACCGACAGCCCGAGGCCGGGGCCGGCGCCGATGATGGCGAGCGTCGTCATGTCGTTCCTCCCACGTGGCGGTCGGCGTCCGTGCGGCGCCGGCTCGGGTCCCAGTCAACGCCCGCGGCGGCGGTCGGGGGAGTGCCTGGCGTGGGGTGTACCGGCAGGGGACCCCACGGTGCCCACGTCGGGCGGAGGGGCCGCGGCGGCGGTTCGATGTCGGGAGCACGCCGATGTCGAGGACGCGCGGCCCGCTCCGTCCCCGGGGTGAGGGCGGCGGCCGGCGCCGCGACCGACGGAGGGACGCACGCGATGGAGCAGCAGGAGATCGACCGCGAGCTGGCGGACGCGAGGGAGCTCCTCGGCTCGCCGTCCGCCCTGCATCTGGCCTACACGGCGCAGGACGGCACCCCGCGGGTGGTCCCCGCGGGGTTCTGGTGGACCGGCCGGGAGCTGGTGGTCTCCACCGCCGAGACGGCGCCCAAGGTCGCCGCGCTGCGGGCCCGCCCGGACGTGGCCCTGTCCCTCGTCGACGGCGACTCGCCGTCGGGGGCGAAATCGCTGTCGGTGCGTGGCCGCACGGAGATCACGGTCGTCGACGGCCTCGTGCCGGAGTACCTCGCCGCCGCCGGCAAGGGCATGGCCGGGGCGGAGCTCGAGCAGTTCGAGCAGGCCTGCCGCGCGCTCTACGACCGCATGGCGCGCATCGCCGTCGTGCCGACCTGGGTCCGCTACTACGACTTCGGCACGGGCCGGATCCCGGCGTTCCTCCAGGAGCTCGCCGCGCGCGGGACGGCGGGGCGCGGCTGAGCCGGACGCGCTCTCGCCGAGCTCCCGCGTCAGGACCCGAGCAGCTTGGCCTTCTGGGCGGCGAACTCCTCGTCCGTGAGGACGCCGCTGTCACGGAGCCGGCCCAGCTTCTCCAGCTGTGCGATGACGTCGTCGCCGCCGGCCGCCGCCGGTGGCGGTGCGTACTGCTGAGGCGGCGGCGCGTACTGCTGCTGCGGCTCCGCGTACTGCTCCTGCGCGGCCCAGCGGCCGGCCTGACGTCGTGACACCCGGTTCGACACCGCGGTCGCGGTCCCCGCGACCACCGCGGTGCGGGCGACCCCTCGTAGCAGTCCCATCTCACTCCTCCTCGAGCTTGTCGAGCGCCGCGACGACGTCGTCGACCGGGATACGGCCGCTGGAGACGACCTCCGCGCCGGCCTCGCGCATGGCGGCGACGAAGGGTCCCGCCCACGTGTTCTCGTACACGATCATCCCGACGGCGCTGCCCGGTTCCACGAGGGAGGCGCCGCGCGCCAGGTCGTCGTCGTCGAGCAGGCCCGACGTCACCCCCTCGAACACCGCGAGGTCCAGCTGCCCGTCGTCGTCGAGGTCCGTGAGCGCCACGCCGACGACGCCGGTCTCCGTCACCTTCGCCACCCGCAGGTCGAGGATCCGGATGATCCCGCGCTCCACGAGGTCCAGGAGCGCGGGCAGCCCCTTGCCCTGCAGCCTCGCGCCGGGGAACTCCAGGACGAGGTAGTCGATCGGTCCCACCTGCTGCTCGGTCATGGAGGTCCTCCTGCGACGGTGCCAGCCTGCCGGTCGCGTCCCGTGCCGCCGCGACGGACAGGCTGGCATGAGCCCGTGCGCGGCGGGTGCGGCAGCACCCAGCGTCTCTCTCCGGCCCGCGAGCGGCCACGCGACGGCCGGATATCACCCGGCCCGGCCCGGTGGTGAGTCCCGTCAGCGGCCGGCCCGGGCCGGTGCGAGCAACGCGAGCGCGGCCACCAGGGCGACCGCGGCGGCGAACCAGTACCCGGCGGCGAACGTGTCGAACCCCGGGTCGACCAGGGCAGCGGCGGCGACGCTGGACACGGCCGAGACGCCGGTCGCGGCCCCGAACTCGTGGAACGTGCTGAGCGCGCCGGAGGCCACGCCGGCCTCGTGCGGCTCCGCGGCGGAGAACAGGCTCCCCGCGGCGGCGACGAACACGGCGCCGACGCCGAACCCGGCGACGGTGATGCCCACCACGAGCACCGTCATCGAGAAGATGCCGGCCGCCGCGGCCAGTCCGACGGCGGCGACGAGCAGCCCGACGACGGACACGGCGCGCACGCCGAGGCGGGGGAGGACGCGGCCCGCGACGGTCGACCCGAGGATGGTGCCCACCGCGACGGGCAAGAACGTCAGCCCCGTGTCCAGGGCGCTGAAGCCGTGGAGCTGCTGCAGCGTGAACGAGCCGAGGAAGAACACGGAGATCATCAGGGCCGTGGCGACGAAGATCAGCCCGAGCCCGCGCAGCACCGGCCGCCGGACGAGCATGGCCGGGTCCACCAGCGGCGCCGCGGACGCGCGCAGGTGGCGCGCGAGCAGCACGTACCCGACGACGCCGACGAGCAGGGCGACCAGGGTCGGCGGGCTCAGCCAGCCGGCGTCGCCGGCGGTGACGAGCCCGTACACGACGGCGGCGGTGGCGGCGGTGGCGAGGGCGGCGCCGAGCACGTCGAGCCGACCGCCCGACCCGGGCCACGGCCGCACCCACCGGAACAGGGCCAGGAGCAGCACCACCCCGACGGGCACGTTGACGTAGAACACCCACGGCCAGCCCGGGCCCGACGTCAGGACGCCGCCCACGAGCACGCCGACCGCGGCGCCCGCGCCGCCGAGCGCCGACCAGACGCCGATGGCGCGCGACAGCTCCGGCCCGCTGAACGTCCGCACGATGACGGACAGCGCGGCCGGCGACATGGCCGCCGCGCCGGCGCCCTGCAGGGCGCGGGCGGCGAGCAGCAGCTCCGGGGACCGCGCGAGCCCGGCGAGAAGCGACGCGAGGGTGAACAGCGCGAGGCCGGCGAGCACGACGCGGCGCGGCCCGAGGACGTCGGCGGCCTTGCCGCCGAGCAGCATGAGCCCGCCGAAGACGAGGGCGTACACGCTCGCCACCCAGGCCAGGCCGGAGCGGGAGAGGCCGAGGTCGGCCCCCATCTCCGGGAGCGCGATCGCCACGACGGTGACGTCGACGATGAGCATCAGCTGGGCGATGCCGAGCAGCGCGAGGATGCGCCAGCGCCGGGGGTCGGGCGCGGCGGCCTGGTCCTGCGCGGGCTGATCCTCCGGAGCCTGCGGGGTGGTCTCCGGGGCGGGCTTCTCTGGTGACGTCATGGCACGGTCCCTCGAGGTGTCGAGCACGGATAAGTCGAACATGCCTGTTCAAGTAAATTAACTCGAACATGCCTGTTCGACAAGAGGGTCGTGCGGGTGACTTCCGGGGCGGCGTCAGGCGGAGAGCGCGCCGAGGGTCGTGGCGCGGACGAGCGCGGGGGCCTCGTCCGCGGTGATCTCGCCGCGGTGCACCGCGGCGGAGGCGCCGTGGAGGATCGCCTGCAGCACGCTGACCTGCCAGTCGACGGGCATGTCGTCGCGGAGCTCGCCGGCGGCGCGGCCGCGCTCGAGCAGGCCGCGGACCCGCTGCGCGGGCCCCTCGTGCGCGCGGCTCATCTCCTCGGGCGGCAGGACCTGCGAGCCGGCGACCACCAGGGCCCCGAACCGGTGGGTCAGGTGCCAGGTCGCCTCGAGCAGACGGCCCAGCGCCTCGCGGGGGTCGCCGTCCAGGTCGACGGTCGCCAGCGCCTCGTCGGTCTGGGCGATCGCGCGGTCCACGACCTCGCGCACGAGCGTCGCCCGCGAGTCGAAGTGCCCGTAGAGGGTGACGCGGCCGACGCCCGCGGCCTTGGCGATCTCGTTGATGCTCGCGTCGGGGTCCGTCGCCAGCACGCGGGTGGCCGCGGCCAGGATCGCCTCGACGTTGCGGACGGCGTCGGCGCGCTTGGCGCGGTCCCGGCCGCCCCCGACCGTCGTCTCCGTCGTCTGCGCCGGTGTCGTGACCACGAGCTCCTCCAAGCCTGTACAGGGGTGTCCAGGTTAACGGTCCGGGCTCGCGAACCGGTGGCAGTCCACCTCGACGGTCCCACCCGGCACCGGCGCGCGGTGCACGAACCGGCCCTCGTCGAGCCAGCCCTGCCGCGCGTAGAAGCGGCGCCCCGGCGCGTTCCCCGTCGCGACGGCGAGCCAGGCGCGCGGGTGCCCGGCGTCCCGGACGGCCTGCGCCGCGTGCCCCAGGAGCGCCCCGCCGACATCGGCGCCGCGGGCCGCGCGGTCGACGTAGAGCTGGTCCACCTCGTCCCCGGCGACCATGACGAAGCCCGCGACGGCCCCCTGGCGCACGGCGACGGTGGTGTCGGCCACGCGCTCGCGGGCGCGCTCCGGGAAGGACGTCGGGGTGCGGGCCGCCACGAGGGCGTCGGGCACCTGGCCCAGGTGGGCGTCCGCCCAGCCCTCGTGCCAGATCCGCGCGACGGCCTCCGTGTCGGCCGGGGTTGCCGGCCGGAGCTCCACCGGACCGGGCGTTCCCGCCGTGGGGTGCGACATCGTCGTCCGCCCTTCCTCTAACTTGAACAAGTGTGTACAGTTTATCGCGCTCGATCGTCAGCGTTTCACCTCACGCGGTTCGCACGCACGAGAGCGAGAAGACCATGACCCAGGACCAGGTGTCAGGCACGTCGACGGCCGGGACCGACCGGCGCTCGGTGTTCGGCAGGGTGTGGCCCGCGGCGCTGGGGGTGCTCGTCGCCGCCGCGACCGTGTTCGGGCTCGCCGACGCCCGCGACGTCGCCCCGGTGCTCGCCGCGTCCGGCCTCGTGTACCTGGCGGCCGCCGCGCTCGGCCGGCCCGGCGCCGCCTGGCTCGCTTTCGGCGTGACGTTCGTCCTCATCGGCGTCACCAAGGTCGTCGACCTCGACCCGACGCCGTGGATGATCGGCCTCGCCGTCGTGCTGGCCGTCGTCGGCCTCGCGGCCGGGCGCCGGCGCCCGCCGTGGTCGCTCCCGCTCCAGGCCGCGGCGATGCTCGTCCTCGGGGCCGCCGCGCTGGTCGCCGTCCGGCTGGACGCCACCGCGGGCGGGCTCGTCGTCGCCGTCGGGCTGCTCGGGCACGCCGCGTGGGACGCCTACCACCACCGCACCGGTCGCGTCGTGGCCCGGTCGTTGTCGGAGTTCTGCGGCGTGCTCGACGTGATCCTGGCCGTCGCGCTCGGGGTGCTCGTGCTGACGGCGTGACGGCAGGTCGGTCAGAGGCCGAGATCGACCTCGCGGCGGACGTCGCGGTCGGGTTCGAGGACGAAGAACCGCGAGACGACGGCGCGGTAGAGGCGCAGCTCGGCGGGCGCGACGACGCGGTCGACGGTCCAGGGGCCCAGTCCCTCGGCGCGGGAGCGGCGGTCGAAGATCGCGAGGCAGCGGTCGCGCTCGGCCTCCGGCACCTCGCTCGCCATCGCCTCGGCGTACACGGCGCGCGGGCGGCCGTCGACGGGCACCGGGGTCTCGAAGACCACGATCCCCACGGCCGACCGGCCGGCGACGTTGGTCGAGTGCCGCGTGCCGAGCCGGGAGACCCAGACGAGCTCTCGCCCCTCGCGCGCGAACCAGACGGGGGTGGGCCACGGGTTCCCGTCGCCGTCCGCGGACGCGAGGACGAGGTAGCGGCCGTCGTCGAGGACGCGCCGCGCGAGCTCGGCGTCGTCGTCCGTCGCGGGGCCGGGGCTCGCGGGCGGTTCAGGGGCGGGCGTCATCACGGGCCTCCTCGCGGGTGGGACGTCGTCCCCCGTGTCTACACCCATGGTCCGACGCTCGACCTTGCGGTCACGGGTGATCGTCGGACACTATGAACATGTCATATGTCTGATCATTGGGGATCTCACATGCATGCTGGCAGGACGCTCAGAGGACTGGCCGCGGCAGCCGCGGCCGCCGCGATGGCGGCGACGACGGCGGGCGGCGCGGCGGCCGCCCCGCTCGGCGCGACGGCGGGGCGGGGCCCCGTCGTCTACGTCGCGCCGGACGGCGACGACGCCGCGGCGGGCACGAAGGACGCACCGCTGCGCACGATCGAGGCGGGTCGCGACGCGCTCGCCGGCCGCACCAGCGAGGCTCGGCCGGGCACGGTCGAGATCCGCGGCGGGGAGTACGTGCTCGACGACGCGGTCGATCTCGAGGGCGCCGCGCACTCGTGGGTCACGTACGAGGCGTACGAGGGCGAGGACGTCCGGGTGACGGGGGCGCACGAGCTGCCGGCGGACGGCTGGCAGCGGCTCTCCGACCTCACGGCCGACGAGCTGGCCGACCCGGTGCTGTCGTCGAACGCCCGCCTCGACACCCCGGAGCTGCGCGACGGCGTGTGGGTCTACGACCTGGGCGCGGCCGGCGTCGACCCCGGCACGCTGTACAAGAACGGGTTCAACTGGCTGCCGCAGCCGTTCGCCCCCGAGCTGGTGGTGGACGGCGAGACCCAGACGCTCGCCGAGTACCCCAACGGCGACGGGTGCACCGGCGCCGACGACGCCTGCTACCTGTACGGCGACGGGGCCAAGTGGAAGGTCGACGGGCAGGGCGACCTCACGCAGCCGGACCTGGTGGACCGGTTCGGCGAGGAGAACGACTGGGCCGCCAGCGGCACGACGCCCCGGGCGCAGTTCGAGGACAAGAAGCAGCAGCTCGACGACCCGGCCCAGCGCGACACCTGGTCGCAGGACGAGATGCGGGCGATGACGCCGCCGCTGTACGAGGCGGGCGGACGCCTGCTCGACGGCGACCGGTACCAGAGGTGGGCGCCCGAGGCCGTGCCGACGATCGAGGACCACGGCACGCGCGGGTTCGGGGAGTACTCCGACGTCCCGGTCCAGGCGGACCCGGCGTGGATCGACGACATCGACAACACCCGCTACGAGACCGAGGGCTGGCTGTCGGGCTACCTCGGCAACAACTACGCGAACGACATGGTGCGGATGCTGGCGTGGAGCGGCACCACCATGTACGCGAAGTACCCGTCGATGTACTGGCCGCGCGACGACTACACGAAGGTCAAGGCCGTCAACGTTCTCTCGGAGCTGGACGCCGAGGGGGAGTACTACGTCGACCGCTACGACGACAACGACGTCCTGTACTTCAGGCCCGCGGGCGACGCCGTCGCGGGCAAGCAGATCACCCTGCGCGCCTTCGACGACAACCTGTTCCGCCTCGAGGGCACGACCGGCGTGACGATCCGCGGGCTGAGCCTGTCCGACTCGCTGGTCAGCGGCGTCCAGCTGCTCGACGCCGAGCGGACGCTGATCGACGACGTGGAGGTCTCCAACGTCAGCATGGACGCCGTCCGGATCGGTGAGACCACCGAGTCGATCACCGCGCTGCCGGACTACGAGACGGTCCGCGGCGGCCACGACAACGTGGTGCGGAACTCGTACCTGCACGACCTCGGCGGGGGCGGGGTCCTGCTCGGCGGCGGGGACCGCAGCACCCTCGAGCGAGGGGACAACGCGGCCCGGAACAACGAGATCGCCCGCTTCTCCCAGCTCGCGACGTACACGCCGGCGGGGTACCTCTACGGCGTCGGGAACTCGTTCGAGAAGAACTACGTCCACGACGCGCCGCACATGGCCGTGCAGATCATGGGCAACGACATGAGGGTCAACGGCAACTACTTCGCCGACCTCGTGACGAACGCCGGCGACCAGGGCGTGGTGTACACCGGGCGTGACTACACGTACCTGGGCAACGAGATCGCGTACAACCTCTTCGAGCGGATCGGCGGCTCGAACGACGCCTTCTACATGGACGACGGCGTCTCCGGCATGCGGTTCCACCACAACGTCGTGAAGGACGCGCACTCGGGCGTGTTCTTCCAGTCCGGCCACAGCAACACGGCCACGGACAACGTGTTCGTCGACGTCGACCGCACCGGGCACGACCAGCTGTACCACCGCAACGGCGAGCGCGGGCTGCCGGTCGCGAACGGCTGGGTGGTGCAGAGCCGCTTCAACGCCTTCCTCGACGTGCGCGAGGGGGAGAAGTACAGCGCCACCCCCGAGGACGTCGCCCGGTGGCACGCCCACTACACGGACGGGAAGGCGCGGTACTCCGACGGCACGAAGATCCTGTTCCCCGAGATCGACGACTGGTACGTGCCCCGCGTCACCGCGACGGGCGTGGACTGCCGGGCGGCGGACTACGGCGTCGCCGAGGGCTGCGACCGCGCGACCGTCTGGGAGGACCCGGACTCGGTGTACGTCCCGGCGCGCAACGTCCTCGACCGGTCGGTGATCATCGGGGGCGGCGAGTACGAGTTCGGCCAGAGCTCGTTCGCCGACCCCGACGCCACCTACCGCCTGGACACCTGGAGCGACCGGATCAACACGAACCTCAGCGAGCCCGGTTCGGTCGAGGCCGCGGGCCTCGACCTGTCGACGCTGAAGTTCTCGCCGCGCGGCGAGGTGGCGCGGACGCTCGGCCGCGACTGGGTCGCGACCTGGAACCGGCTCGTCACGCTCGACGGCGTCGGGCGCCCGGGTCAGGACGTCAGGGAGGCGAGCACGTCGCGGTAGTGGGAGTTCTCCATGACGCCGAGCACGTTGCCGAACGGGTCGACGACGGCCGCGGTGACGAACCCGGGGCCGCGCTCGATCGGCTCCTGGTACGCGGTGGCGCCGAGCTCGAGCAGCCGCGCGACGGCGCCGCGGACGTCGTCGACCGCCCAGTAGGCGACGGCGCCCGCGGCGCCGTCAGGCTGCGGGGGTGCGAAGCGCCGGTCCATGATCCCCAGCTCGTGCTGGTAGTCGCCGATGCGGAACTCCGCGTAGGCGAGCGCCCCGCCGGCCTCGCGGGCGAAGTACGCGTCGGTGCCGAGCACCTCGGCGTACCAGTCGCGGGCGGCGGCGACGTCGTCGGCCAGGTAGGTGATGGTGGTCAGTCCGCGCAGCATGTCGGCTCCCGGTGCTCGGTGTGTGGGTCGGTGGGACGGTCGGTGCGATCGAGGTCTGGTGACCTCGTGAGTACCACTCTTCCGCTCAAAGTGCTCACCTGCTGACTACTTTTCGTGGCAGTCTCGGAGCATGCGCGCCGACCGGCTCATCCAGGTGCTGCTCCACCTCCAGTCGCGCCCCCGCGTGACGGCGGCCGAGCTCGCCGACGCGCTCGAGGTCTCGGTGGCGACCGCCCGCCGGGACCTCGAGGCGCTGTCGGCTGCGGGCGTGCCCGTGTACCCGCAGCCGGGCCGTGGCGGCGGGTGGTCGCTGCTGGGCGGGTCGCGCACGGACCTCAGCGGCCTCACGGCGCCCGAGGCGCGCGCGCTGTTCCTGCTCGCCGGGCCGGGCGCGGCGTCGTCCGACCACGCACGCGCGGCGCTGCGCAAGCTCGTGCGCGCGCTGCCCGCCACCTTCCGGGCCGAGGCGGAGGCGGCCGCCGCGGCCGTGGTCGTGGACCGGGAGGGGTGGAGCGCGGCCGGCCGGGTCCGACCGCCGGAGGTCGACGCGCTGCAGCGCGCCGTCGTCGAGCGGCGCCGCGTGCGGATCGACTACACCGGAGCGACCGGGCGGTCCTCGAGCCGCGTCCTCGACCCCTGGGGGCTCGTCGACAAGGACGGCGCCTGGTACCTGATCGCCGGCACGGACCGCGGCCCGCGCACCTTCCGCGTCGACCGCGTCGGCGCGCTGGACGTCACCGACGAGCCCGCCGTCGTGCCCGACGACGTCGACCTGCAGGCGGAGTGGGACCGCGTCGTCGGCGAGGTCGAGCTCAGGCGGTCCGCGACGTGGGCCACCGTGCGCGTGGCCCCCGAGCACGTCGACGTCCTGCGCGCCCAGTTCGGGCGGCACACGGTCGTCGTCGACGGCGGCGACGGCGCCCGCGCGACCGTGCGGGTCGCCGCCCCCACGCCGCTCGACGTCGCGCGCCACCTGGCCGGCTGGGGCGCCCAGGCCGACGTCGTCGGCCCGCCGGAGGTGCGGGCGGAGCTCGCGCGTCTCGGGGCGGAGCTGGTGGCGGCGCACCGCGGGACGACGACGGGCGCCCGGCCGTGACGGGTGGTCACGACCGGGCGCCGGGTAGCCGTGGGGTCAGAGGCAGACGTGCAAGCTGCCCTCCCGCACCGTGGTGCGCAGGGTGGTGCCGGGTCGCGGCGTCACCACCAGGCGTGCGGTCCTGGTGGCGTGGACGTCGAAGCACGCACCGTCCCGGGTGAGCGCGAAGTCGCGCACGACGACGCGTCCGCCGGTCGAGCGGAACACCGTCCGCCCGTCCCGCTCCAGCACGGTGGCCCTCGGGCTCACCGTCGCGGCCCAGGTGTGCCCGCCCACGCGCACGTCGTCCACGGTGTTGCGGCCGGGCAGGGCGTGCGAGCCGAAGGTGACCGACCCGGGGCGCCCCCAGGCGTCCTCGGCGACGAGCTCGTGCACCGCCATCAGGGGCATCACGTTGGACCACGTGTAGTAGCGCCACGCGCTGTCCACCGCCGAGGCGTTGACGACCTGGCCGGGCTCGGGGTCGAAGTACTCGGGGAAGAACCCGTTCTCGTCCCAGCTGTCGAGGTACATGGCGGTGCTCTTCGTCGCCAGCTCGCCGGCGGCCTCGTCGAGCCCGTACCGCTTGAGGCCGTCGTAGACGGTGGCGTTCATCGGCGGCCAGACGGCGCCGCGCCACTGCTCGCAGGTGTTCTCCTCGCCCCAGCCCAGGTAGTACGTGTACTCCGGGGACGACGTCGCGGAGACGTCGCCGTTCGCGCAGTACTCCGCGTCGTCGCGGCTGATGCTCGGGATCGCGTACTCGCCCCAGAACTGCTCCGGGTCGAGCAGGTTCTGCTCGACGGTCCGTGCCGCCCGCTCGGGTGTGGCCAGGCCCCCGAACAGCGGGTAGAAGATCGTCGGCGTGACGACGTTCCCCCAGGTGCCGTCGAGGTTGCGGTCGAGGTACATGCCGCGCTCGTCGTCCCAGAGGGTGTCGTTCGCGGCCTTCTTGGTCCGCGCCAGGACGGCCGCGAACCGGTGCGCGTCCGCGGGCCGGTCGAGCGCGGTGGCGAGCTCGGTCAGGGAGTCCGCCATCAGCGCGTAGTAGGAGGTCAGCGCGACGTCGGTGAGATCGGTGTTGTCCCGCTCGTCGCCGCTGCCGCCCTCCTTGGCGATGCGGTCGGCGGCGAGGTAGACGGGCAGGTCGTCGAGGCCGAGGTGGTTGCCCACCTTGCTCGGGTCACCGTCGTAGGGCGCCTCGAGGAGGCCGTCGTCGTTCACGTCCCACTCGGGCAGCCTGTCGAAGAACTCCACGAGCGCGGGGTAGGCCTGCTCCACCAGCTCGCGGTCGCCCGTGGCGTCGTAGATCCGCTTGACGGCGTAGGCGTGCATCGGGCCGGCGTGCAGCTGGTCGTAGCGCGGCCCGCCGGAGGCGAACAGCACGCGCTCGTGCTGCCGCGCCAGGTCCGGGTCCACGGTGAGCGCGGTGATCGCGTCCCAGGCGGAGTCCCAGCCGGTGAAGATCGAGTCGTTCTCCGACCCGCCGCGGCCCCAGCCCCACACGAGGAAGCTCTGCCGCGACTGCTCGTCGTAGTTCGCGTTGAGGGCCATGGCGCTGCGCATCGCGGTCGCCGCGCGGCCGGCCGGCCCGCTGCCGCTGAGGGTGCCCGCGTCGGCCTGCGCCCGGGCCCGGGCGAGGGTTCCGAGGATGCTGCCGCGCGAGGCGCGGTCCGCCGGGGGCGCGTCCGCCACGCTCGTGGTGAACGTGATCGTCTCGCCCTCCTCGAGGTCGTACCGCAGGGCCGCCGCGGCGTCGCCGGCGGCGCCCTCCTCGCCCACCATCGCGGCGACCAGGTCGTCCTCGGACGCGTAGGCCGCGGCGTCGTCGGGCGCCTGCGTCGGGAGCAGGGCGAAGTGCCCGACCTCCGTCGGGTCGTCGAGGCCGGCGCCGGTGGCGCGGACGCCGCCGTCGGTCACCTCGTAGGAGTTCTCCTCGTCCCACGGGGGCGAGGCCTCGAGGAAGACGGTCGCGTCGGCGTCGCGCGCGGTGACCGACCCGACCAGGGTGTTCGGCGCCGTCCGCGCGAACCGCAGCAGGATCGTCTGCTTGTCGCGCTGCGTCTGGTCGTAGCGCTCCTGGAGCGCCGGCAGCTGCTCGCGGGCCTCCGCCACCTGGTCGGCGGACCACTCGTCCGGGTGGTCGAGGATCTCGCGCAGCGCCCCCAGGCGGTCGGGGGTGATCGAGCGGTCGTCGCTGCTGATCTCCACCTCGTAGTACGAGCCGTCGACCGTCACGGGGCCGACGTGGGCGACGTTGCCCAGCAGGCCCTGGTTCTCCCGGACGAGCTTCCCTGCGGCGGTCAGCAGGTCGACCCGGAGTGCGAAGCGGCTCTCGCCCTCGCCGACGAGGAGGGCGCCGTTGTCGTCCCGCTCGACGTAGCCGGGCAGGGCGAAGGGGCGTTGCAGCCCGACGTCGGTGTCGTGCGGTCCGCCCCCGCCCGTCGCGCCCCCGGCGGGGACGGCGACGGTCGCGAGCAGAGCGGCCGCGGCGCCGACGACGACGGGCGCGCGGCGCAGGGCGCGGGTGTTCTGGCGGTCGGTCATGGTGGCTCCTGGTGTGTGAGCGCTCACATTCGGGCGGAGGTGCGGCCGTGCCCGCCCGCGGGGGCGGGGATGACGTCGCCGATGACCATCTGGTCCACGGTGTTCTGCACGGGGTGGGGA
>NZ_JBHTVZ010000003.1:123569-125640 GCF_042792715.1 Isoptericola sp. NPDC056618 | reverse complement strand
GGCGCGGGGGTGGCCCGCCCACCACGGGGGGGGGGGGGGCGGCGGGCCCCGCGGGGGGGGCGGGGCCACGGCCGCGGTCGTCAGTCGACGGTGTAGGGGAAGTCGGCGGTGACGCCGATCTGGTCGTACTGCATCCGGGTGGCGTCGAAGTCGTCCTCCCAGTTGCCGTTGGTGACCTCGTTGCAGTCGTAGGACTGGTAGGACTGGTCGGTCGTCTTGCCGACCTCGATGTTGGAGAAGGCGAAGCCGCAGCCGCCGGCGTCCATGTGCACGCCGCGGGTGCCGCTGTCCGGCATGGCGCCCGCGGGGTCGGGGATGACGTCGCCGATGACCATCTGGTCCACGGTGTTCTGCACGGGGTGGGGATCCTGGTTGTCCACGCCGTAGGTGTAGAAGGCGCCCATGTCGCCGGAGTCGAGCCCGGCCTCGTCGATCCGGATGTAGCGGAAGGTGTTGTTGTCGGTGTACTGGTCGCCGTCCACGACCTCGGGGCGCGACTCGAGGCTGATGCCGTAGCGCGCCGAGTGCTTGACGTGGACGTGCTCGACGGTGTTGTCGCCGGTCGACATGAGCTCGATGCCGGAGGCGTCGCCGGGCACGAGCTCGCCGACGTGGTCGACGTACAGGTTGCGGAACGTGTGGCCGTGGCTCAGGTCCCCCTCGCCGGGCCAGCCGCCCTCGACCTTGATGCCGTCCGCGCCCAGGTTCTCCAGCAGGGAGTCCTCGACCGTCAGGTGGTCGTTGGCGAAGAGCGCGTACACGCCGGTGAAGCCCGTGTCCTGGATGTGCATGCCGGTGAGCGTGATGTCCGCGGTGTTCTCGAGCGTGATCGCGCCGAACCGGTTGCGAGGCATCTCGATCTGCCGGTCGTACTCGGGGTAGGTGTGCGGGACGCCGGCGTCGCCGGCGCTCGTCCATCCTGCGCGGTACCAGCCGACGAAGTCGGAGTACTGCACGCCGAGGCCGTCGAACGTGATGTCGTGCGCCCGGTCGTCGGGCGAGTCGCCCTGGATGTCCAGAAGCGTCGTGGCGGTCGGTCGCATGACCGTCACGCCGTCCATCGACCCCGCGGCCGGCTTGTAGTAGAGCTCGCCCGCCTCGTGGTCCAGGTAGTACTCGCCGGCCTGGTCGAGGAAGTCGAGGGAGTTCTGCAGGAAGTACCGCGAGCCGCTGCGGCTGTTGATCATCGCGTAGCGGGTCCAGTGGTCGAGGATGATCTTGTTGTCGGTGTCCTTGACGTCGGCGTTCTTGATCGGCACGGTGTCGGTGAACCAGCTCCACGAGCCGCCGGACCAGATCGTGACCTGCGCCGGCCAGCTGGTGTACGAGCCGAGGTCCGCCGTCTCGTCCCACTCGCCGGGGTTGTAGCCGATCTGGTCGCGGACACCCTCCTTCTCGGGCTCGATCAGACGTGAGAAGAGGTACGGCGCGTGGGTGTCCTCGCTCGTGCGGTTCGGGTGCCGCGCGGTGGTGGCGCGGTCGCCGTCGACGAAGAGCGTGTAGAAGGGGGCGTCCAGGTCGACGGGCGCCTTGTAGATGCCGTCCTGGTAGGGCTCCCAGCCGGTGACGGGCTCGGCGCCGACGAGGTTGGCCTTGCCGGGTCCGTCGGCGGAGCGGTAGATCACCTGGTGGCCGTTGTTCCCCGAGTCCTTCTCGGTGAACTCGATGGTCTCGTCGACGGGGTAGTCGCCCTCGGCGAGGTTGACCACGATGTCGCACCGCATCTTGCGCTCGTGGTTGAGCCCGAGGTCCTGGATGTGCTCGCGCGCCTTGTCAGGCGTGGCCCAGGGGGCGCTGCGGGTTCCGTCGCCGCGCTCGTCGTCCCCGTCGGGGGAGACGTAGAGCTGGGGGCACCTGCCGGCGCCCTGGGAGGTCGCGGCGTACGGGTCGAAGGCCGTGGCCCCGACCCCGACGGCGGCGACCGCCGCGAACGCGGTGAGGGCCACCGTGCTGGTTCTGATCCACCTGCTGGACATCGTCGTCCTCCGGTCGGTATGGAACGGGTGTGGGACGGAGCGGGCGGGCCGTGCCGCGCACGTCACGGTGCTGTCTCTTATACACATCTCCGAGC
>NZ_JBHTVZ010000003.1:0-123559 GCF_042792715.1 Isoptericola sp. NPDC056618 | reverse complement strand
CAGCGGGCCGTGAACCGGATGGCCGACGAACCATTGTGCCAGAACGCGGACGCGCCCCGGACATCCCCGGTGGGGGGGGGGGGCCGGCGCCCCCCCCGCCCGGGGCCCCCCCACGGCCCCGGGCGCTACTCGACCTCGAAGGGGAAGTCGTCGGTCACGCCGATCTGGTCGTACTGCATCTGGGTGGCGTCGAAGTCGTCCTCCCAGTTGCCGTTGGTGACCTCGTTGCACTGGTAGGACTGGTACGACTGGTCGGTCGTCTTGCCGACCTCGATGTTGGAGAAGGCGAAGCCGCAGCCGCCGGCGTCCATGTGGATGCCACGGGTGCCGCTGTCGGGCATCGCGCCGGCCGGGTCGGGGATGACGTCGCCGATCACCATCTGGTCGACGGTGTTCTGGATCGGGTGCGGCTCCTGGTTCGCGACGCCGTAGGTGTAGAAGGCACCCATGTCGCCCGAGTCGAGCCCCGCCTCGTCGATCCGGATGTAGCGGAACGTGTTGTTGTCCGTGTACTGGTCCCCGTCGATCACTTCGGGACGCGACTCGAGGCTGATGCCGTAGCGCGCGGAGTGCTTGACGTGGACGTGCTCGACGGTGTTGTCGCCGGTGCCCATGAGCTCGATGCCGGAGGCGTCGCCGGGGACGAGCTCGCCGACGTGGTCGATGTAGAGGTTGCGGAACGTGTGGGCGTGGGTGAGGTCGCCCTCGCCGGGCCAGCCGCCCTCGACCTTGATGCCGTCCGCGCCGATGTTCTCCAGCAGGGAGTCCTCGACCGTCAGGTGGTCGTTGGCGAACAGTGCGTAGACGCCCATGAACCCGGTGTCCCGGATGTGCATGCCGGTGAGGGTGATGTGGCTGGTGTTCTCGAGCGTGAGGGCGCCGAACCGGTTGCGAGGCATCTCGATCTGGCGGTCGTACTCGGGATAGGTGTGCACCTCGCCGGAGTCGCCGGCGCTGATCCAGCCGGCGCGGTACCAGTCGACGAAGTCGGAGAACTGGACGCCGAGGCCGTCGAACGTGATGTCGTGCGCCTTGTCCTCGGGGGAGTCGCCCTTGATGTCCACGAGCTTGGCCACGGTCGGCCGCATGATGGTGACGTCGTCGATGTCGCCCCGCGGCATGTAGTAGAGCTCGCCGGCCTCGCGGTCCACGTAGTACTCACCGGGCTGGTCCAGGAACGGCATGGCGTTCTGGATGTAGTAGCGCGACCCGCTGCGGCTGTTGACCAGGGCGTACCGCGACCAGTAGTCGAACGTCGCGAAGCCCTTGCGGTAGTCCGCGCCGCCGATCGGGATCGTGTCCGTGAACCAGCTCCAGGACCCGCCGGACCACACCGTGATCTGGGCGTCCTTGAGCGGGTTGCTGTCCGCGGTGTCGTCCCACGCCGGGTCCCAGTCGCCGTCCTTCCAGTAGAGCCAGGAGCGGACGGCCTCCTTCTCGGGCTCGCCGAGGACGGAGAACAGGTACGGGGCCTGCGTGTCCTCGGAGGTCCGGTTGGGGTAGCGCGCCAGCTCGGAGCGCTCGCCGTCCTCGAACAGCGTGTAGAACTGCTGCTCGGGGTCGAACGTCGTCTTGTAGATGCCGTCCTGGTAGGGCTCCCAGCCGGTGACGGGCTCGGCGCCGACGAGGTTGGCCTTGCCGGGTCCGTCGGCGGAGCGGTAGATCACCTGGTGGCCGTTGTTCCCCGAGTCCTTCTCGGTGAACTCGATGGTCTCGTCGACGGGGTAGTCGCCCTCGGCGAGGTTGACCACGATGTCGCACTTCATCTTGCGCTCGTGGTTGAGCCCGCGGTCCTGGATGTACTGGCGCGCGTGGTCGACGGTGGCCCACGGCGCGTCGGCGGTGCCCTTCGCCGCGTCGTCCCCGTCGGGGGAGACGTAGAACTGGGGGCACCTGCCGGCGCCCTGGGAGGTCGCGGCGTACGGGTCGAAGGCCGTGGCCCCGACCCCGACGGCCGCGACCGCGCTGACCGCGACGACCGCCGCCGTGCCGGTCCTGATCCATCGTCTGGACATCGGTGTCCTCTTCTCGTGAGTGGTGCGGGTGGGTGGCTGGTGGATGGCTGCCGGGTGGCTCAGGCCGTCGGCTGGACGACGTAGGTGGCGCCGCGCCGCGTCTCGAACACGGCCAGGCCGTCCTCGGGGCGCTCGACGGCGACCGGACCGTGCGGCCCGACGACGCGCACGGGCGCGTCGGTGCGCAGGCGGACGGTGCGGCCGAGCAGGGAGCGCACGCGGGCGTGGTCGAGGCGGCCGGCGGACCACGTCATCGTGATCTCGAAGCCCCCGCGGGTGCGCAGGCCGCGCACGCGCCCCTCGGGCCACGCCTCGGGGAGGCAGGGCAGCAGCCAGACCTCCCCGGAGTGGGACTGCAGGAGCATCTCGTTGATCGCCGACGTGCCGCCGAAGTTGCCGTCGATCTGGAACGGCGGGTGCAGGTCGAACAGGTTGGGCGCCGTCCGGCCGGGGGAGAGCAGCTGCGTGAGGTGCGCGTAGGCGCCGTCGCGCTGCAGGAGGCGGGCGCGGATGTTCATCTTCCAGGCCAGGGACCAGCCGGCGGTCACGGCCGGGCCCCGCAGCTCGAGCGACCGGTCGGCCGCGGCCGCGAGCTCTGGCGTCCGGCGCGGCGTGATCTGGTCGCTCGGGAACACGCCCCACAGGTGGGAGACGTGGCGGCTGGTCTCGGTGGCCGCGTCCTCCCAGTCGATCAGCCACTCCTGGAGCTGGCCGAGGTGGCCGACCTGGTTGGGGGGCAGCGTGTCGCGCGCGGCGAGGGCGGCCACGGCGGTCTCGCGGTCGAGGCCGAGCTCCCGCGACGCCTTGTCGAACGCGGTGAACAGGTCCCGCAGGATCTGGCAGTCCATCGTCGGCCCGGCGCAGAGGCTCACGCCCTCGTCGTCGTCCTCGTGGTGCTTCAGCTCGGGGGAGTGCGACGGGCTCGTGACCAGGTAGCCGGTCGCGTCGTCGACGACGAGCGTGTCGAGGAAGAACTCGACCGCGCCGCGCAGCACGGGGAAGTACTCGCGCAGGGTGTCGAGGTCGCCGGTGTACTCGTAGTGCTCCCAGAAGAGCAGCGAGAGCCACGCGCCGCCGGTGGGCCACACCCCGTAGAAGGCGTGGTCCACGGGGGCGGTCCCGCGCCACAGGTCGGTGTTGTGGTGCGCCACCCACCCCCGGGCTCCCCACATCTTCCGCGCCGTCCGCGCCCCCGACTCCGCGAGCTCCTCGATCATCGCGAACAGCGGCCGCCAGCACTCCGCGAGGTTCGACGGGCCCGCCGGCCAGTAGTTCATCTCGCAGTTGATGTTGAGCGTGTACTTCGACTGCCAGGCGGGCAGCATCTCCGCGTTCCAGAGCCCCTGCAGGTTGGCGGGCTGGCCCGGCGCGCGTGAGCTCGAGATCAGCAGGTAGCGGCCGAACTGGTAGTACAGGGCGGCGAGCTGCGGGTCGCCGCCGGCCCGGAACGCCGCCACCCGCTCGTCGGTCGGCAGGTCGGCCGACGGCGACGTGCCGAGGTCGAGGTCGACCCTCCCGAACAGCTCCTGGTGGTCGCGCACGTGCGACCGGCGCAGGACGCCGAAGCCGCTGACGCTCGCCCGCTCGAGGGGCGGTGCCGCCTGCTGGAGCGGGTCGCCACCGACGTCGAGGTAGCTCCGGTGGCTGGTGCCGATCGTGACGAGCAGCGTGACGGCGTCGGCGCCCCGCACCCGCAGCGACGTCTCGTCGCACACCACCGAGCCGCCCTCGGCGAGGGCCCGCGCCAGGGCGACGAACCGCACCTCGCCCTCGAGGCCCTCGGCCTCGCCGGAGCGCCCCTCGAGCGCGAGCGTCCGGCCGTCGTGCGCCAGGGTGATCGTCTCCTGCAGCGACGTGAACGAGGCGTCGACCGAGACGCCGCCCGGCACGTCCGCGCGCAGCCGCACGACGATCGCCTGGTCGGCGTGGCTGACGAACACCTCGCGTGTGTGCCGCACGCCGTCGGCGACGAACGTCGTGGTCGTCACCGCCGTGGTGAGGTCGAGCGAGCGGCGGTACTCCGCGACGTCGTCGGTCAGCCCGGGGAAGGCGAGGTGGAGGTCGCCGACGGGCTGGTACTGCATCTGCTCCGTGGGCCGACCCATGAAGCGCGCGTCGGCGAGCCGCTGGGCGTCGGCCCAGCGCTCCTCGGTCAGCAGCCGCCGGATCTCCGGCAGCGCCTCGGCGCCTGCGGGGTCGGCGTAGTCGTGCGGGCCGCCCGCCCAGACCGTGTCCTCGTTGAGCATGAGCGTCTCGGCCGCGACGCCGCCGAAGACCATGGCGCCGAGCCGGCCGTTGCCGACCGCGAGCGCCTCCAGCCACGCGGCCGCGGGCCGGGGGTACCAGAGCTCCAGCGGGCGGGTCGCGGCGTCGTCCGGGGCCGCGTCCCCCGCGGTGGCCTCGGCCGTGCCGGCGCGGGCACCGCCGGCCAGCACGACCGCTCCGGCCGCCGCGGCGCCGGTCGATCTCAGCAGGTCTCGTCGGGTGAACGAGGTCATCGCATCCACATCCCTCTCGTCGTCCGTCTCGTCGTCGAGGCCATGAAAGGTCGAACGGCTGCCCGTGCGGTCGGGCGTCGTCGCCTTCGGTACCGGAACTGCAGGGTGTCGCTGGAGTGCTGTCGCGGCCGATGGAGGCCGGGGCAGCCCTGCCCCGCCGTCCTCGCGTCCCGAGGTGCTCAGGGACGCGGTGCCGCGATGGATCGAATGTAGTACATCACATGTAGTACAAGTCAACAGGTCGAGAAGAGGCCCGGCGCTCCGGACGGCAGCGGTGCCGCCGGGAGGGCCGGGCCTCGGGCCGCGCTACTCCTGGGGCCGGCGGCGCGCCCAGGACGACGTGATGTGCTCGCGCATCGCGGCCTCCGCGCCGTCCGCGTCGCCGGCGGCGAGGGCCTCGAGGATCCGGGTGTGGCCCTCGTGCGTGGAGCGGACGTCGTCGACGCTCGGGGTGCCGCTGTACTGCGGCGAGTGCAGCGCCTTGCCCTGGACGCTGGAGACGATCGCGCGGCCGAACGCGTCGCGGGAGGCGCGGTGGATCAGCTCGTGGAACTCGAGGTCGACGCGCGCGTACGCGGTGGGGTCGTCGACGAGGTCGGCGAGCTCGTCGAGCTTGGCGGCGAGCGCGGCCCGCTGCTCGGCGTCGAGCAGGCCGGCCGCCCGCCGGGCCATCGCGCACTCCAGGGTGGTGCGGATCTCGATGAGGTTGTCGAGGTAGACGAGGCGGTCCTCGCGCTGGAAGAGCGCGTCGAGGACGAGCGGGTCGAGCAGGCTCCACTGGTCCTGGTCGAGCACGATCGTGCCCCACCCCTGGCGCGACGCGACGAGGCCCTTCTCCACCAGCGCGGTGGTGGCCTCGCGGATCACGGTGCGGCTGACCTCGTACTGCTCGCAGAGGGCGCCCGCCGGGGGGAGGGCGCTGCCCGGGGGATACTCGCCGACGACGATCGCCGTGACGAGGCTCTTCACCACCGCGGCGGCGAGCGGCGGGCGGTGTCGCTGGGGGCGGGGCACCGCTCCGGCGGTCGAGGGCGTCGTTGTCATGTCGTCCGGGCTCCGTTCTGCGTCGCGGCCTGCGCTGACGGCCACCCCGAGCGTAGCGGAGGCTTGCGCACTCATCACTCGTATCATAAGTTATGACTCAGCCGACAGGCTCGACGAGGCGCTGGCACCCAGCCGCTGCACCTCCCACGACCCGGCCTCGAGACTCGCGCCGACGGCGGCGCGTGCGGAGTAGGAGCAGCGGATGCGCATCACGGGATACCGGACCCTCACGACCGTCCACCGATGGGGGCGGCCGGTGGGCGACGTCAACGGCGTCGTCGCGGACGGGGTGACCGAGGTACCGGTCGTGCTCCTCGAGACGGACGCCGGCGTCACCGGCGTCGGCCTCGGGGCGAGCGGCGACCTCGACCTCGTCTTCGGCGCCCTCGAGGGACAGGACCCGCGGGCGGTGACCGCGCTCTACGACCGCATGCTCGCGTTCGTCTTCAAGTCCGGGCACGCGGGCAGCACGTTCGGCACCATTGGCGCCTTCGACATGGCGCTGTGGGACCTCAAGGCCAAGCTGGCCGACGAACCCCTGTGGCGCACCCTCGGCGCGGCCGACCGCTTCGTGCCCGGCTATGCGTCCGGGCTCGAGTACGCCCTGCCCGACGACGCGCTCGTCGAGCTCTACGAGCCGTGGGCCGAGCGCGGCTTCACCGGCGCCAAGGTGAAGGGCGGTCTCGACGTCGACCGCGACGTCAAGCGGCTCGCCATCGTCCGCGACGTCCTCCGCGAGAACACCGACCACCCCGA
The DNA here is from genome assembly GCF_042792715.1 of Isoptericola sp. NPDC056618. Lineage (NCBI taxonomy): Bacteria > Bacillati > Actinomycetota > Actinomycetes > Micrococcales > Promicromonosporaceae > Isoptericola > Isoptericola sp. NPDC056618. Next base: position 117,246 of record NZ_JBHTVZ010000003.1, on the reverse strand, counting down.
CCTCATGTACGACGTGAACGAGGCGTGGGGGCGCCACCAGGCGGTCCGGTTCGCCCGCCGCGTCGAGGACCAGGTCGACATCATGTGGATCGAGGAGCCGGTGCGCCGGTGGGACGTCGCCGGCCACCGGGCCGTCGCGTCCGAGCTGCGCGCGGCGGTCGCCACGGGGGAGAACCTCACGGGCCTCGAGCAGTACGGGCCGCTGCTCGACCGCGACGCCGTGGGCGTCGTGCAGGCGGGCAGCGTCTGGGGCGTCACGCACTTCCTGCGGGTCTCGGTGCTCGCCCTCGGCCGGGACCTGCCGGTGAGCCCGGTGGGCTACAACGCCAACCCCGTCGCGCACGCGTCGGCCGCGGTGCCCAACCATCTGGTCACCGAGGTGCAGGACCTGTCGTGGCCCGTCGGGCTGCGCGTGGATCAGGAGATCCAGGACGGCGGGATCGTGCTGGGCGACGCGCCCGGCCTCGGCATCGAGGTCGACGAGGAGCTCATCGCCACGAACCGCGAGTCCGGCACGTGGGCCGTGCCGTCGGGTCCCCACGTGCGACCCGTCGACGCCGGCCTGCGCCTCGCGCGCCGCCGCGCGGGCGAGCAGCCGTGAGCACCTCCCCGCAGGCCGGGGCCCGGCCCCGCGCCGTGCTGGCCTTCGACCCGCCCGGGCTCGTGGAGCGCATCTTCGGGGCGGACGGCCTCGAGCGCCTGGGCGCGGTCGTGGACCTCGACCTGGAGGTCGTCGTCGAGGTCGCGTCGGAGGCCGCGCGCCGCCGCCTCGCCGGCGCCGAGCTGCTGGTCGCCGGCTGGGGCGCGCCGCCCGTGCCGACGGAGCTGCTGCCGCGGCTGCGTGCCGTCGCCTACGCGGGCGGCGTCGCGCGCACGTGCCTCGCCGACCCGGCGGCGCTGGCGGCGCGCGGGGTGTCGGCGTCCCACGCCCGGGCCGCCAACGCGGTGCCGGTCGCCGAGTACGCGCTGGCGATGATCCTGCTCGCGAACAAGAAGGCGCACGCCGCCGAGCGGGCCTACCGCGAGCGGCGCGCCGCCCCGGACGCGGACCGTCTCCTCACCGGCACGGGCAACTACCGCGGCACCGTGGGGATCGTCGGGGCCTCGCTGGTCGGGCGCCGCGTCGTCGAGCTGCTGGGGCCGTTCGACCTCGACGTGCTGCTGTACTCCCCGGAGCTGGCGCCCGGCCCGGTGCCCGGCCTGCCCGGGGCGCGGGCGGCGGGCCTCGACGAGGTCGCCGCGCGCAGCGACGTCCTGTCCCTGCACCAGCCGCTCATCCCCGAGACGGCGGGGCAGGTCGACGCCCGGGTGCTCGGCCTGATGCCCGACGGCGCCACCCTCGTCAACACCGCCCGCGGCGGCGTCGTCGACGGCGAGGCGCTGCTCGCCGAGCTGCGCACCGGCCGGATCGACGCGGTGCTCGACGTCACCGACCCTGAGCCGCCCCCGCCGGACAGCGAGCTGTGGAGCCTGCCGAACGTGGTGCTCACCCCGCACCTCGCGGGATCCACGGGCACGGAGCTGCGCCGGATCGGCGACTCCGTAGTGGCAGAGGTCGAGCGGTTCGCCCTCGGGCTGCCGTTCGCGCACCCGGACGAGCTGGTGGCGTCGTGACCCCGGTGCGCGAGGATGCCAGCCGCGACGAGGTCGTCCGCGACGACGCCGTCCACAACGACGAGGCAGGAGGACGCATGGCCGCAGGACAGGCAGGACCCGACGTCGCGGCGCTCGCGCGCTGGATGCGCACGTGGGTGGGCGACGAGGGGCAGATCCGGGGCTTCCACAACCACAGCGTGTGGGGCACCAACCCGGCGACGTTCGTCGACTTCACCAGCGGGCATCAGGCGTTCTCCGCCCCGGCCACCGCGGCGTTCGGCGAGGTCCTCGCGAGGCACCTCGACGAGCGCGGGCTCGACCTGTGGCGCCGGATGATGCTCTTCCAGGCGCGGACCGTGCAGGACGACGGGCAGTTCCGCCACATCGGGTTCCAGGTGGGGGAGTCGGCCACCGCGGGCCTGATCCACAACATGGTGGGCTGCCTCGGCCTCCTGGAGGGGCTGCGGCACGCCGGGCACCTCCTGCCCGAGGACGAGCGCGCCGAGGTGCTCGCGGCCGTCCGGCGCGACCTCGACGCCTGCCGCGTCTACGGCGGCGGACGCCCGACGCCCGACGGCACGGTGAACCAGGAGTACGCGCGGGTCTGGGCCAAGCTGCGGTACGAGGAGCTGAGCGGCGACGACGTCTACGCCGCCGAGCTCGAGGAGGACCTCGACGCCCTGGTGCGCCTCAGCCACGTGCGCGGGGTGCCGGACGGCGAGTCCGTGGGCGTCTTCCGCCAGCCGACCGACCGGGAGGGCGGCGGCATCCTCGAGCCCGCCGAGTACTACGGGCTCATGGTGGTGCCGCTCGTCCTGGGCGCGCGCCGGTTCGGCCGGCCCGACCTTCTCGAGGAGGCGGTGGCGATCTGCCGGCACGTCGCGCGCTCCGCCTGGGTGGACGACGCGGGCTGCACGCGGTTCCACCGCTACTGGTACGTGCGGGGCGACACGCACCTGCTGTCGACCACGCCGATGCTGGTCGCGGGGATGGGGCTGAGCCTGTACGGCATCGAGGAGGTGCTGGCCGACGTCGACGTGCCCGAGCTGGGCGAGTTCCGCGACGCGTGCCTGCGGACCTACGCGCACTACCAGTCGCCCGCCGGCCCGTTCGTCTCCGCCACGGGCTGGCACCACGAGGCCGACGTCGCGCCGAGCACCGCCTGGCACGCGCACGACCTGCTCTTCCTCGCCCGCCACGCGCTGGCCCGCGGTGACGTCGACGCGACGTTCTGGGACGCCGTGTTCGCGGACCCCGACCGGCAGGCGGTGATCCTGTCGGACCGGGCGTTCTGGGCCGAGGACGGCGCGCACTGGTGCATCCTCAGCCCGTACACGGCCGGGGACCTCAGCATCTTCGGCCGCAAGGACCGTGACACGTTCGCGCGGTCGTTCTTCGCCTGGACGGACAAGGAGCCGCTGCCGGCGGAGCTGGAGTACCCCGGGCCGCCGGCGTTCTTCGTCGCGGACGAGGGGATCTTCCGGATCGACGGCTCGGACCGGCCCACGGACGTCACCGTGGTCGGCCCCGTCCCGTTCCGAGGTCGTCTCGGCTAGGGACTGGTGGCACGCCACCTCTCACATGTAGCATGTATGACAAGTGGTCCTCGTCCTCGAGGACGACGCACCCACCCAGGGAGACAACGATGTCAGCAAGGTTTCGGCGCGGGGCGATCGGCGCCTCCGCGCTCGGGCTCGTACCCGTCCTCGCCCTCACGGCCTGCAGCTCCGGCGACGGCGGCGGCAGCTCGGGCGGCGGCGACCAGGTGCGGATGCTCGTGAACATCACCGACAACCTCACGCAGGCGAAGTGGGACGAGCTCGTCGCCCCCTTCGAGGAGGAGACGGGGATCGACGTCAAGATCGAGGGACCGAGCGGCCAGTCGGTCGCCGAGACGTTCCCGACGCAGCTCGCGGCCGGCACGGCGCCCGACGTCATCCAGTCGATCTTCCCCACCGAGGACACGGCGCCCGAGATCCTCGACCTGTCGGAGCACGACTGGGCGCAGGGCACCCCGATGGCCGACCTGTACTCCACGGACGGCGCGATCAACGTGGTGGGCGTGGGCATGCAGGCCCAGTCGCTCCTCTACTACAACAAGGACCTCTTCGAGAAGGCCGGCATCACGGAGCCCCCCGCCACCTGGGAGGACATGGACGCCGCCCTCAAGGCCCTGCAGGACGAAGGCGTGAAGAAGCCGATCGGCTTCGCCTCCGAGTGGGCCACCGGCGTCCAGGTGCAGGAGATCTGGCACCCGCAGCAGAACCTCACCACCCCCGGGTGGCAGCAGGCCGTGGCCGGCGGGTCCTCGACGCTCGGCGACCAGTTCCAGCCGATGTTCGAGCACGTGGCCGGCTGGATCGACGCCGGCTACACGACCGCCGACGACGTGGCCACCGACAGCGGCACGCAGGAGGCGAACTTCATCGCCGGCGACGTCGGGATCTACCCGATGGGCTCGTGGTTCACCACGACGCTCGCGGCGTCGCCGCCCGAGTTCGAGGTCGGGGTCTTCGCGCCGCCCGTCGACGACGCCGCCGACCAGCCCGCGCCGATGGGCGCCACGATGGCGTTCCCGTACATGGTCTGGAACGGGACGCAGGCCAAGGACGCCGCCACGCAGCTCGTGGAGTACCTCGTGACGGACGAGGACGCGATCGCCACCCAGGCGGAGATGGACAACTTCAACCGCGAGGGCCTGGACACGAGCGCGAACGAGTACGCGGGGCAGGTCCAGGAGCTGCTCGACGCCGCGCCGTCGTTCGTCGTGCCCGGCAACCAGACGGTGGGTGACTTCGCCCTGCCGGTCGCCGGGTTCAACGAGAAGTTCACCGAGGTCGCGCAGGGGCTGTGGCAGGGCACGTCGCCCGCGGACGCCGCGGGCCAGCTCACGGCCTGGTACGACGCGGAGGCAGCGGGCTGACATGGCTCGAGCGAGGACGGCACGCGTGCTGGGGAGAAGGGGTGCGCTGGGCCGGGGCCTGATGACGGTCCCGGCGGCGCTGGTCTACATCGGTCTCATGGTGGTGCCGGTCGGGTACGCCGTCTACTACTCGTTCACCGAGTACAACGGCATCCCGACCCAGGCGCCCGAGTGGGTCGGGCTGGAGAACTACACGCGGATCTTCACCGACCCGACGGGCGACATGCACTCGTCGCTGTGGGTCACCGGGGTCATCGCGGTGGTGGGCGCGTTCGGCGTCAACGCGATCGCGCTGGGCCTGGCCCTCCTGCTGCGGCGGACCACCCCGTTCACCGCGTTCGCGCGGGCCGTGATGTTCTACCCGCACGTGCTGTCGGCCCTCATCGTGGGCTTCCTGTGGCAGGCGATCCTCGGCCCGCAGGGCGCGGTGAACAACCTGCTCACCGGGTCGGGCCGGTCGACCCTGCCGTTCCTGTCCGACCCGGACTGGGCGCTCGCCACGATGATCGCCGTCATCGTGTGGGCCCAGCTCGGCGTCCAGCTCGTGCTGTACCTGGCGGGCCTGCAGGCCGTGCCGGCCGACCTCCAGGAGGCGGCGACGCTCGACGGCGCCGGCCGCGTGCAGGTGTTCCAGCACGTCACGTGGCCGGCGCTCGCGCCCACCGTGACGGTGACGATCGTGACGTCGGTGCTGTCGCTGCTCAAGGTCTACGAGGTCGTCCTCGGCCTCACCAACGGCGGCCCCGGGGACGCCACGCAGACCTGGGCCTACGAGATCCTCGCCGTGTCCTTCGCCAACAACAAGGTGGGGCTGGCGTGCGCGCAGGCGATGCTGCTCATCGTCGTCGCCGGGATCCTGTCGTTCACGATCATCGCGCTGCGCAGGCGCGCCGAAGAGGGAGCGGAGGCGCTGTCATGAGCCTGTCCGGCAGCCGGTCGGCGCGGACGCGCACGACCCTGCGGAACGGGGCGATCGCCGTCCTGTCGGTCGCGATGCTCGTGCCGCTGTACATCGTCGTCGTCAACGCGTTCAAGCCGCAGCAGGAGATCCTGCTGTCGCCGCTCGGGTTCGACCCCGCCACGGCCACGACCCAGTTCCTGCAGGACGCGTGGACCAACCCCAACTTCCCGGTGGTCTCCGGCTACGCGGTGACGCTGTTCCTCGTCGTCGCGTGCAACGTCGTCGCGATCGGGGTCTCCGTCCCCACGGCGTACGTCATCGCCCGGACCCCGACGGTCCTGTTCCGGGCGCTGCTGATGTTCTTCGTCGCGGGCATGTTCATCCCGGCGCAGATCATCCTGGTGCCCGCGATCTTCGTGCTGAAGGCGCTGCACCTCATGGGGACCCTGCCGGGCCTGGTGCTCTTCATGTCGTCGACGATGATCCCGTTCACCCTGTTCATCTTCACCGGGTACATCCGCATGCTGCCGCGCTCGCTCGACGAGGCGGCGGCGATCGACGGCGCGAGCCAGCAGCGCGTGCTGTGGCGGATCGTGTTCCCGCTCATGAAGCCGATCGTCGCGACGGCGTTCATCCTCAACGCGCTCAGCGCGTGGAACGACTTCGTCAGCCCGCAGCTCATCCTCGGGCCCGGGTCGTCGTTCCGGACCATCACCACCGGCGTGTACGCGGCCGTGTCCTCGTACACGACCAACTACGAGATCGTCTTCCCCACCCTGCTGCTGGCGGTGGTGCCGATCCTGCTCATCTTCGTCCTCATGCAGCGGCACGTCATGAGCGGCCTGTCCGCCGGCGCGGTCAAGGGCTGACCCGCCTACCCACTCGTCTCCCACTCGTCTCCCACCTGTCCAGGAGAACCGCATGACCCTCGACTTCACCGACCCGGCGCAGGTCGCCCGGGCGATCCAGTACACGAACGTCAACCCCGACCTCACGCGCGACGGCGTGACGAAGCACCTCGAGACGTGCGCCGCCTACGGCTTCGACGCCGCGATGATCGCGCCGTACTGGGTGCCGCTGGCGAAGGACGTGCTCGCGGGCACCGGCGTCAAGGTCGCGTCCACGCTCAACTTCCCCATGGCCAACGACACCCCCGAGATGCGGCTCGCCGCGCTGCGCGCGCTCGTCGCGACGGGGGTGGACGAGTTCGACTTCCCGCCGCACCCGGGCCTGCTGCTCGGGGGCGACGAGGGCCTCTACGCCCGCGACGTCGAGGACGTCGTCCGGCTCGCGCACGCCGACGGCGTGGCCGTGAAGGTGATGCTCGAGTTCGGTTTCCTGCCCACCGACGACCTCAAGGCCCGCGCCACGCGGATCGCCTACGAGGCCGGCGTCGACTGGGTGAAGCAGTCCTCCGGCTGGGGCAAGGGCGGCCTGGAGGCCACCGAGCACGACGTCCGCCTGCTCGCCGCCCACATCGAGCCGCCCTGCCGGGTCAAGGTGTCCGGCAAGGTCAACTCGCTCGAGAAGATGCAGCGCCTGTTCGAGGCGGGGGCCGAGCTGGTCGGCACCAGCTCCGGCCCGGCCATCGTCGACGGGCTCGTCGGCGACCCGGACGCCTACTGACCGGACCGGACGCGCGGCAGACCGCACGACGACGCGACACGAAGGGGAGCGATGAGGCTCACGGTGGTGGGGAGCTATGCCAAGGCTCTCGTGATGACGGTCGACCGGCTGCCCGAGGCAGGGGAGACCCTGCTCGGGCGCGAGTACCGCGAGACGTACGGGGGCAAGGGGTCCGACATGGCCGTCCAGGCGGCCCGGCTCGGCGCCGACGTCGCGTACGTCGGGGCGGTGGGCGACGACGCGCACGGCGCGGAGTTCCGCGCCCTCATGGCCGCCGAGGGGGTCGACGACTCCCGCGTGACGGTCGACCCGACCGCGCCGACGGGGGTCGGGTTCATCGTCAAGGACACCGGGGGGCGCAACCTCATCGTCGTCGACAAGGGCGCCAACGACGGGCTCCTGCCCGACGTGCTGGACGCGTCGGCCGACGCGCTGCGCGGGGCCGACGTCGTCCTGGCCCAGCTCGAGATCCCGCTCGGCTCGGCGCTGCACGCGCTCGATGTCGCGCGGGACGCCGGCGTGCCGACGGTGCTCAACCCGGCACCCGCCGTGGACCTGCGGGGCGTCGACCTGTCGGCCGTGGACGTGCTCACGCCGAACGAGCACGAGGCACGGGTCGCGCTGGGCCTGCCGCCCGGCGACCCGACCCCGGTCGAGGAGCTGGCCCGGCGGCTGCTCGCCCTCGGCCCGCGGGCCGTCGTCGTCACCCGCGGGGAGGACGGGGCGCTCGTGGCGGACGCCGCGGGCACGACGGCCGTGCCGACCGCGTCGGTCGACGTCGTCGACTCCAACGGCGCGGGCGACAGCTTCAACGCGGCGCTCGCCGTCGCGCTCGGGGAGGGGCGCGACCTGCGGGGCGCCGCCGCCTTCGCCGGCGTCGTGGCGGCGCTGTGCTGCGAGCACTGGGAGACGGTGCCGTCCTACCGGACGCGCGCCGAGGTCGAGGCGTTCCTCGCGAGGACGAAGGAGACGGCATGAGAAGCGGACGGATCCTGCACCCCGGCCTGGCCGGGGCGCTCGCCACGCTGGGGCACACCGACGTCGTGCTGGTGACCGACGCCGGGTTCCCGATCCCGCAGGGCGCGCACCGCGTCGACCTCGCGCTCACGCGCGGGCACCTCGACGTGCGGACGATCCTGCGGGTGCTGCTGGAGGAGGTCTTCGTCGAGGAGGTGCACATGGCCGGCGAGGTGCGGACGCACCACCCGCGCCTCTACGGCGACGTGCAGGACCTCTTCACCGGCTCGGGCGCGACGTTCCGCGGCACGACCCACGAGCACCTCATCGAGCACTGGGCGCCGCGCGCCAAGGTCGTGGTGCGCTCCGGCTCGTTCGAGCCCTGGGCGAACTTCGCGCTCGTCGCGTCCACCGCGCCGTTCGAGTGGTTCGCCGACGACGACGTGACGATCCTGCCGGAGTACGTCGAGCGGCGGCGGCTGATCGCCGAGGGCGTGCGACCCGAGCTCGGGTAGCACGCCCCCGGCGACCGGCGTGGGCCGGTCGAGGACCGGCCGGGGCGACCGTCAGGCGTCGTCGAGCGCCGCCAGCCAGTCGGCCCAGAACGCCTTCCACAGCTCGGCCTCGGCCGCGGAGCCGAGCCGCTCATGGGTCACGGTCAGGCGCAGCCGCGACCCGGCCGGGTCCAGCGAGAACATCGCGACGCCGTGCTCGCCGTCGTCGTCGGACACCCCGAACCGCGGGCTCTTCACGCCAGGGCGCGACCGCGGTGCGAGCGTGAGGCCGGGTACGAGGCCGGCGCGGTCGGCGTCGTCGTCGAGCAGGGCGCGCAGCGCGTCGCGGTCGACGGCGAGCAGCCGCGACCGGCTGACCGAGAACGTGCCGTCGGGCCGCTGGCCGGGCACGCGCAGCCCGGTGATGCGCTCGTAGCCCACGGTGACGGACTGCGCCCACCAGCCGGAGACGCCGTGCTCGCCTGCGACCCAGGCGGCGATGGCGGTGTGCCCGGCGTCGCGGCCGGGGCCGGCGTCGACGAGCGCGACCCACTCGTCCCACCCGCGGCCGGTGCCCTCGCGGATCGTGTCGTCGGAGAGGTCGGGCTCCGACACCCAGGCGCGGGCGCCGGCCGGGGGAGGTGCCGCCCGGTCGAGGAGGGTGCGGCGCGCGGCGCTGTACTTCTCGCCCGTGGCGGCCATGCGCGCGCGGACGCGCTTCTTGAACGACTCCTGCGTGGTCATGAGGACTCCTGCGTGCTCGCTCGGTGCGCCACCCGCGGCTCGCGCCCGCCGGCAGGCACCGGTGAACACGGTGTCCTGACCGCGTCGAGCACTCGAGGTCCCCTCTGTCCCCACCGCTCGCGCGGTCCCGACGGCGCGAGCGCCGGTCCGGGGATCGGGCGGGACGCGCCGCCCTGCCGACCAGCATAGGGCGCGGCGCCGCCGGGCGCCCGGGACGGCGCCCGCGACGTCAGGCGGCGGGGGTGACCAGCGCGCGCAGCTCGTCGCGGGGGAGGTTCGCGCCGAACGCGGGGGTGCCGGGCTGCAGGCGCGCGCCGGCGGAGAGCGGGCCCGCGACGACCGGGTCGAAGCCGAGCCGGTCGACGAGGCCGGCGACCTGCGCCACGTCGTCGGCGTCGTCGCCCGCGACGGCGATCGCCCGGCGGCCCGGCGCTCCCGCGGGACGAGCCCCGGCGTCCAGGTCGTGGTAGCCCATGTGGTTGAACGCCTTGACGACCCGCGAAGCGGCCAGGAACTCCTGCACGAGCTCGCTCGTCGAGGCGGCCGGGTCGCTGAGGTCGGCCCGGTGCCCGTCCACCTCCCACCAGTAGTTCATGGCGTCGACGACGAGCTTGTCGGCCAGCGCGTCCGCGGGCACGGTGCGGTACCGGCCCAGCGGCAGGGCGAGCACGACGACGTCGGCCTTCGCCGCGGCCTCCTCCGCCGTGACGGCCTGCGCGCCGGGCGCGAGCACCTCGACGGTCAGCGCGATCCTCGCGGGGTCGCCGGAGCCCGCGACGAGCACGCGGTACCCGGCCTCCACGGCGAGCCGCGCCAGGACCGTGCCGACCTTGCCCGCGCCGAGGACGCCGATCGTGGCGGTCACGCGGCACCGCCCGCCCTGACGGGCTCCACCGGGGACGCCGTCGACGCCGCGGCCGCCGCGGCGTGCTCGGCGACGAGCTCGCGGACCCGCGGGACCACCTGCGTGCCGTACAGCTCCACGTTGCGCAGGCGGGCCTCGGCGGGCTGCGCGCCGGTGGTGTAGATCATGTCGAACCGGCCGACGCCGAGCTCGGTCACCGCGGACGCGATCTTGCGGGCCACGGTCTCCGGCGAGCCGATGTACAGGGATCCGTGCGCGACCTCGGCGTCGTACTCCTCGCGCCGGATCGGCGGCCACCCGCGGGAGGCGCCGATGCGGTCGCGCTGGAGGCGGTAGTGCGGCCAGAAGATCTCCACGGCCTCCTCGTCGGTGTCGGCCACGAACCCGGGGGAGTGCATGCCGACCGGGTGCGTCGTCGTGCCGAGCTGGGCGGTCGCGCGCCGGTACAGGTCGACGTACGGCGCGAACCGGCCGGGCTCCCCGCCGATGATCGCGAGCATGAGGGGCAGGCCGTAGTGCGCGGCCCGGACCACGGACTGCGGGGAGCCGCCCACGCCCACCCACGTCGACAGGTGGCCGGACTCCGTCTTGGGGAAGACGTCGGCGTCGCGCAGCGCCGGCCGGGTGGTGCCGTTCCAGGTGACCGGCTGCTCCTTGAGGAGCTCGGTGAAGAGGTGGATCTTCTCGTCGAAGAGGAGGTCGTAGTCGGCCAGGTCGTAGCCGAACAGCGGGAACGACTCGGTGAACGAGCCGCGCCCGAGGATGACCTCCGCGCGGCCGTCCGAGAGCGCGTCGAGGGTGGCGAAGCGCTGGAAGACGCGCACCGGGTCGTCGGACGACAGCACCGTGACGCCCGAGGCGAGGCGGATCCGCTCCGTGCGCGACGCGATCGCGGCGAGCACGGTCTCCGGCGTCGAGATCGCGTACTCGGGGCGGTGGTGCTCGCCGAGGGCGACGACGTCGACGCCCACCCGGTCGGCCAGCACGGCCTCCTCGACGACCTGGCGGATCGCGGCGGCGTGCGAGACGAGCTCGCCGTCGGCGCCCACCGGGCGGTCGCCGAACGAGTCGAGCCCGAGCTGGAGCGTGGTCATGATGCCTCCCGTGACGGTGTCGGTCGGCGGGGGTAACGTCGGAATTGACGTGTCAATTCCCGAGGGGCTGGAGGGCGGCATGACCCGGGGCCGGGACGGCGGTCGGCGCTCGCCGACCAGCGACCAGCTGCGCACCTGGCGCGAGTTCGTCGAGACCACGGACGCGCTGCGCTCGCGCCTGTCCGCGCGGCTCCAGGTCGAGTCGGGGCTCTCGTCGTCCGACTACGCCGTCCTGCTCGCCCTGCACGACGCCGCGGGGCACTGCCTGCGCTCGTCGGCGCTCGCGGACGCCGTCGGCTGGGAGCGCAGCCGGCTGTCGCACCAGGTGGGCCGCATGGAACGGCGCGGCCTGGTCGCCCGGCAGGGGAGCCGCGCGGCCGGCGTCGCGCTCACCGACGACGGCGCGGCGACGTTCCGCCGCGCGTCCGTCGCGCACCTGCGCGTCGTGCGGCAGCTCTTCGTCGACGCGCTGACCGACGACCAGCTGGCCGCCGCCGGCGAGATCGCCGCCGCGCTGCGGGCCGCGCTGGACCGCCCCGTGCCGTCCCCGGAGCAGGCCCCGACCGAGGGCTGAACCGCTCGGCGGGCAGGCCGCGCGCGCGTCGGTGGGCCGTGCCACGCTCGTCGCATGTCCACCTCTCCCGGGCGCGGCCCGGTGACCCCGCTCGTCGACCTGCACGGCAGGTCCGCGTGGAGCGTGCTCCCGCCGCTCATCCTCGGCTTCTTCATGATCATGGTCGACACGACCATCGTGAACATCGCCATCCCCACCCTGACCGAGCAGTTCTCCGCCTCCCTCATCGAGGTCGGCTGGGTCAACAGCGCCTACCTGCTCTCGTACGCGGTGCTGATGCTCCTCGCCGGCCGGCTCGGCGACCGCTACGGGCAGAAGTCGGTGTTCATCGCCGGCCTGATCGTGTTCACGACGTTCTCGTTCCTGTGCGGCTTCTCCGGCAACATCGGCTCGGCGCCCGAGATCGGGTGGCTCATCGGCTTCCGGGTGGTCCAGGGCGTCGGCGCGGCGATGATGACGCCGCAGACGATGTCGATGATCACGCGCGTCTTCCCGCCCACCCAGCGCGGAGCGGCGATGGGGCTGTGGGGCGCGACGGCGGGCGTGGCGACGCTCGTCGGCCCGCTGCTCGGCGGCGTCTTCGTGGAGACGATCGGCTGGGAGTGGATCTTCTACGTCAACATCCCGGTGGGCGTGGCGGCGCTGTGGTTCTCGGTCGCGCGGCTGCCGCACCTGCCGTCGCACGGCACCACGATCGACCCGCTGGGCGTGGTGCTGTCCGTCCTGGGCCTCGCGGCCGTCGTCTTCGGCCTCCAGGAGGGCGAGAACTTCGACTGGGGCCACATCTGGGGGCCGATCTCCGTGTGGTCGCTCGTGGGCCTCGGCGTCCTCGTGCTCGCGGTCTTCGTGTGGTGGCAGCACCGCCAGGGTCCGCGCGCGCTGCTGCCGCTGCGGCTGTTCCGCTCGCGCAACTTCTCGCTCGCGAACGTCGACGGCATGGTCGTGACCTTCGCGATGATCGGCATCTTCTTCCCGCTGACGATCTTCCTGCAGTCGATCCTCGGCCTGACGCCCATCAACGCGGCGCTCGTGATGATGCCCGGCTCGCTCGTGTCCGGCGTCGTCGCGCCGTTCGCGGGCCGGTTGTCGGACCGGGTCCCCGCCAAGTGGGTGGTGGCGGCCGGGTTCGCCGCCATCGCCGGCGCGGTGCTGTGGCTGGCCGCGGTGCTCGACCCGGACCTGTCGCCGTTCGCGCTGCTGTGGCCGATGGCGCTGTTCGGCGTCGGCACGGGGCTCACGTTCTCGCCGCTGTCCAACCTGGCGACGTCGGGGCTCGACGCGCGCACGGCCGGCGCGGGCGCCGGTGCGTTCAACACCAACCGGCAGGTGGGCGGTGTCATCGGGTCCGCGGTCGTGGTCGCGACGCTCTCGGCGCGCCTCGGCGTCACCGTCCCTGCGGCCGCGCAGGACGTCGCCGCACAGCTGCCCGAGCAGTACCGCCAGGCGTTCGTCGACGGCATCTCGCAGGCGAGCGGCAGCCTCGGCACGACAGCGGTCGGGTCGGTGCAGCTGCCCGACTCGGTGCCCGCATCGGTCGCCGAGCAGGTCGGGGCGGCCGCCCAGCAGGCGTTCTTCGCGGGCTTCGCCGACGCGGCGGCGCAGACGCTGCTGCTGGTGGGCGTGGTGCTCGTCGTCGGGGTGCTCTGCGCGGCGGCGATGTCCCCGGTGCAGCACCGCGAGCACGAGGCCGCGCCGACGGCGGCCTGACACCACCGGGAAACGCTGTGGGCGCTCGTCCGGCGCCATTCCTTCCCGGAACAGAGCCAGACGAGCGCCCACGACGCTCGGGGGGTCAGGCGCGGATGTCTCCGCTGAAGTCGACGTCCCTGGTCTCCTTCTGCAGCCACAGCGCGACGAACGTGATCGCGGCCATCGCCGTGAGGTACACGCCCACCAGCACCGGGGACTCGGCGGCCTCCCACAGCCACACCGCGACGAACGGGGCGACGGCGGCACCCAGGATCGACGCGAGGTTGTAGGCCACCGAGGCGCCCGTGTAGCGCACGTTCGCGGGGAACAGCTCGGGCAGCAGGGCCGCCATCGGGCCGAACGTCAGGCCCATGAGGGTGAAGCCGATGACGAGCAGGGACTGCACGCCGATCGTGCCGCCCGCGAAGAGGGGCACGAACAGCAGGCCGAAGGCGGCGATGCCCCCGGTGACGACCAGCAGCATCGGGCGGCGGCCGTACTTCTCGGCCAGGGGCCCGGACGCGAGCGTGAAGAGGCCGAAGAACACGCAGCCCACGATGAGCATCCAGAGGAAGTCGATCTTCTCGTAGCCCAGGCCCGCGGGGGAGCCGTCGGTGGGGGAGGTGGCCGCGACGCCGTAGTTCAGCGTGAACGTGGTCATCAGGTAGAAGAGCCCGTACGTGGCCAGCATGATGAACGTGCCCGAGACGATCTTGCGCCACGAGGTGCGGAAGACCTCGGCCACCGGCACCTTCGCCACGGCCTCCGCCTCGACGACCTTGGTGAACGCGGGCGTCTCGATGAGCTTGAGCCGCACCCACAGGCCCACGATGACGAGCACCGAGCTGGCGAGGAACGGCACGCGCCAGCCCCACGACGTGAACTGCGCGTCGGTGAGGGTCTGGGACAGCCCGATGAAGACGAGGTTGGCCAGGATGAAGCCGATCGGCGCGCCGAGCTGCGGGAACGTGCCCCAGATCGCGCGCTTGCCGGCCGGCGCGTTCTCGGTGGCCAGCAGGGCGGCGCCGCCCCACTCGCCGCCGAGGCCCAGGCCCTGGCAGAACCGGCACAGCACGAGGACGAGCGGCGCGAGCACGGCCCAGCCCGGCGTGGTGGCCGCGGGGATCACGCCGATGACGACGGTGGCGATCCCCATGGTGAGGAGCGACGCGACGAGCGTCGTCTTGCGCCCCACCCGGTCGCCGAAGTGCCCGAAGAGCACCGACCCGAGCGGTCGGGCGACGAACGCGACGCCGAACGCGGCGAACGACGCGAGCAGCGCCGTCGTGCCGTCCTGGTTCGGGAAGAACAGCGCCGGGAACACGAGCGAGGCCGCGGTCGCGTACGCGTAGAAGTCGTAGAACTCGATGGAGGTGCCGATGAGCGACGCGACGATGACGCGGCCGCGCGAGTTGACGGCCGGCGTCGGCGTGCTGGGGGCGCCCGACGTGACGGAGGTGGTCATGGTCGTCGACCGTAGGCCCGGCGTCCCGCATCATGAACAATCGTCTCAGGATATGAATCGCGCCCCGCTGCGTGCCGGTGCCCGCCGCGTGAAGGTGTGGTGAACGTGAATAAGCCCGCCGGGGCGCGTGTTGGCACCACCGTGCCGGGCGAGGCAGGATCGACGGCGCGCTGGGACGACGGCATCGACGGCATCCCAGGACCACTGCATCCGTAACGACGGGACGAACACGACGACATGAACGATCTGCTGCACGTCAACGGCGGGACTCCTCTCGAGGGCACGATCACGGTCCGGGGGGCGAAGAACTTCGTCTCCAAGGCGATGGTGGCGTCGCTGCTGGGCGAGTCGGCGAGCGTCCTGCGCAACGTGCCGCAGATCCGGGACGTGGGCGTGGTCACGGGCTTGCTGGAGCTGCACGGGGTCACGGTGAAGTCGGACCCGGACGCCGGGATCCTGGACCTCGACCCGTCCAACGTGGAGTCGGCGCACGTGGCGGACATCGACGCCCACGCGGGCTCGAGCCGGATCCCGATCCTGTTCTGCGGGCCGCTGCTGCACCGGCTCGGTGAGGCGTTCATCCCCGACCTGGGCGGCTGCCGGATCGGCGACCGGCCGATCAACTACCACCTGGACATCCTGCGCCAGTTCGGCGCGGTGGTGGACAAGATGCCCAACGGCATCCAGCTGCGCGCGCCGCGCCGGCTGCAGGGCACCAAGATCTCGCTGCCGTACCCGTCGGTGGGCGCCACGGAGCAGCTGCTGCTCACCGCGGTGCGGGCCGAGGGCATCACGGAGCTGACCGGCGCGGCGACCGAGCCGGAGATCATGGACCTGATCGCGGTGCTGCAGAAGATGGGCGCGATCATCTCGGTGGACACCGACCGGGTGATCCGGATCGAGGGCGTGGACCGGCTCGAGGGGTACTCGCACACGGCGCTCGGCGACCGGATCGAGACGGCGTCGTGGGCGTCGGCCGCGCTGGCCACCGGCGGCGACGTGACCGTCAAGGGTGCGACGCAGCCCGAGATGATGACCTTCCTCAACACGTTCCGGAAGGTGGGCGGCCGGTTCGACGTGCAGGAGGACGGGATCCGGTTCTGGCACCCCGGCGGGGACCTGGACTCGATCGTGCTGGAGACGGACGTGCACCCCGGCTTCATGACGGACTGGCAGCAGCCGCTCGTCGTGGCCCTCACGCAGGCCAAGGGCCTGTCGATCGTGCACGAGACGGTGTACGAGAACCGGTTCGGGTTCGCCGACGCGCTGCGGAAGATGGGCGCGACGATTCAGGTGTACAAGGAGTGCCTCGGCGGGCGCGACTGCCGGTTCGGGCAGCGCAACTTCCACCACTCGGCCGTCATCTCGGGCCCGACGCCGCTGTCCGCGGCGGACATCGAGGTGCCGGACCTGCGGGGCGGGTTCTCCCACCTGATCGCGGCGCTGGCCGCGAAGGGGACCTCCACGGTGCGGGGCATCAGCCTGATCGACCGCGGGTACGAGTCGTTCCAGGACAAGCTCGTCGCGCTCGGCGCCGACGTCTCCCGCGGCTGAGGCGCCTCGACCGCCGGGGCGCGGGAGGTAGGCTCTGGCCCCGTGCCGATCGCCCGACCTGACTCCCGTGGTTACCGCCTCGTCGCGCGCATCGTGCGGCCGCTGCTGTTCTCGATGGTCCGCTACGACTGGGACGGCGGCGAGGAGAACCTGCCCCGTGAGGGCGGGTTCATCGCCGCCGCCAACCACGTCACCGAGTACGACGCCCTGACCCTGGCGCACTACCTCTTCGACAAGGGGTTCGAGCCGCGGATCCTGGCGAAGCGCGGTCTGTTCACCGCGCCGGTGGTCGGGTCGGTGCTGCGCGCGACGAGGATGATCCCGGTGGACCGCGGCACGTCCGCGGCCGCCCGGTCGCTCGAGGACGCGGGCAACCAGCTCGGCAGCGGGGCCTGCGTGGCGATCCTGCCGGAGGGCACGCTCACGCGGGACCCCGACCTGTGGCCGATGGAGGGCAAGACCGGCCTGGCGCGGCTGGCGCTCGTCAGCCGGCTGCCGGTCGTGCCCGTCGCCCAGTGGGGCGCCCACAAGATCCTGCCGCGGTACGGGCGCCTGCTGCGGCCCTTCCCGCGCAAGCCCGTGACGATCGTCGCCGGCCCGCCCGTCGACCTGTCGGACCTGTACGACCGGCCGGTCGACACGCAGACCCTGCGCGAGGCCACCAACCGCGTCATGGCCGCGATCACCGTGCAGCTCGCGGAGATCCGCGGCGAGGCGGCCCCGTCCGCCCGCTTCGACCTGCGCAAGCACCCCGAGTACGAACGCAAGCAGACCGTCTACCCGCCCGTGGAGCGCCCATGACGAACCCGACCACCGCACCCCCGTCCGGGAACCCGTCGGCGCGCACCCGTGTCGCCGTCCTGGGCTCCGGGTCCTGGGGGACGACCTTCGCGATGGTCCTCGCCGACGCGGGCTGCGACGTCCGCCTGTGGGGCCGGGACGCCGCCGTCGCGGACGAGGTGACGACCCGGCGCACCAACAGCAAGTACCTGCCCGGCATCGAGCTGCCCGCGATGACGGGCACCACCGACGCCGCCGCGGCGCTGGCCGGCGCGCAGATCGTCGTCGTCGCCGTGCCGTCGCAGGTGTCGCGCGCGACGCTCGCCGGCCTGCGCGACCTCGTCGAGCCCGACGCCGTCATCGTCTCCCTGATGAAGGGGGTCGAGCTCGGCACCGACGAGCGCATGAGCCAGGTCATCGTCGAGGCGCTCGACGTGCCGCTGTCGCGCGTGGCCGTCGTCTCCGGCCCGAACCTCGCCGCCGAGATCGCCCGCCGCCAGCCCACGGCGACCGTGGTGGCCTGCCAGGACGAGTCGACGGCGAGGTTCGTCGCCGACGCCTGCTCGAACTCGTACTTCCGCCCCTACACCAACGACGACGTGGTCGGCGTGGAGCTGTGCGGGGCGGTGAAGAACGTCATCGCGCTGGCCGTCGGCATGGCGCAGGGCCGCGGCTTCGGGTCGAACACCGCCGCGACCGTCATCACGCGCGGCCTGGTCGAGATCACGCGCCTCGGCCTCGAGCTCGGGGCCGACGCCGCGACCTTCTCCGGGCTCGCGGGGATGGGCGACCTCGTGGCGACCTGCACGTCGCCGCTGTCGCGGAACAACACCCTCGGCCGCCACATCGGCGAGGGGATGTCGCTGGAGGAGGCGGTGGTGGCCACCGGCACGACGGCGGAGGGCGCCAAGTCCTGCCGCTCCGTGCTCGACCTCGCCGCCAAGCACGGCGTCGACATGCCGATCACCGCCGGGGTCGTCGCGGTGCTGTACGAGGGCCTCCCGGTGGAGGAGATGGCCCGCGGCCTGCTCGCCCGCCCGCAGAAGTCCGAGGGCGTCGACGGCTGATCGTCGCTCGCCGTACGGTGGCGCCATGACTCCCGCGCCCCGGCCCGTCCTGGTGTTCGACGTCCTCGGCACGCTGGTCGACCAGGCGGGGAGCCTCGAGGCCGCGGTGCAGGGCGCGGGGCTCGACGCGGGGACCGCGCGCGACGTCGTGGCGACGTGGCTCGGCCGGGTCACCGACCGGGAGCGGGACGTGGTCGCGGGGCGTCGTGGCTTCGCGCCGAGCGGCGTCCTGGACCGCGAGGTGCTCGCAGGGCTGGCGGCCGAGGGCGCGCTGCCGGCGTCCGCCGTCGACCGCCTCGCGACCGCCGCCGAGCGGCTGCGCCCCTGGCCGGACTCCGTGACCGGCGTGGCGGCGCTGGCGGGTGACTTCACCGTGCTCGGCCTGTCCAACGCCGACCGTCGTACGCTCGCCGCGCTGCGCGGGGACGCCGGCCTGACGTGGCACGACGTGCTGTCGGCGGAGGACGTCGGTACCTACAAGCCGGATCCGGCGCTCTACGCCGCGGCGGTCGCGGCGGCGACGGGCGGTGCGACGGACGGTGCGACGGGCGAGATGAGCGCCGGCCCGCCCGTCATGGTCGCCGCGCACGCCTGGGACCTGCGCGCGGCGGCCGCCGCGGGGATGCGCACCGCCTACGTGCCGCGGCCGCGGGGCGACGCCCCGCGGGACGACGACGCGTTCGACCTGCACGCCGCCGACCTGGCGGACCTGCACGGTCGCCTGCTCGCCGGGGAGCTGCGGACGGTGGACTGACGCGTCAGGCGGCGGAGCCCGCCCCCGCGCGCAGCGCCTGGTCGAGGTCCGCCCAGAGGTCCTCGACGTCCTCGATGCCCACGGACAGGCGGAGCAGGTCCTCGGGCACGGTGAGCGACTCGGTGGCGAACCGCCGGCGACGCTCGAGCGTGGACTCGACGCCGCCGAGGGACGTGGCGGGCACCCAGAGTCGCACGGCGGCGACGACGGCGTCGGCGGCGGCGGGACCGCCGTGCGGGCGGAGGCCGAGGATCGCGCCGAAGCCGTTCATGAGGCCGGCGGCGCGCTCGTGCCCCGGGTCGCCGGGCAGCGACGGGTGCCGCACCTCGGCGACGCCGGGGTGCTCGGCGAGGCGGCGGGCGAGCTCGGCCGCCGAGGCGTTCGCCCGCTCCACCCGCAGGTGCAGCGTGCGCAGGCCGCGCAGCGCCAGCCACACCTCCATCGGTCCGGGGATGGCGCCGTGCAGCGTGCGGTACGCCCGCAGCCCGGCGGCGGTCTCGTCGTCGCGCGTGACGGCGGCGCCCAGCACGACGTCGGAGTGCCCGGCCAGGTACTTGGTCACCGAGTGCACGACGACGTCGGCACCGAGGTCGAGCGGGCGCTGGCCGAGCGGCGTCGCGAACGTGTTGTCGACGACGCTGCGCACGCCGCGCTCGCGCGCCGCCGTGAGGATCGCGGGCAGGTCCGCGACCTCGAGCATGGGGTTGGTGGGAGACTCGGCGAGCAGCACGTCGGCGCCGTCGAGCGCCGCGACCACCTGCGCGGTGTCGGCGATGTCGACCCGGCGCACGTCGACCCCGTGCCGGGCGGCGAGGTCGTCGAGGTAGCCCAGCGACACCTGATACGCGTGCCGCGGCACCACGACCGCGCCTCCGTCGGGCACGTCGCCGACCGCCGCGATCACGGCCGCCATGCCCGAGCCGAAGACCACGCCGTGCCGGGCGCCCTCCAGCGCCGCCAGCGCCTCCTCGAACGGGTGCCACGTCTCGGTGTCCATCCGCGTGTACAGGAGCTCGCCGGGGCCGGTCACGCCCTGGTTGACGTAGGTCGAGCTGAGCACGACCGGCGGGTTCACGGGACCGCCCTGGACGCGGGGCGGTCGGCCCGCCGTCACGGCGAGGGTGGCGGGGGAGAGCGGCACATGCGGTCCGTGCGGGTCGTGCGTCATGGCCGCAGGGTACGACGGCGCACCCGGCCGGCGGCGCGCCGTCCCACCGACCTGTCAGGACGAGCGCGCGGTATACCCGGCGCTCGCCCTGACACGTCCTGACGACTCGGGTCAGACGGCGGCGCGCGGCTCGACGAGGCGGGCCAGCAGCTCGACCAGCAGACGCTCGACGAGCGGCGCGGGCAGCGCCTCCACGAGCGCCAGCAGCGGCGCCATGGGCCCGACGCCGGGCGCGGCGTCCGGGTCGCCGCCGACCGCGCCCAGGCCGACCGCGTCCAGCAGGGCCGCCGCCGTCGCGGAGTCGAGGGGCGCGGCGGGGTCGAGGGGCGGGAGGGAGCCGAGCAGCGCGCCGGCGTCGGGCCGTGGCAGGCCGCGGACGTCGTCGGCCGCCGCGCGCAGCACGGGCACGAGCTCGCCGAGCACCCCCTCGGTGACGGGGGTGACGGTGAGGTGCGTGGTGTGCGGCAGGCGGGTGCCGTCGGCCTGCTCCAGCCCGGGCTGGGCCTGGAGCGTCCAGCCCCGGGTGGCGACGGCGTCGGCCCACACGTGCGGGTCCACGCGGCGCTCCGCCGGCACGGCGTCGTCGGCGGCGACGGCGAGCAGCGGCCCGACGGGGGAGCCGACGACGCGCAGCCCGTCGATCCCGGCCGGCCCGTCGACGGCGTCGCGCAGGGCGAGGGTGGCACGCCGGGCGCGGCCGGCGAGCGTCGCGAGCCCGTCCCTGCCGAGGGCCTGCAGGATCGCCCACGCGGCGGCGAGCGGGCCGCCGGAGCGGGAGCCGAGCAGCGTCGGGTTCACCACGGGGTAGCCGGGCCAGCGGGTGGTGGCGAAGTACTGCGCCCGCTGGCGGTCGCGGTCCCGGTGCAGCAGCACGGACGCGCCCTTGGGGGCGAAGGCGTACTTGTGCAGGTCGGCGCTCACGCTCGTGACACCGGGCACGCGCAGGTCCCACGCGGGCAGGCCGGGCCAGAACGGCAGCGCGAAGCCGCCGATGCACGCGTCCACGTGCACGGGCACGCCCGCCGCGGAGGCGAGGGCCGCGACGTCGGTCACCGGGTCGGCCGCGGCGTGCGGGTACGACGGCGCGGAGACGACGACGAGCGCGACGTCGGCGGCCCCCTCCGGTCCGGCGGCCAGGCGCGCGCCGAGGGCCGCGGCGTCCACGGCGCCCGCCGCCGGGCCGTCGGCGGCGACGGGCACGAGGTCGAGCTCCAGCCCGTACAGGTGCGCGGCCTTCTGGAACGCGGCGTGCACCGTGACGGGCGCGACCAGCCGGGGTCGCGCCTCGCCCGGCCGCAGCCCGCGGGCGGCGAGCCACCCGTCCCGCGCGGACTGCACCGCGAGCAGGCAGCTCTCCGTGCCGCCGCTGGTCACCGTGCCGACGGTGTCGGCGTCGCCGCCGAGCAGGTCGCGGGCGAAGGCCACGACGTCGCGCTCCAGGGCGGCCACCGAGACGAACGTCGTCGGGTCGAGCCCGTTGACGGGCTGCATGGCGCGCGCGGCGTCGCCGGCGAGCGCGTCGAGCTCGGGGACGCCGGGGTCGTACACGTAGCTGAGCACCCGGCCGCCGTGGGTGGGGGCGTCGCGGTGGCGCAGGGTGGCCAGCGCGGCGAGCACGGCGGCGGGGTCCTGGGCCAGGTCGAGCGCGTCGGCGGGCAGGGCGGGGCGGTTCACGGGGCCTCCTGGGGTCGGTGAGCGGGGGCGACGTCGGGCGCGTCGTCGGGCGCGTCGACGTCGCGGCGGCGCAGGGGGTACCGGCCGAGGGGCAGGAGGCTGGCGGCCACGAGCAGCGCGGGCAGGAGGCTGAACGACGCGACGATGCCGAGCACGGCGGCGGCGGGCTGGACGACGGTCTGCCCGCCCGTGGACTCCACGTAGCCGGTGACGGCGAGCACCACGGTCAGCAGGGTGGTGCCGAGCGCCATGCCGGTGGTCTCGCCCGCGGTCCAGACGCCGCCGAACGCGCCGGCGCGGTCGGTGCGCGTCGTGCGGGCGTCGTGCGCGACGACGTCGGGGAGCATCGCCATCGGCAGCGACTGCATGCCCGCGTACGCCGCGCCGGCGAGGGCCACGGGCCCGTACACCCAGGCGCCCGGCGCCCAGGCGAGGGGCAGCAGCGCGAGCGCCGCGACGGCGAACAGCACGGATGCCAGCCGGAACGCACGCTCCTTCCCGACGCGCCGGGCGAGCACGCCCCACGCCGGCGTCACGACGAGCGCCGGCCCCACCAGGGCGACGAACAGGAACGTCACGGCGGCGGTGTCGTGCAGCACCCAGGTCGCGACGTACTGGGCGCCCGCGAGCATGGCGCCGGTGGCGAGCGCCTGCAGCACGAAGGTGCCGAGCAGCGTGCGGAACGGCCGGCTCGAGCGCAGCAGCCCGAGTCCCTCGCGGTAGTGCGCGGCGAGCCGCGCCCGCGCAGGGACCGGACGGGGCGGGGCGGGCGGCCCCGCGGAGCGCTCGACCGTCGACGCCACGAGCAGCGCCGCCCCGAGCACCAGCGACGCGGCCGTCGCCATGAGCAGGTACCCGAGCCGCTCGTCGTCGCCCCCGAGCCCGCGCAGCGCGGGCCCGCCGCCGCCGAACAGCAGGATCGCGGCGGTGAGCACCACCACCCGCGCGGTGAGGAGGCGGGTCCGGGCGTCGTAGGTGCCGGCCAGCTCGGCGGGCAGGGCGATGTACGGCACCTGGAACAGGCTGAACGCCGTCGCCGCCGCGAGGAACGCGAGGAGCACCCAGGTGGCGGCGCCCGCCGGGGCGAGGGAGGCGGGGACGGCGAACGTCAGGGTGAAGAACACCGGCAGGGCGAGGCCGCCGACGACCATGAGGCGGCGACGGCGCCCGGTGCGGGCGCGCTCGCGGTCGCTGGCGGCGCCGATGAGCGGGTCGATGACGACGTCCCACACCTTCGCGGCGGTGACCAGGAGGCCCGCGAGGGCCGCGGCGACGCCGAGCGTGTCGGTGAGGTAGAAGACGAGCACCAGGCCGGGGAGCGTCGCGAACCCGCCGGTGCCGACGGACCCGACGGCGTACCGGGCGACCGTGCCCCTGCGCAGCGTCATGACGCGGGATCGTAGCGGTCCGGGAATGCCGCGGGCGCCGCCGTGCTTGTGCGTGCTGTGACCCAGGCGACGAACTCTGCCCCGGCCGGCCCCGCGCTCGGCTCCCTCGACCTCGACGCGGCGCCGCTGGTGCTCGGCGGCAACGTGTTCGGCTGGACGGCGGACGACACGGCGTCCTTCGCCGTCCTCGACGCGTTCGCCGACGCCGGCGGCCGCATGGTCGACACCGCCGACGGCTACTCCGCGTGGGTGCCGGGCAACTCCGGGGGCGAGAGCGAGGAGACGATCGGGCGCTGGCTGGCGCGCACGGGACGTCGCGACGACGTGCTGGTCGCGACCAAGGTCTCCGCGCACCCGCAGTTCCGCGGGCTGGCGGCGTCGAACGTCCGAGCCGCCGCGGAGGCGTCGCTGAAGCGCCTCGGCACCGACCGCATCGACCTGTACTACGCGCACTTCGACGACGCCGAGGCCCCGATCGAGGAGACGGCGGCGGCGTTCTCCGCCCTCGTCGACGACGGCCTCGTGCGCGAGATCGGCGTCTCCAACTACACGCCGGAGCGGATCGACGAGTGGTTCGCCGCCGTCGACGCCGGCGGGCTGCACCGTCCCGTGGCACTGCAGCCGCACTACAACCTCGTGGAGCGCGGGTTCGAGGACGCGCTGCGGGGAGCCGCCGAGCGGCACGGGCTCGGGGTGCTGCCGTACTACGCGCTCGCCTCCGGCTTCCTCGCCGGGACCTACCGCGACGGCGAGGCGCCCGACAGCCCGCGTGCGCAGGGCGCGGCGCGCTACCTCGACGACCGCGGGCGGCGCGTGCTGGCCGCGCTCGACGACGTCGCGGCCGCCCACGACGTGCCCGTCGCGTCCGTCGCGCTGGCCTGGCTGCGCGCGCAGCCGACCGTCGTCGCGCCCCTCGCCAGTGCCCGGCACGCGGGCCAGCTCGGCGCCCTGCTGCGCTCGATGACGCTGGAGCTCACCCCCGACGAGCTCGCCCGGCTGGACGGCGCCTCCGCCTGAGCCCCGCAGGTGTCAGGACCAGCGCGCGGTATGCCCCGCGCTGGTCCTGACGACTCCGGGGGCGGGGGTCAGTCCTCGAGCGGTCCGAGCACCGCCTGCGCGACGGTGGAGTGCGCGGACTCGTCGTCGCTGGGGTGGAAGATGCCGGCCAGGACGTCGCGGTAGAGCCGCCCCAGCTCGGAGCGGTTGAAGTACGTGGAGCCGCCGGAGCAGCGGATCGCCTCGTCCACGACCTGCCGGGCCGTCTCCGTCACGCGGACCTTGAGCCCCGCCGTCGAGCGGAAGAAGCCGGCCCCCTTGTCGACCTGGGCGTCGACCTCCCCCGCCACGAGGTCGAGCTGCGGCCACAGGCCGTCGAGCGCGAGGGCGGCCGTGCCGATGCGCCAGCGGATGTCCGGGTCCTGCGAGTAGGCCTTGCCGGTCTTCATCGAGCGCCGCTTGCCCACCGTCTCGACGGCGAGGGCCAGCGCGCGGTCGGCGATGCCCAGGTACACGCTCGCCAGCAGGATCTCGAACGACGTGAAGATGCCCAGCACGTACGGGTCGAGGCTGGGGCCGGGCGTGATGCGGCGCAGCACGCGGTCGGCGGGCGCGTGCGCGCCGTCGAGCACCGTGGTGCAGGACTGCGACGCGCGCATGCCGAGCGTGTCCCAGTCGTCCTTGATCTCGAAGCCGCCGCCGTCGCGGGTGACGAACGCGTGCACGATGCGCGGGTCGTCGGCGTCGGTCGCGTCGTCCAACCCCATGACGCCGAGGCGGGTCCACCCGGGGGAGTTGGACGTGAAGATCTTCGTGCCGTGGAAGGAGTACCCGCCCTCGCCGTCCGGGCGGGCCTCGGTGCGCGAGCCGAGCAGCACCAGGTCGTTGCCCGCCTCGGAGTAGCCGAAGCCGAAGACCTCGCCGTGCGCCGTCTCCTCGAGCAGCCAGTCCAGCGAGTGGTCGCCGCGCTCGTGCAGGAACCGGGCCACGCCCACCCACACGTGGTGCATGTTCACCGCGAGGGCGGTGGCGGGGGCGGCGCCGGCGAGCCGCGCCTGCTCGCGCGCGGCCTCCCGCAGGGTCAGCCCGGCGCCGCCCAGGTGCTGCGGCACCATCGCCTGCAGGTACCCGGCGGCCTTCAGGTCGGCGAGGTCGTCGGCGAAGAACGCGTTCTCGCGGTCGTACGTCGCCGCGCGGCCGCGGATGGTCTCGAGGAGCTCGTCGGTGAGGATCTGGCGCGGGGCGGAGAGCGGGGAGGGGAAGGACGACGGCGCGGCGTCCGGCGAGGTCACAGGCATGACCTCACCGTACGCCGCGCCCTGGCCCGGCCGCCCGGGCTTCGACGGCGGCGGGCCCGACGACGGTTCAGACGTCCGCCGTCGCCTCCTGCGCCTGCGGCAGCAACCGGCGCAGCACGTCGGCGAGCGTGACGACGCCCAGCACGTCCCCGTCGCGGCGCACGAGCGCGAGCTGCTCGCCGGCCTCGCGCAGCAGCGCGATGGCGGCGTGCACGGTGGTCGACGCGTCGAGCACGAACGGCGCGCGCGCCACCGGCGCGACCGACGCGTCGTCCGCGAGCAGCAGCGTGTCGCGCACGTGCACGACGCCGGTCACCTCACCGTCGACACCACCGTCGGCACCGCCGTCGCGCAGCAGGATGCGCAGGTGCCCGGAGGTCACGGACGCCGCACGCACGTCGGCCGCCGTCGCGTCCGCCGGCACCGCCGTGGGCCGCGCGCCCGGGGCCACGAGCGTGTCGACCGTGAGGGTCTCCAGCTCCAGGGCGCCCGCGATCTGCGAGGAGTACGCGGCGTCGAGGGCCCCGACGTTCGCCGAGTGCTCCACGAGGTGCCGCAGCGTGGTCGGGTCGTGACCCGCCTCGATGTGGTCCACCGGCTCCACGCCGACGGCCCGCAGGCACCGGTTGGCCAGCGCGTTGAGCCAGCGCAGGACCGGCCGGGTGAGCCACATGAACGCCCGCATCGGCAGGGCCAGCAGCGTGGCGGACGCCTCGGGGTGCGCGATGGCCCACGACTTGGGCGCCATCTCGCCCACCACGAGGTGCAGGAAGGTGACGATGATCAGCGCGAGCACGAAGCCCGCGACGTCGGCCACCCAGTACGGCGCCCCCCACCCGGCGAAGAGCGGCGTGAGCCAGTGGTGCACGGCCGGCTTGGTCACGGCGCCGAGCGCCAGGGTGCACGCCGTGATGCCGAGCTGGGAGCCGGCGAGCAGCAGCGTGAGCTCGGACGAGCTGCGCAGCGCGGCCCGCGCGGACCGGCTGCGCGGAGCAGCGTCCTCCAGCCGGTGGCGGCGCGCCCCCAGCAGGGCGAACTCCACCGCCACGAAGAACGCGCTCAGCGCGATGATGACGACGGTCGCCGCGACGACGACCCAGGGGTTGCTCATCGGTCGTCCTCCTTCGCGGGGGCGGGCGTGGCGTCCGGGGCGGGCTCGACCGTGCCCTCCGCGGTGCCCTCGAACAGGCGCACGCGCACCAGGTGGGGCACGTGCCGCTCGACCGAGATCACGTCGACCTCCAGCCAGCGACGGCGGGGCTCGTCGTGCACGAGGTCCGCCGGGTCCGGCGGCAGCTCGACCGTCACCGCGTCGCCCGCGCGGGGCAGCGCGCCGGTCTGCGCGATGAGCAGCCCGGCGACCGTCTCGTGGTCGCCGCGCGGCAGGTCGTGCCCGATGGCGCGCTCCGCCTCGTCCAGGTGGACGTCGCCGCCCATCACCCAGGCGCCGTCGTCCTCGGACGACACGGTGACCGGCAGGGCCGGGTCGTGCTCGTCGGTGATCTCGCCGACCAGCTCCTCGGCGAGGTCCTCGAGGGTGAGCACGCCCGCGAAGCCGCCGTACTCGTCGACGACGACGGCGAGCTGGTTGCGGGTCCGCGTCAGCTCGGTGAGGGCGTCCGGCAGCGCCATGAGGGTGGGCAGCACCGTGACCGGCCGCATGAGCTCGGTGACGGGAGCGGCGTCGCCGAGGCCGGTCCGCAGCAGGTCGGTGAGCTGGACGACGCCGAGAGCGCGGTCCTCGGCGTCCACCACGGGGTAGCGGGAGTGGCCGCCGGCCATGAGCGTGCGCAGCTCGCCCACCGTGAGGGCGGGGTCGACGGTGCCGACGCGCGAGCGCGGGATCATGGCGTGCTCGACGTCGTGCTGCGGGAAGTCGAGGATGCGGTCCAGCAGCACCGACAGGTCGTCGGGCAGGTCGCCGCTCTCGCGGGAGTCCGCGACGATGTGCTCGAGGTCGCGGGCGGTGGCGGAATGCTCGACGTCGTGCACGGGCTCGATGCGCAGCAGCCGCAGCAGCGCGTTCGACGCCTTGTCGAAGACGGCGATGAGCCAGCCGAGCACCGTGAGGTACGCCGTCGTCGAGCCGGCCAGGCGCAGGGCCGTGGGCTCGGGGCGGGCGATGGCGAGGTTCTTCGGGAACAGCTCGCCGAAGAGCATCTGCACCAGCGTCGAGACGACGAGGGCCGCGACGGTGCCGACGGCCACGCCGACCCCGGTCGGGACGCCGACGCCGCCGAGCAGGGTGCCCAGCGCGTCGCCCACGAGGGGCTCGGCCACGTAGCCGACCAGCAGGCCGGTCACGGTGATGCCGAGCTGGGCGCCCGAGAGCACGAAGGACGTGCGGCGCGTGACGGCGAGGGCCCGCTTCGCGGTCACGTCACCGGCCTCCGCGCGGGCGGCGAGCCGGGAGCGGTCCACGGTCATGTAGGCGAACTCCTGGGCGACGAAGTAGGCCGTCGCCGCCGTGATCACGAGGATCACCAGGATGCCGAGGAGGAGGGAGAGGACGGCGGTCACCGGCGGTGCACCGCCTCAGGGTCGAGCGGAGTCGGGGGCTGCGGCGAGCCCGGACTATGACTGGGATCGTCGGCGGGCGCGGCCTGGTCCTCGGCCGCGGGCGCCGCGAGGGCGTTCGTGTCGTTCGTGATGTCCACGATCGCCCCAACGTCGCTCCCGTGCCATCGGTTCCCGGCGCTACGCTCCCGTGCACACGGTCGACGAGGACCGTGCCGCACGAAGGGACCGCCATGTCCGAGACCAGCACCGACCGCTCCCTCATCCGCAGCCCGCACGCCGACGTCGAGATCCCCGACGTCACCCTCCACGAGTTCCTCTTCGCCTCGCTGGACGACGCCGACCGGGACCGTGTCGCCCTGGTCGACGGTCCGAGCGGTGCCACGACCACGTACGGCGAGCTGCGCGAGCGCGTGGACGCCATCGCCGGGGCGTTCGCCGCCCGCGGCCTGGGCGTCGGGGACGTGGTGGCCCTGCACAGCCCCAACGTGCCCGCGTTCGTCGCCGTCTTCCACGGCCTGCTGCGGGCCGGCATCACGGTGACCACGATCAACGCGCTCGCGTCCGGGCGCGAGGTCGCGAAGCAGCTCGAGTCGTCGGGGGCGAAGGCGCTCGTGACGGTCTCCGCGCTGCTGCCGGCCGCCGAGGCGGGTGCCGACGCCGTCGGGATGGCGGCCGCCGACGTGGTCGTGCTCGACGGCGCGGAAGGCCACCCGTCCCTCGGCGCGCTCCTCGCGGGCGGTCACGCCGCGCCCGACGTCGCGTTCGACCCCCGCACGCACCTCGCCGTCCTGCCGTACTCGTCCGGCACGACCGGGCTGCCGAAGGGCGTGATGCTCACCCACCGGAACCTCGTGGCGAACGTGGTGCAGACGGAGGCGTACCTGCCCCTCACGCGCGACGACGTCATCCCCGCGGTGCTCCCGTTCTTCCACATCTACGGCATGACGGTGCTGATGAACGGCGCGATCTACCAGCGGTCGACGCTCGTCACGCTGCCGCGGTTCGACCTCGCCGAGTACCTGCGCGTCGTCGAGCAGCACCGGGCCACCGTGCTGTTCGTCGCGCCGCCGATCGCGCTGGCGCTCGCCAAGCACCCCGCGGCCGCCGGCCGCGACCTGTCGAGCGTGCGGATGCTCATGTCGGGGGCGGCGCCGTTCGACGAGCACCTGGCCGAGGCCGTGGCCCGACGCCTGCCGGGCGCCCGGGTGCTGCAGGGGTACGGGATGTCGGAGATGTCGCCGGTCTCGCACGTCGTGCCCGTCGACCGGACCGACATCTCCCCGGGCACCGTCGGCCTGCTGGTGCCGAACATGCTCGCCCGGGTCGTCGACCCCGCCACGGGGGAGGCGATCGCGCAGCCGGCCGAGGGCGTGAGCGCGCCCGGCGAGCTGCTGTGCGCCGGTCCGAACGTCATGGTCGGGTACCTCGCGGACGAGCAGGCCACCCGCGACACCCTCGAGCCGGACGGCTTCCTGCACACCGGCGACATCGTGACGGTCGACTCCGACGGCGCGTTCACCGTCGTCGACCGGCTCAAGGAGCTCATCAAGCACAAGGGCTACCAGGTGGCGCCGGCGGAGCTGGAGGCGCTGCTGCTGACGCACCCCGAGATCGCGGACGCGGCCGTGATCGGCGTGCCCGACCCGGAGTCGGGGGAGGTGCCGAAGGCGTTCGTCGTGCGGGCCGAGGGCAGCGCGTTGACCGCCGCGGACGTGCAGGGCTTCGTCGCGGAGCAGGTCGCCCCGTACAAGAAGGTGCGGGTTGTGGAGTTCGTCGACGCGGTCCCGAAGTCCGCCGCGGGGAAGATCCTGCGCAAGGAGCTCCGCACCCGCTGAGGCGGTCGGGACGGCGGGCCGGGGTCCGGTAGGTTGGGCGGCGATGTCCGACGCCACCGCCGCTCCCACGACGAGCCCCGTTCCTGCCGTCCCGCCCGCGGGAGCCGGCACCCCGCGCAAGACCCGAGTCGCCGTGCTGTTCGGCGGGCGCTCGGGCGAGCACGCCATCTCCGCGTCCACCGCGGCCGGCGTCCTGCGTGCGATCGACCGCGACCGCTACGACGTCGTGCCCGTGGGCATCACGCGCGAGGGCCGCTGGGTGATCGCCGCCGACGACCCGGAGCGCTGGCAGATCACCGACGGCCGCCTCCCGGAGGTGACCGCCGACTCGGGCGCCGAGGTCGTGCTGTCGCTCACCCAGGGCGAGCGCACCCTGCGCGTGCTGGAGCCGGGCCAGGTGCCCGCGCTGCTCGGCGAGGTCGACGTCGTCTTCCCGCTGCTGCACGGCCCGTTCGGCGAGGACGGCACGGTGCAGGGCCTGCTGGAGCTGTCGGACGTGCACTACGTCGGCGCGGGCGTGCTCGCGTCGGCGGTCGGCATGGACAAGCACTTCATGAAGCTCGTGCTCGCCGGCCAGGGCCTCACGGTCGGCCCGTACGTCGTGATCCGGCCCCGGGACTGGGAGCGGGACCGCGCCGCGTGCGTCGCCGCCGTCGAGCCGCTGGGCCTGCCGCTGTTCGTCAAGCCCGCCCGCGCGGGGTCGTCGCTCGGCATCACGCGCGTGGACGACCTGGCCGACCTGCCCGCCGCCGTCGAGGCCGCGCGCGAGCACGACCCCAAGGTGGTCGTCGAGGCCGGGATCGAGGGCCGCGAGATCGAGTGCGCGGTGCTCGGCGGGCACGACGGCGCCCGGGCGCGCGCGTCGCTGCCCGGCGAGATCGTCGTCGACCACGGCAGCCACGCGTTCTACGACTTCGAGGCGAAGTACCTCGACGAGGCGCACGTCGACCTGCGCTGCCCGGCCGAGCTGCCGCAGCCCGTCATCGACGAGATCCGCGAGGTCGCGGTGCGCACCTTCGAGGCCGTGGAGGCCGAGGGGCTGTCCCGGGTCGACGTCTTCGTCACCCCCGACGAGCGCGTGATCGTCAACGAGATCAACACCATGCCGGGGTTCACGCCGTTCTCGATGTACCCGCGCATGTGGGAGGCCTCGGGAGTGAGCTATCCCGAGCTCGTCGACGAGCTCATCCAGCTCGCCCTGGAGCGCCCGACCGGCCTGCGCTGACCGCGCCTCGCCCGGAGGGTCAGGGCACCACGAGCTCGCCGAGCGGGCCCG
Organism: Isoptericola sp. NPDC056618; assembly: GCF_042792715.1. Lineage (NCBI taxonomy): Bacteria > Bacillati > Actinomycetota > Actinomycetes > Micrococcales > Promicromonosporaceae > Isoptericola > Isoptericola sp. NPDC056618. The sequence goes on along the minus strand of NZ_JBHTVZ010000003.1, from coordinate 86,008 downwards.
GCGCGTGCGCGACCTCCCACAGGAACCCGTCGGGGTCGGTGAAGTAGCCGGAGTAGCCGCCCCACTCGCGCCGCACGCCGTCGCGGACGGTCGGCGCGCCGGCCCGGCGCGCCTGCTCGAGGACGGCGTCCACGCCGGCAGGGGCCCCGACGTTGTGCGCGAGGGTCAGCGGCGCGGTGCCGCCGCGCACGACCGGCCCGATCTCCTCGGTGGCGTGCTCCTCGTCCCACATCGACAGCACGACGTGCTGGCCGACCTGGATCATCAGCACCTCGCCGGGGGCCTCGAGGAGCGGTTCCCAGCCCAGGCCGTCCACGTAGAACCGCCGGGTGGCGGCGAGGTCGGCGACGACGAGGGTCACGAGGCTCAGGCGCTGGTCCATCCGGACACCGTGCCACGGGCGTCCGACGCGCGCCTCGGCAGTCGCGTCAGGTGCACTGCGCGGTCGGCGGCACGTTGCTCACGGCCTGCGCGAGGTCGCCGATGAACGACGTCGAGTGGCTCTCGGTGACCGACGGCGGCACGACGACCTCGACGGCGGGCTCGCGGCCGTAGGTGGTGAACCGCCACGTGCCGTCCTTCCCGGCCTCGACGATCCAGTCGACGGCGCCGGCGGGCGACTCGACCCGCTGGCAGTCGGGCGACGGCCCGGGCGGGGTGACGCCGCAGCGCAGTGTCACGGCGGCCCCGGGCTCGCCCCAGGCGGCGGTGGCCTGGGCGTTGGTCTTCGCCTTGTCGAGGTCGCCCGCGAGCACGTCGGGCAGCGCGAGCATGACGGGCGCGCAGTCCGGGTTCGCGGCGTCCTCGGCGGGCGTCGCCCCGATCGTGGTGGCGCAGGCCGCCAGCGGGAGGACGAGGACGCCCAGCGCGGCGGCGCGGGCGGCACGGGACGGCATCAGGGCACGAGCACGACGGGGCACGGCGACCACGCTACCGGGCGGGACGAGCCGGCCGACCGCCTACAGTCGTCCCCGTGACCGACGCCACCCGCCCCCTCGTGCGAGACCTGTCCGAGGAGGACCTGCTCGCGCGGATCTTCCCGCTGCTGCCCGCGGCGTCGGCGACCCTGCTCGGCCCGGGCGACGACGCGGCGGTGGTGGCGGCCCCGGACGCGCGGTTCGTCGTCACCACGGACGTCCTCGTCGAGGACCGGCACTTCCGCCGGCGCTGGTCGGGCGGGTACGACGTCGGGGCGCGGGCCGCGACGGCCAACCTCGCGGACGTCGCGGCGATGGGCGCGTGCCCGACCTCCCTGGTCGTGTCGCTCGTGGTCCCGGGGGACCTGCCGGTCGACTGGGTGACCGGGCTGGCCCGCGGCCTCGCTGACGTGGCCGCGCCGGTCGGGGCGGGCGTCGTGGGCGGGGACCTGTCGGGAGGCGAGAGCGTGGTCGTGGCGGTCACCGCGCACGGTGACCTGGAGGGGCGTGCCCCGGTGACGCGCGCCGGCGCGCGGCCGGGCGACGTGCTGGCCTACGCGGGGCACCGCGGGCTCTCGGCGGCAGGCCTCGCGCTGCTCGACGCCGGCGCGGCGACCCCGGCCGACGCGACGACCGTCGACGACGCGGGGGTCGGGGCCTGCGTGGTCGGCTACCTGCGCCCTCAGGCCCCGCTCGCCGCGGGCCCGGCGGCGGCCCGGGGCGGGGCGACCGCGATGCTCGACGTCTCCGACGGCCCGCTGCGCGACGCCGGCCGGCTGGCTCGTGCGAGCGGCGTCGGCGTGGACGTCGAGGCGGGCGCGCTGGCGGGCGACGTCGAGCGGCTGCTGCCCGCCGCCCGGGCGCTGGGGCTCGGCCCGGAGGCCGCGCTGGGGTGGGCGCTCACCGGGGGAGAGGACCACGGCCTGCTCGCCACGTTCCCGCCCGGTGTCGCGCTGCCGACGGGGTTCCGGCGGGTGGGGAGCGTGCGGCCGGGGCCCGCCACCGTCACCGTCGACGGCACGGAGCCCGCCGCGCGCGGCGGCTGGGACCACTTCGGCGGCTGAGCCGCGGGCGACGATGCTCAGCCGCGGCGGTAGCGCACCTCGGTGACGGGGGTGTCGCCGATGTCGTCCATGCGCTCGACGCCGTCCGCCTGGAAGCCGTGGCGGCGGTAGAAGTGCTGGGCGCGCTCGTTCTGCGCGAGCACCCACAGCGACATCGGCGTGCCGACGGGGACGTCGGACAGGACGGTGCGCATGAGGTCGCGGGCCACGCCGCGGCCCCAGGACTCGGGATCGAGGTAGATCGCGTAGAGCTCGAGGTCGCCGTCCTCGGCGTCCTCGTCGCGCGACGGCCCGTAGCTCGCGAAGCCCAGCAGGCGCCCGTCGCCCTCGGCGACGAGCGTCGTGCGGCTGCCCTCGTCGAGGATCTGCTGCCACTGGGCGGCGCGCTCGGTCGCGTCGAGGGAGTCGAGGTACTCGGCCGGCAGCACGCTGGCGTAGGCGCCCTTCCACGAGGTGAGGTGCACCTGAGCGATCCGCCCGGCGTCGGTCACGGCGGCGGGCCGGATCTCCACGTCGCTGTCGGTCTGCACGATCATCTGCTCAGAGTGCCACGCCGCCGCCGCCTCGGCCAAGGCAGTTTGGTGAATCCTTCACGAATTCTTTGCCGGTGTCCGCGGGCGACCGGCGCGACGGGGACGCGGGGCCGCCGGGGTGTGCGCGGGGACGACGAGACGCCCGCCGGGAAGATCCCGACGAGCGTCTCGTGGAAGCGTCGATGCACCGGGCGTGCCCGGTGCGCAGGCTCAGGCCTGGCGCGTGACCTTGCCCGCCTTGAGGCAGGAGGTGCAGACGTTCACACGCTTGGGGGTGCCCGCGACCACGGCACGGACGCGCTGGATGTTCGGGTTCCAGCGGCGCTTCGTGCGGATGTGGGAGTGCGAGATGCTGTGCCCGAAGCCCGGGCCCTTGCCGCAGACGTCGCAGTTGGCAGCCACGGTCTCTCCTGAATCGTCGTGACACGACCCGCGCCAGGGCAGCAGGACGTGAAGCTTGGTGGTTGAGGGAGCCCGGAACAGGCCGGGCAACCACACGAGGATAGCCGATGTCGGGAGTGCCCCTCAACGTGGGGTCCCTCACCGCTACCGTGGGGGGCGTGCAGCAGCCCGAGCTCCTCGACGCCGCCGTCGTCCGTGCCTGGGTGAGCACCGCCGCCCGTGCCCTGGCGGAGGCTCGCGCCGAGATCGACCGCGTGAACGTCTTCCCGGTGGCCGACGGGGACACCGGGACCAACATGTACCTCACGATCCGCGACGCCGCGGCGGCGGTCCGCGCCGCGCCGGCCGACGCGGGTGGTGCGCGGCTCCTGCGGCTGGCCGCCCGGGCCGCGCTGCTCGGGGCCCGGGGGAACTCCGGGGTGATCCTCAGCGAGTGGCTCCGCGGCCTCACGGTCGCGGCCACGCGGGGCGACAGCCTCGCGATCGCGCTCGACACCGCGGCCCGGACCGCGCGCCGCGCCGTCGCGCACCCTGCACCGGGCACGATCCTCACGGCGGCGGAGTCCGCGGCGGCGGCGGCCCGGCACGCCGAGGCGGGCGGGATGGTCGGTCCCGCCGGGGCGGCCGCGCGACTGTCCTCGACCGACGCGGCGTGCCGCGGCGCGCGGGAGGCGGCGCTGCGCAGCGTGGGCGCGCTGGAGCCGCTGCGTGCCGCGGGCGTGCTCGACGCCGGCGCCTGCGGGCTGGTGCTCGTGCTGCTGTCGCTGGCGGCGGCGCAGCGGGCGGCCGCCGAGGGAGTGTCGGGGGCGTCCGGCAGCATCGGCCCCGTGCTGCTGGACATCGACCTGCGCGGCCACGTCGGTCATGACGCTCCCGCCCCCGCCGCGGGGGACGACGCCTCGTCGCCCGACCAGGGCGCGGCGTCCGGTGGCGTCCGCGACGCCGGTCGGCACGGGCACGAGCACGGCGGCGTCGCGACGGACGACGTCGAGCTCATGTTCGTGCTGGAACGGTCGGCGTCCGCCGCCGACTTCAGCCCCGGCGCGGTGGCGGACGCGCTGCGCGCCGACCTGGACGACGTCGGGAGCTCCGTCGTCGTCGTGGGCGGCGGCGCCGAGGACGGTGCCGGGGCGGGTGACGCCGACCGGTCGCTCTGGCAGGCCCACGTGCACACCGCGGACCTCGACGCCGCGCTCGGCGTGGCACGGCGCTGGGCGTCACGGGGCGCGGTGTCGCGGGTGTCGGTGCGCCACCTCGCGGTCCCGCCCGACCGGTGGGCGGTGGTGGTCACGACGGCCGCGCCGGCGCTGGCCGCCGAGCTCGCGCGCGGCGGTGCCGTCGTGGTCCTGGACCTCGACGTCCCCCCGACCGCGGCGGACCTCGTCGCCGCGGCCGTCGGGGCGGGGGCCCCGCGGGTGCTGGTCCTCGCGCCCGAGGCGCTGCAGCCCGACCCCGTGGGCCCGGGGGCGGAGGCTGCGGACGGTCCCGAGGCCGCACCCGAGATCGTGCGGGTCGTCGCGCCCGGGGACGTGCACCTCGTGGCGGGGATGTCCGCGCTGGCGGCGACGCTCGACGATCCGCGGGAGGAGGACGCGGGCGTCCCCGACGCCGTCGGCGCGGTGGTCGCCGGGCTGCGCGTCGGCGGTGGCCCGGCCGTCACGGTCGGTGCCGTCGTCAAGCGGCTCGTGGCGGGTTCCCCGACCGCGATCGTCACCCTGCTGCCGGACGACGACGTCCCCGACGCCACGGTCGAGGTGCTCGCGTCGAGGGCCGCGGCCGTGTCCGGCGGCGCGGACGTCGTCGTCATGCGCACCGGTCGCCCCGGGGACCACGTGGCGATCGGCGTCGAGCCGCTCGACGCCGACGCGGCGGAGGGGCGCGCGTGACCGGGCGCGAGGGCGAGGCCCTGACCAAGGTGCTGGGGGCCCGCAGCGCGGGCCCGCTCGCGAAGCTGGGGCTCGTCACCGTCGGGGACCTGCTGCGGCACTACCCGCGCCGGTACGGCGACCCCGGCACGCTCACGGACATGGACAGGCTGGCGCTCGGCGAGCACGTCACCGTGATGGCGCGGGTCGCGCGGGCGACCGTCCGGACGATGCGCTCGCGCGCGGGCGCCATGCTGTCGGCGGTCGTCACGGACGGCCGGCACGAGCTCGCGCTGACGTTCTTCGCCAAGCGTGCCGGCGCGCTGCGGCCGCACGAGGACAAGCTGCGGCCGGGGCGCGTGGGGCTGTTCACGGGGGTGGTGAGCGAGTACCGCGGCACCCGCCAGCTCACCCACCCGGACTACGTCCTCGTGGGCGTCGACGCGGACGACGCCGAGGAGGCGATGTTCGAGGCGAGCCGCCCCATCCCCATCTACCCCGCGTCCTCGTCCGTGCCCTCCTGGCGCATCCAGCGGGCCGTGCGCACGGTCCTCGACCCGCTCACGGAGGCGGACGTCGAGGACCCGGTGCCCGACGAGGTCCGTGCCCGCTACGGGCTGCCGAGCCGGCTCGACGCCCTGCGCGCGATCCACCACCCCGTCGACCAGCGCGCGTGGCAGCAGGCGCGCCACCGCTTCCGCTTCGAGGAGGCCTTCGTGCTGCAGGCGGCGCTCGCGCAGCGCCGGGCGCACGCCGCCGAGCAGGAGGCCACCGCGCGACCCCTCCGCGGCCCGGGGGAGCCGAGCCTGCTCGCCGACTTCGACGCGGGCCTGCCCTTCACGCTGACGGACGGGCAGGCCTCGGTGGGCGAGGACCTGTCGCACGAGCTCGCGCAGGCCCGCCCCATGCAGCGGCTGCTGCAGGGTGAGGTGGGGTCCGGCAAGACGGTCGTGGCCCTGCGGGCGATGCTGCAGGTGGTCGACGCCGGCGGGCAGGCCGCGCTGCTGGCGCCCACGGAGGTGCTCGCGGCGCAGCACGCCCGCACGCTGCGGTCGCTGCTCGGGCCGCTGGCCGAGGGCGGCCTGCTGGGCGGGGCCGCGCACGGTACCCGGGTGGCGCTGCTCACCGGCTCGCTCGGCGCGGCCGCGCGCAAGGAGGCGCTGCTGCAGGCGGCCAGCGGCGAGGCGGGGATCGTCGTGGGCACGCACGCCCTGCTCGGCGACCAGGTGCAGTTCGCGGACCTGGGCCTCGTCGTCGTCGACGAGCAGCACCGGTTCGGCGTCGAGCAGCGGGACGCGCTGCGCGCCAAGGGGCGGGTGGCGCCGCACGTGCTCGTCATGACGGCCACGCCCATCCCCCGGACGGTCGCGATGACGGTCTTCGGCGACCTCGAGACGTCGTCGCTCACGCAGGTGCCGGCCGGCCGGGCCGGCATCACGTCGCACGTGGTCCCCGCCGGCAACCCGCGGTGGATGGAGCGCACCTGGTCGCGCGTGCGCGAGGAGGTCGACAAGGGCCATCGCGCCTACGTCGTGTGCCCGCGGATCCACCCCGACGACGACCTGCCCGCCGGCGGCGGCGCGGCGAAGGACTTCGACGACGTCCCCGACCTGCTCGAGCTCATGGACGGCGACGGCGCGGGAGACGAGCGCCCGCCCCTGCGCGCCGTGCTCGAGGTGGCGGACATGCTGCGCGACACGCCGACGCTCGCGGGGCTCGACGTCGGCGTGCTGCACGGCCAGATGGCGCCCGCGGACAAGGAGTCCGCGATGGCGCGGTTCGCGGCCGGCGAGCTGCAGGTGCTGGTCTCCACCACCGTGATCGAGGTCGGCGTCGACGTGCCCGAGGCCACGGTGATGGTCGTCTTCGACGCCGACCGGTTCGGGCTGTCCCAGCTGCACCAGCTGCGCGGCCGCGTCGGGCGCGGCGCGGCACCGGGGCTGTGCCTCCTGGTCTCGACGGCGCAGCCCGGTACGCCCGCCGCGACCCGGGTCGAGGCGCTCGCGGAGACGACCGACGGCTTCCGGCTCGCGACCCTGGACCTCGAGCTGCGCTCCGAGGGCGACGTGCTCGGGGCCGCCCAGTCCGGCCGGTCCAGCTCCCTGCGCCTCCTGCGCGTCGTGCAGGACGCCGACCTCATCGCCGACGCGCGGCGCGAGGCCACCGCCGTCGTCGACGCCGACCTCGAGCTCGGCTCCCACCCGGAGCTGCGCGCGGCGATCGCCGCCCAGCTGGACGACGAGCAGGAGGAGTTCCTCGAGAGGGCGTGACCGGTCGACTGGTTAGGCTCGGCGCCATGACGAGGATCGTGGCCGGCCGGTTCGGCGGGCGCTCGCTGCAGGTGCCGCCGAAGGGCACACGACCCACCAGCGACCGGGTCCGCGAGGCGATCTTCTCGCGCCTGGACCACCTCGACGTGCTGGACGGCGCGCGGGTGCTCGACCTGTACGCGGGCTCCGGCGCGCTCGGCCTCGAGGCCGCGAGCCGTGGCGCCGCCGCGGTCGTGCTGGTGGATGCGAACCGGCGGGCGGCGGACGTCGCCCGCGGCAACGTGGCGACCCTGGGCCTGCAGCGCGAGGTGCGCGTCGTCGCCGACTCCGCGGAGCGGTTCGCGGCGGGTGCCTCACCGTCCGCCGGGACGACCGGGGCGTCCGGGTACGACGTCGTCTTCCTCGACCCGCCCTACGACCTGGCCGAGGACGCGCTCGCGACTGTCCTGGCGCACCTGGCCGCGCCCGGGGTGCTGGCCGCGGGCGCCGTCGTCGTCGTGGAGCGGTCCACCCGCAGCCCCGAGCCGGCCTGGCCCGCGGGCCTGGAGGCGTTCGCGCGCAAGGACTACGGGGAGACGGCGGTGCACTACGCCGAGCCTGCCGACCCCGCCGGGTCCGCCGGCCCGGACGCCCCGGGGGCCGGCGGGGCGTAGCGCTCCGCCCCCTCGAGGACGGCGACGGGTACGGCGGCCAGCGCCTCGGCGTGGGCCGGGTCGACGAGCGTCACGGACTGCCCCGCCGCCGCGTCGAGCAGCCGCCGGACCGCGGTATCGCCGGGCACGGTGCCCTCGCACTCCCGGAGGTGCTCGAGGAGGAAGCCGCGCACGGCGGCGGCCGGCACCGAGCCCGCGCCCGGTTCCGTCCCGAGCGCCACCAGCAGCATCGCGGGGACCCGCGGCGACCCCGGGCCGCCGATACCCGGCTGGAAGTAGGGCAGGGCGAGCGCACGCGCCCCGTGCCGCGCGTAGAAGCGCAGTCGGGCCGCCGGGTCGCCGTGGGTCGGGTGGACGGGGTGATGGCCGGGGTGCTCGACCTCCGCCAGCACGATCACCGGGTGCAGCTCCTCGCGCCACCCGGCGAGCGACCGGTCCAGCAGGCGACCGCCGACCCCGCCGCCACGGTGGCCGGGCGCCAGCGCGAGGTAGTCCACGAGCAGCACCTGCGTGGCCCGCGACCACGAGGCCACGATGCCGGCGACCACCTGCCCGTCCCGCTCCACGCCGTAGGCCGTGAGCTCGCCGGAGGTGAGGCCGGCCCGCAGGTCGTCGGGCGACGTGAGCTCGTCGGGCGGGAAGGACGGCGCCAGGACGTCCCGCCACAGCGAGTCGACCTGAGCGGCCCTGGTCAGGGGCACCACGGTCGGCTCCGCGGGCGACGGGTGGGGCGCGGCGTCGTCGGTCATGCCCCCAGGGTGTCCCCGTCGCGGGGTGACGGCACCCCGACCGGGCTCCCGGGGATCGCGACACCGCTGTACTAGCGTGACGGCGTGAGCATCGCCGTCTGCCCCGGGTCGTTCGACCCGATCACGCTCGGCCACCTCGACATCGTGCGGCGCGCGCGCCGCATGTTCGACGTCGTGGTGGTCGGGGTGGCCCGGAACGCCGCCAAGAACGCGCTGCTCGGCCCCGAGGAGCGGGTGGAGCTGGCCCGGGCGGCGCTCGCGGCCGACCCGGAGACCGCCGACGTGCGGGTCGAGGTGGTGCCCGGGCTGCTGGTGGACTTCTGCCGGGAGCGCGGGGCGGTCGCGGTGGTCAAGGGCCTGCGCGGCGGCGCGGACTTCGACTCCGAGCTGCCGATGGCCCTCATGAACAGGCACCTGACCGGGATCGAGACCGTCTTCGTGCCGGGCGAGCAGCGGTACGCGCACGTCGCGTCGTCGCTGGTCAAGGACGTGGCCCGGTACGGGGGACCGATCGACGACCTGGTGCCGGACGGCGTCGCGGACGCGGTGCGAGCCGCCCTCCGCAGGTGACGCAGGGCTGATGAGCCGGACCGAGCAGCAGGGCAAGGAGCAGGGGATGAGCGAGACGACCGAGACCACGACCGGGACCGGCCAGGGGGACAACCCGGCCGGCGGCCTGCTGGACATCCTGGACGACCTGGCCGCGCTGGTCGAGAACGCGCGCTCCGTGCCGCTGTCGACCAACGTGAAGGTGGACCGCGACCAGGCGCTCGCGCTCGTGGACGAGCTGCGCGACGCGCTGCCCACGCAGGTGGCCCGCGCCGACGAGGTGCTCGCGGCCGCCCGCGACACCCTGGACGACGCGCACCGCCAGGCGGAGGAGATCGTGGCCGCCGCCCGCGCCCGCGCGATCGAGCTGGTGCAGTCCGAGCAGGTCGTCGTGCAGGCCCAGTCGCGGGCGGCGGAGGTGGTCGCGGAGGCGGAGACGCGAGCGGCGGCGCTGCGCACCGACGCCGACTCGTACTGCGACGGGCGCCTGGCGGACTTCCAGCAGGACCTCGAGGCCCTGACGAACCAGGTGCGGGCCGGCCGGGAGAAGCTGGCCGAGCGCCTCGAGCAGGGGGCACCGCGGGTGCGGTGGGACGCCGTCGCCGACCCGCGCTGGCCGCAGGAGCGGCGCTCCTGACCTGCGCCGGCGGGTCCAAGGGGGTCGTCGCCAGGCGTGAGAGACGCGTCACTCCCGGGCGTGCTGCGCCGCGGCGCCAGGATGGCCTAGACTAGGTCGCTGGCCCGAGTCCGGGCCCCACCCCCTTCCCGCCCGTCGGGTCCACCCCTGTTCATCGGAGCCTGCCATCGCCACCGCGAAGTCCTCGCCGCTCGTGCTCGACACGCACGAGCTGTCTCGGCGACCCGGTTCGATGGAGGAGGTCGCGCGCGTCGTGCCCGCCCCCGCTGACATGGGGACCGCCGTCATCGGCGTGCCCGAGGGCGACGACCTCACCCTGGGCCTCCGCCTGGAGTCGGTCATGGAAGGGGTGCTGGTGTCCGGCGTCGTGCGCGGCACGGCGGTGGGGGAGTGCGTGCGCTGCCTCGACCCGGTCTCCCAGCAGGTGACGGTGCGTGTGCAGGAGCTCTTCGCCTACCCCGAGAGGGCGCAGGCGGCGGAGGAGTCCGGGGACGAGGACGCCGAGGACGAGCCGGTCCTGGTCGACGACCAGGCCGACATCGAGCCGGCGGTTCGGGATTCCCTCGTGACTGCACTACCATTTCAACCGCTGTGCCGTCCGGACTGCCCCGGCCTGTGCTCCGTCTGCGGGGCGCGGCTGGCGGACGACCCGGACCACCATCACGACCTCGTCGACCCCCGGTGGTCGGCGCTGCAGACCATGCTCGAGGATTCGAGCGTGTCCGACGAGACGAAAGAGAGCTAGCCGTGGCTGTTCCGAAGCGCAAGATGTCGCGCAGCAACACCCGTGCGCGCCGTTCGCAGTGGAAGACCACCGCGGCGGTTCTCACGACGTGCCCGAGCTGCAAGGGGCAGAAGCTGTCCCACGCCGCGTGCCCCACCTGCGGTGCCTACAAGGGCCGCCAGTACGCCGAGGCGCTGCGCACCGAGCACGCGGGCTGACATGCCTGCATCCGGCAACCGGCCCCGGCCGGAGCCGACCGCTCTTCTCGAGAAGCTCGGGGTCCACCTGGACCCCGAGCTTCTCGTGCTTGCGCTGACGCACCGGTCGTTCGCGCACGAGGCCGGGGGCATCCCGACCAACGAGCGGCTCGAGTTCCTGGGCGACACCGTGCTGGGGCTGGTCGTGACCGAGGCGCTGTACCGGCGCCACCCCGACCAGTCCGAGGGCGAGCTGGCGAAGATGCGCGCGGCGACGGTGTCGCAGCGCGCGCTCGCGGCGATCGCCCGCCGCCTCGACCTCGGCGGGTACGTGCTGCTCGGCAAGGGCGAGCTCCGCACCCGCGGGTTCGACAAGGACTCGATCCTGTCCGACACCGTGGAGGCGCTGATCGGCGCCACCTACCTGTCGCACGGCCTGGAGCCGGCGCGAGAGCTGGTGCACCGCCTCGTGGACACGACGCTGGACGCCGCCGCCGGGCTCGGCGCGGGGCTCGACTGGAAGACGTCGCTGCAGGAGGCGGCCGCCGTGCGCGGCTTCGGCGCCCCCGTGTACGAGGTCACCGGCGAGGGCCCCGAGCACGCGCGCGTCTTCCACGCCCAGGTGACCGCCGGCCCGGTGCTGGGCCTCGGCACCGGTTCCGCGAAGAAGCACGCCGAACAGGCCGCCGCCGAGGAGGCGTACCGCGCCCTGCAGCAGGTTCCGGTGCCGGGCGCCGAGCCGACGTCGGGCGTGACGTCGATGGCCGAGGGCGACGCCGCCGGTGCCTGAGCTCCCCGAGGTCGAGACCGTCCGCGACGGCCTCGACCGGTTCGTCGTGGGCGCCGTCGTGCGGGACGTCGAGGTGTTCCGCGACTACTCCGTGCGGCGGCACGACGGCGGCCCCGCGGGGTTCGCCGACCAGCTGCGCGGCCGGCGTCTGGCCGCCGCCGTGCGTCGCGGCAAGTTCCTCTGGCTGCCGCTCGGGGGCGACGCGCCGGGGACCGCCGACGCCGCCCCCGCGGCCGCGCTGCTCGCGCACCTCGGCATGTCCGGGCAGCTGCTGGTGCGCGACCCCGCCGTCGCGGGCGACTGGGCGCACCCGCACCTGCGCGCCCGCCTGCACCTCGCGAACGCCCCGAGCGGTGCCGAGTATCTCGACTTCGTCGACCAGCGCACGTTCGGGCACCTGTCCGTCGTCGACCTGGAGCCGACGTCCGACGGCGCCCCCGGCGGCCTGGGCAGCGACCTGCCGGCCGTGCCGGAGCCGGTGGCGCACATCGGCCGCGACCCCCTCGACCCCGCGTTCGACGCCGACGCGGTGGTCGCCGCGACCCGGCGGCGGCGCACGGGGATCAAGCGGGCGCTGCTCGACCAGACGCTGCTGTCCGGCGTCGGCAACATCTACGCCGACGAGGCGCTGTGGCGCGCGCGTCTGCACTTCGCGCGCGCGACGGACCGCCTGCGGGCGGCGGAGGTGCGCCGCGCCCTGGACGCCGCCGCCGAGGTGATGTCGGAGTCTCTCGCGCAGGGCGGCACGAGCTTCGACGCCCTGTACGTGAACGTCAACGGCGAGTCCGGCTACTTCGCGCGCGGCCTCGCCGTCTACGGCCGCGAGGGCGAGCCCTGCCCGCGCTGCGGTACTCCGATCCGGCGGGACGCGTTCATGAACCGCTCGTCGTACACCTGCCCGGTCTGCCAGCCGCGGCCGCGGAACGGCCGCTGGTGACGCGCTCCTGACGCCGCCGGCTCACCGGCCCAGGGCCCAGGCTGCCAGGTCGTCGACCGCGCGCCGGTCGAGCGCGCCGGCTCCCGCGTTGCGCATGGCGTACTCGCCGAGCAGGGCGCGGTAGAGGATCGCGGCGCGCCGCGGGGCGTCCGGGGCGCCGGCCCCGGTGAGGAGCCGTTCCAGGTAGGCGGCCCGTGCCCCGTCGACGGCGTGCACCGCGTCGCGGGCGCGGGCGTCGTGGGCGGCCCAGGCGCGGACGGCGCCGTCGAACCGGCCGTCGAGGACCGCGCCGGGTCCGCCGCCCGCGTGCTCGAAGGCCAGGCGGGCGAGCCCGAGCAGCCGGTCGGCGGGGTCGTCGGACGCCTCCTCCACCCGCGTGATCACGCCGGCGGTGCCGACCGTGCGCCAGTGCTCGAGCACGGCGTCGAGCAGGGCGGCACGGTCGCCGAAGTGCCAGTAGAAACTCCCCTTGGAGACGCCGAGCTCGCGCGCGAGGGGCTCGACGCGGACGGCGTCGACGCCGTCCGCCGCGAGCCTCTCGGCGGCGGCGCGGACCCAGTCGGCGACGGAGAGCGAAGCCATCCGTTGACCATACGCCACCGTACGGTTACCGTGGCCGTACGCCACCGTATGGAGGATCCGATGTCGATCGCCGCCGCCGTCCTGCTCGCCGCCGTCGCCACGCTGCACTCCGTGCTCGGGGAGCACGTGATCGTCCGCCCGCTCCTCGCCTCGCCCGGCTGGCGCACCCGGCTCGCGCATCCCTGGGACGGCCGGCTGGTCCGCGCCGTCTGGCACGCGCTGTCGCTCGCCTGGTACGCGCTCGCCGCGATGCTGCTCGGCTGGTCGGTGCCGGTCACCGTCGGTGCGCTGTGCCTGGCCACCGGGGCCCTGATCTTCGCCTTCGTACCCGGCCACCTCGCCTGGCCGGTCTTCGCCGCGGCGGGACTGCTCGCCCTGGGGGCGGGCGGTGCGATCCCCGAGGCCGCGCTGTGGGCGGGAGCCGGGGCCGCCGTCCTCGCCGCGCTCGTCGCCGCGGGCTTCCACGCCGCCTGGGCGGTGGGCGCGACGGCCGGTGCGGGCCGGGTGCTGCCGCAGCGCCGCGGCACCCGCGAGCCCGTGGTCCGGCCGGGGCCGCTGGCGACGCTGGCCGTCGTCGTGGCGCTCGTCGCCTACGCGGCGGTGGTCGTCGCCCTCGCCCTCGGTGCCGACGGTGGCTGGTGGCGTGGGCTCGGCGTCGCGGCCCTGGTCGTCCTGCTGGCCCGCGTCGTGGGGGACGGGCGGTACGTGGGCGTCTCGAAGCGGGTGCGGGGCACCCGGTTCGCCCGCGCCGACGACCGGTGGTGGACGCCGGCCGTCGGCCTGCTCGCGGCGGGCGCCGCCGCCGGCCTGGCCCTCGCGGCCTGACCTCCGAGGGTCGCTACGTCGTCGACGGGTGGCGTTTCATGGGCCCTCTCGCATGCGTCGGCGACTCAGCGCGCGACGACGTTGCGCAGCCCGGCGGCGCCGTCGGCCTGCCAGGCCCGTACCTGCTCGGCGACGAAGCCGGCCGCGCCCTGCGGCCGCCCGCCCGCGACGTGCGGCGTGAGGATGAGGTGCGGGGCGTCCCACAGCGGCGAGTCCTCGGGCAGCGGCTCGGTCTCGGTGACGTCGAGCGCGGCGCCGGCGATCGTGCCGTCGCGGAGGGCGGCGACCAGCGCCTCCTCGTCGACGGTGGCCCCGCGGCCGGCGTTGACGAACCGCGCGTGCGCGGGCAGCAGGCCGAGCACGCGGGCGTCGAGCGCGTGGTGCGTCGCCTCCGTCGCGGGCAGCAGGGAGATGAGCACGTCGGTCGTGGGCGCGACCTCGTCGATCGACGCCACCACCGGGAAGCCGTACCGCTCGCCCGCCGACGACGCGACCCCGGTCACGCGCGCGCCGAGCGCCGCCAGCAGCGGGGCGAGGACGGCGGCGATGGAGCCGAAGCCCCAGATCGTGACCCGGGCGCCGTGCAGCGTGAACTGCGACTCGTGGTTCGCCTGCTCCTTGCCGAGGTCCCGGTCCCAGCGGCGCTCGTGCTGCGCCTCGAGCGTACGGTCGAGGCGCCGCACGGAGGCGAGGACGAGCGCGAGCGTGTGCTCGGCGACCGTCGCGTCGTGCAGGGAACGCCCCGACGAGATGACGACGTCGGGCGCGAACCCGGCGGCGAGCGCCTGGTCGGGTCCGGCGTTGAGGGTCTGCACCCAGCGCAGGTGCGGCATCCGGCGCGCGGCGTCCTCCATGACCCGCTGCGGGCTGGACCACGTGACCAGGGCGTCGGCGTCGGTGTGCTCCTCCGGCACCGGGTCGCGCATTACGTAGCGCGCCACCTCCACGCCGGGGACGTCGATCGTCAGGTCGAAGGGCACGTTGCCGGGCACGAGGAGCTTCACGCCTCGCGACGTTAGCAGCCCGCCGGCGGGCGGTTCGGTGCCGTTCGCCGTGCGCCCCGTGACCTGCGCTCATATCGTGCGAGAGGCCGGCGTCCGCCGGGTGGGCAGAGTGTCGAGGAGGTCGGCATGACGACGTCGGGGACGGGGACGGCGCCGCCGACCCGCGAGCAGGTGCGGCAGGCGATGACGGCGCGCACGCCGCGCAACTACATCACGTGGATCACGCTCGCGTTCATGATCACGTCGTCGGTGGCGAGCCTCCGGGCCGCGCCGACGATGGCGGTCTACGGGCTCGCGGCCGTGTTCCTGTACGTGGTGCCGGCCCTGGTCTTCCTGCTGCCGACGTCGCTGGTCTCGGCGGAGCTGGCGTCCGGATGGTCGGGGGGCGTGTACCGATGGGTGGCGGAGGGGCTGTCCAAGCCGCTCGGTTTCCTGGCCGTGTGGTGCCAGTTCGCGATGACGATCTTCTACTACCCGAGCCTGCTGGGGTACGTGGCCAGCACGTTCGCGTACGTCATCAACCCGGCGCTGGCGTCCAACGGCGTGTACGTGGCGATCGTCATCGTCGTCATCTACTGGGCCGGCGTGTGGGTGTCGTCGCAGGGCACGAAGACGGTGGCGGGGCTGTCCAGCGCGGGGCTCGTCATCGGCACGCTGATCCCCGCGGCCATCCTGGTCGTCCTCGGCATCGTGTTCCTCGGGCAGGGCAACCAGTCGGCGGCCCCGATGGACTCGTCCCACCTGCTGCCGCAGTGGACGGGCATCGCCTCCCTCGTGCTCATCGTCAACAACTTCCTGTCGTACGCCGGCATGGAGATGAACTCCGTGCACGTGAACACGCTGCGCAACCCGGGCAAGGAGTTCCCTCGCGCGATGTTCCTGGCGATCGGGCTCGTGCTCGTGATCTTCATCCTCCCGGCGGTCGCGATCAGCTGGGTGATCCCGGCCGACCAGCTCTCCCTCACCGCCGGCGTCATGCAGGCGTTCGACGCGTTCTTCGCGAACTTCGGGGTGTCGTGGCTGACGCCGATCCTCGGCCTCATGCTCATCGCGGCGTCGATCGGCGGCATGCTCACCTGGCTCGCCGGGCCGTCGAAGGGCCTGCTGACGGTGGCGCGCGAGGAGGGCTACATGCCGCCCTTCCTGCAGCGGCTCAACAAGAACGGCGTGCAGCAGAACATCCTCGTGGCGCAGGGCGTGTTCACCACCGTCATCGCCCTGCTGTACGCGTTCATCCCCGACGTCTCCAGCGCGTACTGGATCCTGTCCGTGATCACCACGCAGGTGTACCTGATCATGTACCTGCTGCTTTTCGTCGCGGCGATGCGGCTACGGCGGACCGCCGCCGACCACCCGCGCGGCTATCGTGCCCCGGCGCTCGGTCTCCTGTGCGTGGTCGGCTTCCTCGCCTCGGTGGCCGCGCTGATCATCGGCTTCGTGCCGCCCGCGCAGTTCTCCAGCGGCTCGGTCGGGGTGTACATCCTCATCGTCGGCGGCGGGCTCGGCATCATCGGCCTGCTGATCCCGTGGCTGTTCCTGAGGCTGCGCAAGCCGTCGTGGCGGCAGCCGGCGGACGTCGTGACAGACGCCCCGACGGGCGCCTCGACGGACGAGGGGGAGTGACATGACCACCACGACGCCGTCGCCGGGGACGGAGCCCGGCGCGCCGGTGCGGCACCGCTGGATCACGTACACGGCCGCCGCCGTCCTGATCCTGGTGCTGGGCGCGATCATGATGATCCAGTTCGCGGGCTACCAGGACCGGCAGGACGAGCGCGAGGCGGAGCAGAAGGCCGCCACGCTGCACGCCGCGTTCGCCGACATCGGCATCACCGCCTTCTCCGAGGAGACCATCGCCCGCGTGCTCGGGTCCGACGGCGGCGGGTTCTGCACCGATCCCGCCGCGCTCGTGGACGCCACGGCGAACCTGGGCTCGGCGAACGGCGCGGCCGGCCCGGGCCTGCGGCCCTCCGTGCTCGACGAGCGCCGACTCGAGGGGGACCGCCTCGTGATCGAGACCTACTGCCCCGACCAGCTCGACGAGTTCGACGCCTACGTCGACTCGCTGAACCTGGACGACACCACCACCCAGCCCGCCGGCGAGCCCAGCACCGATGCCAGCACCGAGGAGACCTCATGACCGCCACCGACGTCGAGGCCGTGCGCGCCGCCGTCGCGCCGCTGCTGCCCCGGGCGCTCGACGACCTGCGCACCCTGGTCGCCATCCCGTCCGTCGCGGACGAGCGGCTCTTCCCGCGCGAGGAGTGCGAGCGCGCGGCCCGGTGGGTGGTCGACGCGTTCCGCGCCGAGGGCATCGACGACGCGCGTCGCGAGCGCACCCCCGACGGCTCGGACGTCGTCGTCGGGTACCGGCCCGGCCCGCCCGGCGCGCCGACCGTGCTGCTGTACGCCCACTACGACGTGCAGCCGCCGCTCGACGACGCCGCCTGGACCACGCCGCCGTTCGAGCTCACGGAGCGCGACGGCCGGCTCTACGGCCGCGGCGCGGCGGACTGCAAGGGCAACATCGTCACGCACCTCACGGCGCTGCGGGCGCTGCGGTCGCTGGTGGGCGACGACCTGCCGGTGGGCGTGCGCATCGTGATCGAGGGCTCGGAGGAGCAGGGCACGGGCGGCCTCGACGGCTGGGTGGAGGCGAACCCGGGCGCCCTGGCCGCCGACGCGATGCTCATCCAGGACACCGGCAACGCGACGCTCGGCCTGCCCACGCTCACCGTGTCGCTGCGCGGCGCGACGAGCGTCGTCGTGCGCGTCGAGGCGCTCGAGGGCGAGATCCACTCGGGCATGTTCGGCGGCGCCGCCCCCGACGCCCTCGCGGCGCTGGTCGCGCTCCTGGCCTCGCTGCGCGACGCCGAGGGGAACACGACGATCGACGGCGTGGACGCCTCGGGGACGTGGCCGGGCGTCGGGTACGACACCGACCAGTTCCGCGCCGACGCGGGCGCGCTGCCGGGCACGCGGCTGCTCGGCGACGGCGCCGTGGCCGACATGCTGTGGGCCCGCCCGGTCGTGACGATCCTCGGCATCGACGCGCCGTCCGTCGTCGGGTCGGCCGCGGCGATCCAGCCGCGCGCCGCGGCCCGCCTCAACCTGCGCGTGCCGCCCGGCGCGGACGCCCGCGACCTGCAGGACAAGCTCGTGGCGCACCTCGAGGCCCACGCGCCGTGGGGCGTGCGCGTCACCGTGGAGAGGGACACGCCGGGCCAGCCGTTCGCCGCCCGCACCGAGGGGCACGTCTTCGAGACCCTCTCCACCGCGCTCGCGGACGCCTACGGCCGGGCCACCGTGACCGCCGGGCAGGGCGGGTCCATCCCGCTGTGCAACATCCTCGCGGGCCAGTACCCCGACGCGGCGATCGTGCTGCTCGGTGTCGAGGAGCCCGCCTGCCTCATCCACGCGCCGAACGAGAGCGTGCACCCGAGCGAGATCGAGAACCTCGCGGTGGGGGAGGCGCTGTTCCTGGCCCGCCTCGGCGCATGACGGCAGAGCGCCGCCCGGCCGCCGCCCGCTACGACGCCGTCGTGGTGGGCGGCGGGCACAACGGGCTCACGGCGGCCGCGTACCTGGCGCGGGCGGGGCGCAGCGTGCTGGTGCTCGAACGCCTCGACCACGTGGGCGGCGCGGCGGTGTCGGCGCGGGTGTTCCCGGGCGTGGACGCGCGGCTGTCGCGCTACTCCTACCTCGTGTCGCTCCTGCCGCGCCGGATCGTCGAGGAGCTGGGGCTTCCGGTGACCCTGCGCCGCCGCCGGTACTCCTCGTACACGCCCGTGGGGGACGCCGGCCTGCTGGTCGACACCGGGGACGACGCCGCCACGCGGGCCTCGTTCGCGGCCGTCGGTGCGGCGGGCGACCACGCGGCGTGGCAGCGCTGGTACGCCGCGACCGGCCGCCTGGCGCGCCGGCTCTTCCCGACGCTCACCGAGCCGCTGCCGTCGCGCGCCGAGGCCCGCGTCCTCGTGGACGACGCCGCGACCTGGCACGACCTCGTCGAGCGGTCGCTGGGGGAGGCGCTGCGCGAGCGGTTCGCCTCCGACGTCGTGCGGGGCGTCGTCGCCACCGACGGGCTGATCGGCACGTTCGCCGACCTCGACGAGGGCTCGCTGGCGCAGAACCGCTGCTACCTCTACCACGTGATCGGCCGCGGCACCGGGGACTGGGACGTGCCGGTGGGCGGGATGGGCGCCGTGTCCGGGGCGCTGCGGGACGCCGCCCTCGCCGCAGGCGCCACGGTCGTGACGCGGGCCGCGGTCGTCGCGGTCGACCCCGGGAGCGGGGCCGAGGCCCGGGTCGCCTGGACCGACGACGACGGACGCGACCGCGAGGTCGCGGCGGGCGCGGTGCTGTGCGGGGCGGCCCCCGACACGCTCGACCGCCTGCTCGCGGCGACCGGGGCCGCGCCGTCGGGCCGCGCCACCTCACGGCCCCCCGAGGGCGCCCAGCTCAAGGTGAACCTGCTGCTGCGGCGCCTGCCGCGGCTGCGGGACGGCGTCGACCCGGCCGCCGCGTTCGGCGGCACGTTCCACGTCAACGAGTCGGCCGCGCAGCTCCGCGCCGCGCACGCGCAGGCGGCGTCGGGGCAGATCCCCGACCTGCCGCCGTGCGAGACCTACTGCCACTCCCTGACGGACCCGTCGATCCTCGGGCCGGAGCTGCGCGCGTCGGGCGCCCACACGCTCACCCTGTTCGGCCTGCACATGCCCGCGCGGCTGTTCCGCGGCGACGCCCTCGGTCCCGACAGCTCCCACGACGCCGCCCGGGAGCGGGCGCTCGCGGCCACGCTCGCGTCGCTCGACTCCGTGCTCGCCGAGCGGATCGAGGACGTGCTGCTGCGCGACGCCGAGGGTCGCCCCTGCCTCGAGGTCCGCAGCCCCGTGGACCTGGAGGGGGACGTCGGCCTGCCGGGCGGGCACATCTTCCACCGCGACCTGTCGTGGCCGTGGGCGCCGGACGACGACGAGGCCGGCCTCGACCGCCCGGGCTCCTGGGGCGGGGAGACCGCGCACCCGCGCGTGCTGCTGGCCGGCGCGGGAGCGCGGCGCGGCGGGGGAGTGAGCGGCGTCCCCGGCCGCGCCGCGGCGATGGCGGCGCTGGGCGTCTCGGGTCGGCCCGGCTAGCGGATCTCGGTCCGCAGCAGCCCGCGGAGCCCGACGACCAGCGGGACGCCGACCCACAGGAGCGTCGACGTGCCCAGCTGCGCCCAGGTCTCTCCGGTCACCTGCGGGGCCGAGAAGGCCTGCAGCGTCGTGGCGAGGTCGAACCAGAGCCCGTGCGCGGCCCACCAGGCGACGTACCCCGCGGCGATCGCGGACAGCATCGGCGCGACGAGCACGAACCCGAGGTAGGCCACGAGCGCCGGCGCCGACGACCTGATGAGCACGCCGAGGGCGAAGCCCACGGCGACCGAGAGCACGTTGATCAGCAGGGCGCGGGCGGCCTGGTCGGCGGTGAGGTCCCAGGCGACCGGGACGTCGTGGACCGCGCCGCCCACGAGCACGCCGACGACGGCGACGGCGACGGACAGCACCGTCGCCGCCAGCGTCACGAGCAGCGCCGCGAGCGCCTTCGCGGCGACGACGCGGCCGCGGCGCGGGACCAGGGCGAACGTGGTGAGCGCGCCGCGCTGGCTCCACTCGCCGGTGATCGCCAGGACGGCGACCATCGGCAGCAGCAGCTGCATCGGCATCACCTGGACCGAGACGAAGGAGCCCAGGGACGCGCTCGAGCCGACGCCCCAGAGCATGCCCATCCCCGTGATGCCGACGACCATCAGGGCGATCGTGACGAGCAGCCAGGCGCCGGCCCGGGTGTTGCGCACCTTGCGGAGCTCGACGCCGACGAGCCGCCCCAGCGGGGGCGCCGTCGTGCCGCGCAGCGCCGGGGCCCCGGCGTCCGAGGCGGGCCGTGCGGTGGTGCCGACGGCGGTCATGCGGCGGCTCCGGTGCTCGCGCGCGGGGTGTCGCGCTGGGTGTCGGTGGTGAGCGCGAGGAAGGTCTCCTCGAGGCTGGCGCCGTCGCCGGCACGCAGCTCGGTGACGGCGATCCCGGCGGCGAAGGCCGCGGCGCCCGCGGCGGTGAGGCCGGCGTCGGTGGTCACCGCGCCGTCGGCGGTGGGGGCGGCGGTGAACCCGGCGCCGGTCAGCGCGGCGGCGAGCGTGGCCGGGTCGGCGGCGCGCACCAGCGTGCCGTGCCCGGCGAGCAGCTCGTCCTTGGTGCCCTGCGCCACGACGCGGCCGTTCCCGATGACGACGATGTCGTCCGCGATCATCTGGATCTCCGCGAGCAGGTGGGACGACAGCAGCACGGTGCCGCCGTCGTCGGCGAACCCGCGCAGCAGGTCGCGCATCCAGCGGATGCCGGCGGGGTCGAGGCCGTTGGCGGGCTCGTCGAGCACGAGCACCTGCGGCCCGCCGAGCAGCGCGGTCGCGACGCCGAGGCGCTGGCGCATGCCGAGGGAGTAGTCGCGCACGCGCCGGTGCGCCTCCGCCTCGGTGAGGGAGACGAGGTCGAGCACCGCGTCCACGCGCCTCGCGGGCAGGCCCAGGGTGCGCTGCGCGAGCGTCAGCGTCTCGAGACCGGTCCGGCCGCCGTGCTGGGCCGAGGCGTCGAGCAGCACGCCGACGTCGAGTCCCGGGTTCGGCAGGTCGGCGTAGCGCCGCCCCAGCACGCTCGCGGTGCCGGACGTCGGCTCGCCCAGCCCGGTGAGCATCCGCAGCGTGGTGGACTTGCCGGCGCCGTTCGGGCCGAGGAAGCCGGTCACCCGGCCGGGGCGCGCGGTGAAGGAGACGTCGTCGACGGCGGTCACCCCGCGGTACCGCTTCGTCAGGGCGTCGATCGTGATCATGCGGCGACCCTACGGGCGCCGGGACGCGGCCCGGCATCCGGCATCACCCTGGGAGGACCCTGGCTTCCCCGGCCCGCTCCTGGTCGGCCGCCCAGGCGTAGGCCGGCTCGTCGTGCAGCAGCGCCGCGTGCGGGCCGCGGGCCACGACGCGTGCGGCGCCGTCGTCGCCGGCGTCGGCGGAGGTGCCGAGCAGCAGCACCTCGTCCGCGACGGCGAGCGGCGTGAGGCGGTGCGAGGCGACGACGACCGCGCGCCCGGTGCCGCGGGCGTGCGCCGCGAGGGTGGCGACGAGCGCGTCGGCGGTGGCGGCGTCGAGGTGCTCGGCGGGCTCGTCGACGAGGAGCACGTGGGCGGGCGCCAGCAGGGCCCGGGCGATCAGGAGCCGCCGGCGCTCGCCGCCGGAGACGTCGGCGCCGTCCGGGCCGAGCATGGCGTCGAGGCCGTCGGGCAGCCCGGCGAGCCAGGCGTCCAGGCCGACGGCTGCGAGCGCGTCGCGCGCGTCGTCCGCGGTGACGTCGGGCCGCGCGACGCGGAGGTTCTCCAGCACGGTGGTGCCGAACAGGTGCCCGTCCTCGGCGACGAACAGCGCGCCGCCGTCGCCCGCCCGGACGGCGCCGGAGCGCGCCGGCAGCAGCCCGGCCGCCGTGAGCAGCAGCGTCGTCTTGCCCGCGCCGGACGGTCCCGCCAGCGCGACGACGTCGCCCGGCCGCAGCGCGAGGTCGACGCCCGCGACCACGGTGCGGTCCGCCCATCCGGCGTCGACGGCGTCGAGCTCCAGCAACGTGTCAGACGTGTGGGGTGCCCCGGTGGGCCGGGCGTCCGACAGGTCGGGGAGGAGGGCCACGAGCCGGCGGGCGGCCTCCCGCGACCGGCGCAGCTGGACGGCGGCGGCGGGCAGCGTCGACGTCGCCTCGAAGACGGCGAGCGGCGTGAGCACGACGACGGCCAGCTCGACGGGCGTCAGCGTGCCCGCCGCGACGGCGGGGAGCCCGAGCAGCAGCGAGCACAGCACGGCGAGGGTCTGCGCCCCGGCGTCGATCGCGGCCGACGTGCCGGAGATGCGCGCGCCGTCGTCGGTGGAGCGGGTGAGCCGAGCGTCCGTGGCGCGCAGGCCGGCGAGCCGGTCGTCGAGCCGGCCGGCGACGCGCAGCTGCTGACCGTCCTCCAGCAGCTCGAGCGCGCGTCCGGTCACCTCGGCCCGGGCGGCGGCGCCCCGGCGCTCGACCGACGCCGCCGCGCGGGACGCCAGCCACGGCGCCAGCACGCCGGTGAGGAGCAGGCACCCCAGCAGGGTGGCCCCCGCGGCGGGCAGGAACGCCCCCACGAGGACCACGGAGCCGAGCCCCACGCACGCGGCCACCCCGGCCGGGATCAGCGCCCGGACGACGACGTCGCCCACCGCGTCGACGTCGGCGCCGACGCGGGCGAGCAGGTCGCCGCGGCGCAGCGCGATCACGCGCGTCACCGGCCCGCGGGCCAGCGCGTCGTAGAGGTTGGCGCGCAGGGCGGCCATGCCGCGCAGCGCGACGTCGTGGGAGGCGAGCCGCTCGAGGTAGCGCAGCACGCCGCGGCCGGTGCCGAAGGCGCGCACGGCGACGACGGCCACCGAGAGCTGCAGCACGGGCGGCATCTGCGACGCGCGGGCGATGAGCCATGCCGCGGCGGCGGCCAGGCCCACGGAGAACCCGAGCGCCAGCGTGCCGAGCGCGACGGCGCGCGCCACGCGGGTCCAGCGCACCTCCAGCAGGGGCAGCACCCGGCGCAGCGGGTCGACGGGGCGGGTGGCGGCGCTCACGACGCCCCCGCCTCGGCCGGCCCGACGGCGCGCGAGGCGACGTCCACCACCTGGTCCGCGAGTGCCAGCAGCGACGCCCGGTGCGCGACGACGACGACCGTGCGCCCGGCGTCGCGCCAGGCGCGCACGGTGTCGAGCACGACCTGCTCGCCGCGGGCGTCGAGGTGCGCGGTGGGCTCGTCGAGCAGCACGAGGGGCGGGGGAGCGCCGTCGCCGGAGGCCTCCCCGTCCAGGAGGGCGGCCGCGAGCGCGACCCGCTGCCGCTGGCCGACGCTGAGGCCGGTGCCGCCGAGCCCGACCGGGGTGTCCCACCCCAGCGGCAGCGCCGCGACGACGTCGTCCAGGCCGGTGGTGCGGGCGGCGGCGGCCAGGGCGTCGTCGGGGACCGGGCGACCGTCCGTCACGGCGTCGCGCACGGTGCCGGGGGCCAGGGTGGGGCGTTGCGGCACCCAGGTGACCTGGGGCCACCAGGTGGCCGGGTCGACGTCGGCCAGGTCGACGGGGCGCGTATCGACGGGAGCCCCGCCGACGTCCTGCGAGACGGGCTCGACGAGCACCCGGCCCTCGTCGGGGCGCAGCAGCCCCAGGAGGACGAGCGCCGTCGTGGACTTGCCCGCGCCGCTGGCGCCGCGCAGCGCGACGACCCGACCGCCGCCGGGGCGGCCGCTGCCGAGCGGCACCCGCGCGGTGAGCCCGGCGGGGGCGAGGATGCCGCGGTCGCCGGCGCGCACGCCGACGCCGTCGAGCACGAGGGTCGCGCCGGCGAGCGCCGGCGCGGGCGTGGTGCCCGCGGCCGGGGCCGGCCGCTCGAGGAGGGCGAAGGCGTGCTCCGCGGCGGCGAGGCCGTCGGTGGACGCGTGGAACTCCGCGCCCACGCGGCGCAGCGGCAGGTAGACCTCGGGCGCGAGCACGAGCACGGCGATGGCGGGCACCAGGGCGATCATCCCCTCGACGAGGCGCAGGCCGACGCCGACGGCGACGATTGCGACCGACAGCGTGGTCAGCAGCTCCAGCACCATCCCGGACAGGAACGCGATCCGCAGCGTGCCCATCGTGGCGCGCCGCGACGCGTCGCCGAGGGAGCGCACGCGGGCGCCGGGCCCGACCTCGCGACCGAAGGCCCGCAGGGTGGGCAGCCCGGCCAGCAGGTCGAGCACCTGCGACCCCAGCCGCTCGATGGTGCGCAGCCGACGCTCCGAGGCGCCCGCGGTCATGACGCCGACCAGCCACATGAACAGCGGCACGAGCGGCAGCGTCACGACGCAGATCAGCGCGGAGACCCAGTCCAGGCCGAGCACGACCAGCACGAGCACCGGGGTGAGGATCGCCGTGAGCAGCAGCTGCGGCAGGTAGCGCACGAGGTACGGGCCCAGGTCGTCCAGACCGCGCGTGGCGAGCGTCGCCGTGGCGGCGGGCCCCTCGCCCTCGCTGCCGTCCCCGGCCGGCCGCGGGCCCAGCGCCACCGCGTGCGCCACGACCTGCTCGCGCAGCTCGGCGACGACGTCGGCCGCCGCCTTCTGCGCGTACCGCTCCTGCGCCCAGGCGATCAGGGCGCGCGCGGCGATCGCGGCGACGAGCGCCCCGAGCCACGGCGCGACGTCGGCCAGGGCGAGCGGCGCACCCGCGCTGCCCGCCGTGACCGCCGGCCCGAGGGTGTGCGCGATGGCGAAGGCCTGGAGCACGACGGCGCCGGCGGCGGCGACGCCGAGGGCCGCGGTCAGGGCGACGTACCACCGGGCCGCGCGCGCACGCCGCAGCAGGCGGGGGTCGAGGGGCTTCACGGGATCAGGCCAGGGGTCGGCACAGAGGTCAGTATCGACGACGGGGCGCGCGTCAGAACGCCGCGTCCTTGATCTTCTGCCACGACAGCCCGGCCGGGGCGGGGATGTCCTTGCTGGAGAGGCGACGGCGGAAGATCCAGTACGTCCACGCCTGGTAGGCGATCACGAGCGGCGTGAGCACCACCGCGACCCACGACATCACGGTGAGGGTGTAGGGCGTCGAGGCCGCCTCCGCCACCGTGAGGGCCTCGCCGCCGTCGAGGGCGGGGATGACGTCGGGGTACATGGATCCGAAGATCAGCACGACGGCGCTCGCGATGGCGACGGCCGACAGCGTGAACGCCCAGCCCTCCCGCCGCGCCCGGGCGGCCACGACCACGCCGACGAGCGCGAGAGCCGCGACCGCGACGGCCGCCCACGTCCAGGTCGTCGAGTAGGCGACCTGGGCCCATACCGCCCAGCCGCCCGCGACGACGAGCGCCACGACCGACAGCGCCGCCGCGAGCCGGCCCGCGCGCTCGCGCACGTCGCCGTCGGTCTTGAGGGCCACGAAGACGCTGCCGTGCAGGAGGAAGAGCACCAGCGTGGTGAGGCCGCCGAGCAGCGCGAACGGGTTGAGCAGCGCCCAGAACCCGCCCACGTACTGGTGGGACTCGTTCAGCAGCAGCCCGCGCACCAGGTTGCCGAACGCCACGCCCCACATGATCGACGGGATCCACGACCCGAACTGGATGGCGACGTCGCAGCGCCGCGCCCAGCGGGCGTCGGAGATCTTGCCGCGGTACTCGAACGCGACGCCGCGGGCGATGAGGCCCAGCAGGATGATCAGCAGCGGCAGGTAGAAGCCGGAGAACATCGTGGCGTACCACTCCGGGAAGGCGGCGAAGGTGGCGCCGCCCGCCGTGAGCAGCCACACCTCGTTCCCGTCCCACACCGGGCCGATCGTGTTGATCAGCACCCGGCGCTCCTTGTCGCGCTGCTCCTTGCCGCCACGCGGCAGGATCGACAGCAGCATGCCGACGCCGAAGTCGAAGCCCTCGAGCACGAGGTAGCCGGTCCACAGGACGGCGATGATGACGAACCAGAGGATCGCGAGGTCCACGGGGTCTCCCAGTCTCGGTCGAGGGCGCTCAGTACGCGAAGGACAGCGGGCGGTCGGCGTCGTCGGGGTCCTGCGCCTCCGGCGACTCGTCGCGGACGGCGTCCGGGACCCCCTCGACCGCGTACCGGTGCATGAGGCGGTACCAGACGACGGCGAGCACCGCGTAGACGAGCGTCAGCACGATCATCGACGTGAGGATCACCCCCGCCGGCACCGCCGTGGACACGCCTCGCTCGGTGAGCAGCCGTACCTGGTCGATGCCCGTCGGGTTCGGCGCCACCACCCAGGGCTGTCGCCCCACCTCCGTGAAGATCCACCCGAACGAGCAGGCCAGGAACGGCGTGGGGATGGCGACGAGGCCCAGCCTGGCGAGCCACACGTTGTCGCTCACCCTGCCCTTGCGGGTGGCCCACAGCGCCGTCAGCGCGAGCGCCAGGGAGAACACGGCGAGGCCGATCATGAGCCGGAACGACCAGTAGGTGATGGCCAGCGGCGGCGTGTAGGTGACGGGCTCGCCCGAGGCGGTGACGTCGCCGTACCGCTCGGTGTACTGCTCCTGCACGTCGTAGACGCCGGGCAGGTAGGACTCGGGGCCCGAGAAGTGGCCGGTGCCGAGGAAGCTCGTGACGCCCGGCACGGAGATGAGGTGGTCCACGTCCTCGCACCCGGCGTACAGGGGGCCGACGGCCAGGATGGAGAACTCGGCGGCCTCGGTGCCCTCGCACAGGGCCTCGGCCGACGACATCTTGCCCGGCTGCTGCTCGTACATGAGCTTGCCCTGGAGGTCGCCGGACCAGATCACGCCGGCGCCGGCGATGATCATGGTCCACACGCCGACGAGGACGGCGGGCCGGTAGACGGTGCGCGCCTTCTCGACGTTCTCCGGCCTCTTGCTGCGCACGAGCCGGACCATCCACCAGGTGGCGACGCCGCAGACGAAGGTGCCGGCGGTGAGGAACGCGGCCGAGATGGTGTGCGGGAACGCGGCCCACAGCGTGTTGTTGGAGAGCACCGCGCCGATCGACTCCATCTCGGCGCGCCCGGTCTCCTCGTTGTAGATCGTGCCCACCGGGTGCTGCATCCACGAGTTCGCCGCGAGGATGAAGAACGCCGAGAGGTTCGTCGCGAGGGCGAACAGCCAGATGGCCGCGAGGTGGACCTTCTTCGACACGCGGTCCCAGCCGAAGATCCACAGGCCGAGGAAGACCGACTCGACGAAGAAGGCGGCCAGCGCCTCCATCGCGAGCGGCGCGCCGAAGACGTCGCCCACGAAGCGGGAGTACTCGCTCCACGCCATCCCGAACTGGAACTCCTGCCAGATGCCGGTGACCACGCCCAGCGCGAAGTTGATGAGCAGGAGCTTGCCGAAGAACTTGGTCAGCCGGAGCCAGCGCTCCTTCTTGGTGACGACCCACGCCGTCTGCATCCCGGCGACCAGCGGTGCGAGACCGATGGTCAGCGGGACGAAGATGAAGTGATAGACGGTCGTGATGGCGAACTGCCAGCGGGCCAGTGCGAGGGCGTCCACGGGTTCTCCTTGCTCACTCGTCCGAGCGGTCCTTCGACCGTAGGACCACCGGTGTGCGGGCGCACGACCAGTGCTGTCGTCGTCACGGGACGGGGTTCGTGAAGACTTTCACGATCTAAGTAGTGAAGGTCTTCACAAGTCAAGCCGGCGCGTCGCCGGCCCGGTGCCCGACCGCGCCGTGCGGCGGCGGGTCACGCGGTGGGGCCCTCAGGATGCGATACTGGTCCGAAGCCGTCCTGGCCCACATCCCGGGGCGGCCCACGAGCTCGCAGCACTCGCGATCCGCACGCGATGCCGCCGCCAGGCACGAGGCCGGGCGGCGCGTCCGCGAAGAGCGCGGTGCCGCAGCCGGAACCGAGACTTCCGTCGGCCGGCGCGCCGAGCAGCGCGCCTGTCCGACGACGACCACCGGTGGCCCGCACGTGTGGGGGCGGGGCCGCCGGAGCTGGAGCGCCTTCCGTGACGTCCGACAACCCGACCGACGCCGCCCGCAAGCCCGCCCGCCGTCGCGCCACCCGGCCCGCCGCCGCCCCGACGGGCCCGCAGGCCGAGCAGGCCGCTGCCCCGGCAGCGACGCCCGACGTGGCGCCGCCGTCGTCTCTCTCCGACCTCGTGCTGCCGGAGCGCGCCGACGCCCGGGCCGACGCGTCCGCAGGGGCCAGCGCGTCCCTCGCCGACATCGTCCTGCCGGAGAGCCCCGCCGGCCGCGCGGCCGAGGGCGCTGCCGAGAAGCCGGCACGTACGCGGCGCCGCGCCACCCGCGCCACCGGCGCGCAACCCGCCGCGGAGCCCGCGACCGAGCCGGCCGCGAAGCCCGTCGAGGCGGAGCCGGCCGGCGACGCCCCCGCCGCCGAGGCTGAGGCCGCACCCGCCACGGGGCGTGGCGCGTCCGGCACCGCCCGCACCCGGGCCCGTCGGACCGCGGCGCCGAAGGCGGAGGCTCCCGCCGGGACGACCGAGGACGTCGCGCAGGCCGAGGCCGCCGACCCCGCCCCCGCGACGAAGGCTCCGGCGAAGAAGACGACCCGGAAGGCCGCCACGCGCAAGGCCTCGGGCGGGGAGAAGTCCACCGAGAAGGTCGCCGAGAAGGACACCGCGCAGGCCGCGAAGAAGACCACCGAGAAGGTCGCCGCGACGCCGGCCGAGAGCGTCGCGGAGGCGCCCGCCGAGCAGACCGCGCCGCGGTCGCCGGCCGCGCGAGGCGGCGGGTCGGCCACCCCGCGGCTCGCGACGACCGCCGTGCTGTTCCAGGCCCCCGACCTGTCGACCGCGCGCCGGTCCCGCCGCGCCCAGGCCCCCGCTGGCCCGCCGCGTCCGCACGACGCCCCGGCCGAGGAGCAGGCGACCGCGCCCCAGCCCGAGGCGGCGGCGAGCGCGCCCGAGAAGACCCCCGCGGTCGAGCCGTCGAAGGGCGAGCCGACGCGGACCCGCTCGCGCCGTGCCACGCGCGGCACCCGTGCGGCGAAGGCCGCGGAGCCCACCGAGCAGGCGGCTCCGGAGGCCCCCGTCGAGGAGCCCGCTGCCGATGCGGCGCCCGTCGTGGAGGCCGTCGAGTCGCCGGTCGAGGCGCCCGCCGTCACCGACGTCGAGCTCAGCGAGGACGAGGCCGCCGCGGTCGAGGAGGTCGGCGCGATCGAGTCCGAGCTCGTGGCCGAGGGCGTCGAGCTCGTCGACCTGGGCCCGGAGGACCTGAGCGACGAGGAGGGCGAGGACGACGAGATCCGTCCGCGCCGGCGCCGTCGCCGGGGTGGTCGTGGCCGTCGCGGCGGTCGCCGCCCCGAGGGCGAGGCCGGTCCCGACGGCGACCTCGACGAGGACTCCGACGAGGGTGCCCGCGAGGACGAGCGCCCCGCCGAGGCGGACGCCGACGAGCAGGGCGACGACCGCGCCGAGGACCACGCCGGCGAGCAGGGCGACGAGCAGGGCGAGGACGAGGGCGGCGACTCCGCCTCGAGCCGTCGCCGTCGCCGTCGTCGGCGCGGCACCCGCCAGGAGCGGGCCGAGGCCGCCGTCGCGCGCACCCGCGACCGCGACGAGGTCACGGCCCTCAAGGGCTCGACACGACTCGAGGCGAAGCGTCAGCGCCGCCGCGAGGGCCGCGACGCCGGGCGGCGCCGCCAGATCATCACCGAGGCCGAGTTTCTCGCGCGCCGCGAGTCCGTGACCCGGTCGATGGTCGTGCGCGAGCGCGACGGCCGCACGCAGATCGCCGTGCTCGAGGACGGCGTGCTCGTGGAGCACTACGTCTCGCAGCAGTCGCAGGCGTCGATGGTGGGCAACGTCTACCTCGGCCGCGTGCAGAACGTGCTGCCGAGCATGGAGGCCGCGTTCGTCGACGTCGGCAAGGGGCGCAACGCGGTCCTGTACGCCGGCGAGGTGAACTGGGACGCCGCCGGGCTCGAGGGCCAGCCGCGCCGCATCGAGGAGGCCCTGAAGTCGGGCGACTCCGTGCTCGTGCAGGTCACCAAGGACCCGATCGGGCACAAGGGCGCCCGGCTGACCTCGCAGGTCACGCTCGCCGGTCGCTACCTGGTGTTCGTGCCGGGCGGGGGCATGACCGGCATCAGCCGCAAGCTCCCCGACACGGAGCGCAGCCGGCTCAAGAAGATCCTCCGCGACGTCGTGCCCGAGGGCGCGGGCGTCATCGTGCGCACCGCCGCCGAGGGGGCGAGCGAGGCCGAGCTGCGCGCGGACGTCGAGCGTCTCGAGTCGCAGTGGGCCTCGATCCAGAAGAAGTCGTCGTCCGCCAGCGCCCCGGCGCTGCTGCAGGGCGAGCCGGACCTCGCGATCCGCGTCGTGCGCGACATCTTCAACGACGACTTCTCGTCTCTGCAGATCGAGGGCCAGGGCGCGTGGGACGAGATCGCGCAGTACGTCGAGGAGCTCGCCCCCGACCTGCGCGACCGCGTGACGAAGTGGACGGAGAGCACCGACGTGTTCGCCGTGCACCGCGTGGACGAGCAGCTGGCCAAGGGCATGGACCGCAAGGTCTGGCTGCCCTCCGGCGGGTCGCTGGTCATCGACCGCACCGAGGCCATGACGGTCATCGACGTCAACACCGGCAAGTTCACCGGCGCGGGCGGCACGCTCGAGGAGACCGTCACGCGGAACAACCTCGAGGCGGCCGAGGAGATCGTGCGCCAGCTGCGGCTGCGCGACATCGGCGGCATCGTCGTCATCGACTTCATCGACATGGTGCTCGAGTCGAACCGCGACCTGGTGCTGCGCCGCCTCGTGGAGTGCCTGGGCCGCGACCGGACCAAGCACCAGGTGGCCGAGGTCACCTCGCTCGGCCTCGTCCAGATGACGCGCAAGCGCGTGGGCCAGGGCCTGGTCGAGGCGTTCTCCGAGACCTGCGAGCACTGCAAGGGCCGCGGGTTCATCGTGCACAGCGAGCCGATCGAGAAGAACGGCGCCCACCAGCACCACGACGGCGACCAGGGCGAGGGGGCGAAGCGGTCGCGCCGCAAGCGCGGCGGCAAGCAGGCCGAGGCCGCCCCGGCCCCCGCGGCCGAGGTGCCGACCCTGCCCGAGGACCGCTCGGAGGCGCGCGAGGCCGTCAAGGCCACGCTCGCCACGATCGCGGCCGCGGCGGCGCACGCCCACGAGCACGAGCACGACGCCAAGGACGGTGCCGCCGACGGCGCGAAGGACCGTGCGCAGGACGCCGCCCCGGCGGCGGACGCGCGCGCCGCGGCGGCTCCGGCCGCCCCGGCGCCTCTGGCCCTGCCGGAGCCCGTGGAGCCCCCCGCCGTGACGCCCGTCGCGCCGGAGACGCTCATCGAGCTGCCCGAGCGGAAGCCGGAGCCGGAGCCCGAGCCCGGGACGGCGGCCGAACCCGCCACGAAGCCCGTGAAGAAGGCTCCGCGCCGCGCGCGCAAAGGAGCCGGAGCCCCGAAGCCTGCTCAGTCGGGTGCTGGGGAGACTGCGGCCTCGGGAGTGACCGGCACCGAGTGACCTGACCGCGAGGTCGAGGCGAGGGCCCGGGGGCGATGTCCATGACATCGCCCCCGGGCTCTGTCGTCGGGTTCTGCCGTGTCGCCGGGGCGTGTCATGCTCGGGCCATGACGGCGGACGACCGCAGCGGTGGGCGGCTCGAGGTGATCGCCGGCCCGATGTTCGCCGGCAAGACGGAGGAGCTGGTGCGCCGCGTGCACCGGGCGCAGGTGGCGCGCCGCGGGGTGCTCGTCGTCGCGCACGAGCTCGACACGCGCAGCGGGCCCGGCCGGGTGGCGTCCCACTCCGGGCTGGAGATGCCGTCGCGCAGCGTGCGGGACGCCGAGGAGATCCCGGGCCTCGTCGCGGAGGGCACGGAGCTGGTGGCCGTCGACGAGGCGCAGTTCTTCGGCCCCGACCTCGTGGGCGTCGTCACGGCGCTGGCCGACACCGGCCTCGTGGTCGTGGTCGCAGGGCTGTCCGTGACGTTCGACGGCCGCGCGTTCGCGCCGCTGCCCGAGCTGATGTCGGTCGCCGAGTCGGTCACGAAGCTCACCGCGGTGTGCGCGGTCTGCGGGCGCGACGCGGCGTTCCACGTCAGGCTCGAGGCGACGCCGGCAGACGACGACGCGCTGGCCCCGACGTCGGGCCACGTGGGGGGGTCCGAGTCGTACGAGGCGCGCTGCCGGCAGCACCGCGCGGGCTGACGCAGGAGCGGGCGCGTCGTCGGACGCTCAGCGGCGCCCGAGCCGCTGCCGCATCGGGCAGTCGAACGGGTCGCGGGCGGCGAGCCCGACCTCGTTGAGGTAGCGCACGACGATCGCGTACGAGCGCAGCAGGGAGGTCTCGGTGTAGGGCAGCCCGAGCCGTGCGCAGTGCGCACGGACGAGGAGGCGCGCCCGCGCCAGGTGCGGCCGGGGCATGCTCGGGAACAGGTGGTGCTCGACCTGGAGGTTGAGGCCGCCCATGAGGACGCTCATCCAGGCGCCGCCGCGCACGTTGCGGGAGGTGAGCACCTGCTTGGAGAGGAAGTCGATCCGGCTGCCCTCGGGGATCATGGTCATGCCCTTGTGGTTGGGCGCGAACGTCGCGCCCATGTAGACGCCGAACACGGCGAGCTGCACGCCGAGGAACGCGAACCCGAGCCCGAGCGGCAGCCACCAGAAGATCACGGCGACGTAGAGGGTCAGGCGCACCAGGATCGTGATCAGCTCGCGCCGCCGCGAGGCCCGGTCCTCCGGCGTGCCGGTCAGCAGCGACCGCACGGCGGTCACGTGCAGGTTGAGCCCCTCGAGGGTGAGCAGCGGGAAGAAGAGCCAGCCCTGCCGGCGGGTGATCGCGCCCAGGAACCCGTGGTGGTCCGAGGCCGCCTCCTCGGTGAAGGAGATGACGCCCGGCGCGACGTCGGGGTCCTTGCCCACCTGGTTCGGGTTGGCGTGGTGGCGGGTGTGCTTCGTCATCCACCACGAGTAGCTGATCCCGACCACGGCGTTCGCCAGGATGCGGCCGACGCGGTCGTTGAGCGGCCCGGACGCGAAGACCTGCCGGTGCGCCGTCTCGTGGGTGAGGAACGCGAGCTGCGTGAGCACGACCCCCAGCGCGGCCGCGATCAGGAGCTGGAACCACGAGTCGCCCAGCAGGACGAACCCGGTCGTCACGCCGCCGAGCGCCAGGAGGAGGACCAGCGCGTTGACGAGGTAGTAGCCGTACGCCCGGCGCAGCAGCCCGGCGTCGCGGACCTCCCGGGACAGGGCGCCGTAGGTGCTGGTGAACTTCGCCGCGGCGCCGCCGCGCGGGGCGGCGGAGCTGTCGAGGACGGCCGGGACGACTGGGGGCATGCGTGCCTCGCAGGGGTCGGGGTCGACTTCCCAGCCGAGGTGTGAGCGGTCGCTCGGTCGCGCGGATGACTCGAGCCTACGGGGCCGTAGGTTCGGGACAAGGGGGTTGTCCCCCCAGGGCGCGGATCCGTGCGAGGAGGTGCTCGGACGTCGCGGCGTCGGCGGCGGCGACGATGCCGCGCCCGCCGTGCACGGGCCCGCCGTCGAGGTCGGTGACGACGCACCCGGCCGCTTCGCACACGGCGACGCCGGGCAGGAAGTGGACGCTGCCGTCGACGTCGGCCCCGGTCACGTAGGCGGCGTGCCGGCCCGCGGCCACCCAGGCGAGCGCGAGCGAGCTGGACGCGACCCGGACCGCCCAGGCCCCGCGCAGCCCGGCGTCGGCGACGAGCGCGGGCGCCCCGCGGCCGTTGTCGACGTCCATGTTGACGAGGCGGGTCACGGGGGTGGGCGAGGCATCGACGTCGGGGTTCTCCGCCGCGCGCCGCACGCGGGTGCGGACGCCGTCGGTCCACACCACCTCGCCGGTGAGGGGGTCCGCGACGGCCGCGGCCAGCACGTGCTCGACGGCGCCGCGACGCTCCGCGAGGGCGACGTTGACGCCGAACGACGGGACACCGGCGGCGAAGTTGAGCGTGCCGCACAGCGGGTCGACGTACCACCTCCGGGCGCTGTCGCCGCCGGACGCGCCGAGCTCCTCGCCGACGACGGCGTCGCCCGGCCGGGCCGCGGCGAGGACGTCGCGGACCGCCCGCTCGGCGGCGACGTCGGTGTCGGTGGCGAAGTCCAGCCCGACCTTCGCGTGGCGGGTCACGGGTCGCCGGAACGCACCGGCGACCACCGCGGCGCCGGCCAGCGCGGCCTCGACCGCGACCTCGGAATCGATCGTCACGACGCCGAGCATGGCAGAACTTCATCCTCGTCAGACGCCGGACGGCTGCATAGTCTCCTTCGGCACGCAACAGAACGTCGGACAGGACAAGAGATGAAGCGCACGATCGCCGCGATCCTCGCAGGAGCCGTCGTGGCCACCGGCCTCACGGTCGCCCCGGCGCAGGCCGCGTCGAGCGGGTCGGCGGGGAGCGTCAGCCACCCGGACGTCGTGCT
The DNA here is from genome assembly GCF_042792715.1 of Isoptericola sp. NPDC056618. Classification (NCBI taxonomy): domain Bacteria; kingdom Bacillati; phylum Actinomycetota; class Actinomycetes; order Micrococcales; family Promicromonosporaceae; genus Isoptericola; species Isoptericola sp. NPDC056618. The sequence goes on along the minus strand of NZ_JBHTVZ010000003.1, from coordinate 51,362 downwards.
GTACAACGGGCAGCACAACAAGACGGCCAAGATCACCTACTCGGTGAAGAACCCGACGAGCGCGCAGATCCATGAATGCTTCGCCGACGAGTCGTACCCCGAGTACGGCGAGGCCTACACCGGTTGGGGCGAGCTCGACTGGTCTATGGACATCGGGTACTACGACCGGTACGGCAACTCCGTGGGTGGTGGGGCGTTCCTCTACTCGGGCAAGAACGCCAGGTCCGGCAGCGTCACCTCGAGCCGCTGGTACGACTGGGAGGACTTCGGGCGGTACTCCGCCAGAGCGGTCGTGGACCGGAGTTTCTCGGTCTACGGAGTCGATGACGAGGGATACACCTGGGAGCACTACTGCACCCTGCCGGAGCGCACCTACTCGGACTCCTTCTCCTTCAAGCGCGCCAGCTACCTGTCCGTCAACGCCACCCCGGAGCCCGTGCGCAAGGGGTCGTCCGTGACGGTCAAGGGCACGCTCCGGTACTGGAACCCCGACTACCACTACGGTGAGGGCGCGCTCCGACCGCTCACGAGCCGCACGGTGAAGATCTACTTCGACCCGTGGGGATCGAAGGGCCCGGTCTACAAGGGGTCCGCGAAGACGTCCAGCAAGGGCACGTACGCCAAGAAGCTCAAGCAGTCGTCGTCGGGCACGTGGATCGTCAAGTACGCCGGAAGCAGCACCCTCACCGCCAAGCAGGCGACGGACGGCGTCAGGGTCCGCTGAGCCCACGCTGTGGCGTTCGGGTCGTGGGGGCCAAAGTCAGGCCCGGTCCTCCACGAGCGGGACGAAGGAGTACGTCCCGTGCTCGGAGGTGCGGACCGCACCGCGCTCGTCGCGGGTCACGAGCACCATGACGTGCCGCACGGGGATCACCATCCGGCCGCCGGGGGCGACCTGGTCGACCAGCTCCGGGGGCAGCCGGGTGGGCGCGGCGGACACGAGCACCCGCTCCCATCCTCCGATGCGCGGGGCGCCCAGGCGGCCGGGGACGGCCCGGGCCACCCGGGCCCAGGGCATGCCGGTGCGGCGCACGTTGGCCGCGCCCCAGGCGGCGAGGTCCGCGTGCCGCTCGAGGCCCAGCACCGACCCGGTGGGCCCGACGAGGCGAGCGAGCAGCGCCGTCGTCCAGCCGGAGCCGGCCCCGACGTCGAGCACGTCCGCACCCACCGGCACCTCGAGGAGCCGGAGCATCGCCGCGACGGTCGACGGCTGCGAGCACGTCTGGCCGTGCCCGATCTCGACGGGGCTGTCCGCCTCGGCCCAGCGGACGCCGGCGCGGGGCAGGAAGCTCCGCCGGTCGACGTCGCGCAGCGCGTTCGTCACCGCGTCGTCGACGCCCCCGGCCCCCGTCGGCAGGGCCGGCCGTCCCGTCCGCCCGGTCATCCCTCCATCGTCGCCCCGGAGCGGTCCGGACACCGGGCGGGACGCCGGGCGAGCAGGCCCGGCCGGGTCGACGATCGGAGGGACGGCCGGCGACGGACGCCGGCCCGCCCGAGATCGGAGGACGACATGGCAGGCACGGTCGCGCGCGTCACGGAGATCACGGCCCGGTCGGACACGAGCTTCGAGGACGCGATCCGCGTCGGCCTCGAGCGCGCGGGCCAGACGGTCCGCCACATCACCGGCGCCTGGGTCAAGGAGCAGAAGGTGGAGGTGTCGGACGGCGCCATCGTCGCGTGGCAGGTGGACCTGCAGGTGACGTTCGTGCTCGAGGGCTGACCGGCGCTCGCTCGAGACCGACCCGTGGGGTGGGGCACGTCACGGCCACCGACGGTGGAGGACGTTTGAACCGATCGGCACCGTGACGTAGTCTTGGACGTCGGCGCGCCTTCGGCGTGCCAGTCCCGTGTGCTCACGACGCACCGCACTCGACCGCCGCGGCGGGCCGAGTTGCAGACCAAGTCGGTGAAGAACGTCGTGCGGCATGCCCAGACCAGGAGAGATGAGCAGCAACGTGGTGTACGCGATCGTCAAGGCCGGTGGCCGTCAGGAGAAGGTGTCCGTCGGGGACATCGTCGTCATGGACCGAGTCAAGGCGCAGGCCGGTGACACGGTGGAGCTGCCCGCTCTGCTTCTGGTGGACGGGGAGAAGGTGACCACCGACGCCGCGAAGCTGGCGAAGGTCACGGTCACCGCCGAGGTCGTGCGGGACGAGAAGGGCCCGAAGATCACGATCCTCAAGTACAAGAACAAGACCGGCTACCGCAAGCGCCAGGGTCACCGTCAGTCGCTGACCCGCCTCAAGGTCACCGGCATCAAGTGACTCACCGCCGGGCCGAGCGCGACACCCCGCAGCACGGCCCGCGGCACTGATCCCCTCGTTCTTCGCAGAAAGCAGGTCTGACAGATGGCACACAAGAAGGGCGCGAGCTCCTCGCGCAACGGTCGTGACTCGAACGCGCAGCGCCTCGGCGTCAAGCGCTACGGCGGTCAGGTCGTCAAGGCCGGCGAGATCATCGTCCGCCAGCGCGGCACCCACTTCCACCCCGGCGAGAACGTCGGCCGTGGCGGCGACGACACGCTGTTCGCGCTGACCGCCGGCTCGGTGGCCTTCGGGACGCGTCGTGGCCGCAAGGTCATCGACATCGTCGCGGCCGAGGTCTGAGCCTCACCGAACGTTTCGACTCACCCGAGTCCACGACGAGGGGCGCACCGTCGCGGTGCGCCCCTCGTCGCTTTGCCTGAGAGGATCTGACCATGGCCAGCTTCGTCGATCGCGTGGTGCTGCACGCCGTGGGCGGTGACGGCGGCCACGGCGTCGCGTCGATCCGCCGCGAGAAGTTCAAGCCCCTGGCGGGGCCCGACGGCGGCAACGGCGGCGACGGCGGCACCGTGAAGCTCGTCGTGGACCCGCAGACGACGACGCTGCTCGAGTACCACCACTCGCCGCACCGCCGCGCGACCAACGGCACGCAGGGCATGGGCGACGACCGCGACGGCGCCAACGGCGGCGACCTCGTGCTCGGCGTGCCCGACGGCACGGTCGTCAAGGACCGCGACGGGAACGTGCTCGCCGACCTGGTGGGCGCGGGCGCGGAGTACGTCGTCGCGCAGGGCGGCCGCGGCGGGCTGGGCAACCGCGCCCTGGCCTCCCCGAAGCGCAAGGCCCCGGGCTTCGCCCTCCTCGGCGAGCCGGGGGAGGAGCACGAGGTCGTCCTCGAGCTCAAGTCGATCGCCGACGTCGCCCTCGTCGGGTACCCGAGCGCCGGTAAGTCCTCGCTGGTCGCGGCGATCTCCGCCGCGCGCCCCAAGATCGCGGACTATCCGTTCACGACGCTCATCCCGAACCTCGGCGTCGTGCAGGCGGGCGACACCCGGTACACCGTGGCCGACGTCCCCGGCCTCATCCCCGGCGCCAGCGAGGGCAAGGGCCTCGGGCTCGAGTTCCTGCGCCACGTCGAGCGCACCGCCGTGCTGGTGCACGTGCTCGACTGCGCCACCCTCGAGCCCGGCCGCGACCCGCTCAGTGACCTGGACGTCATCGAGGCGGAGTTGGCCGCGTACGCCGGCGACCTCGGTATCGAGGGCGGCCGCGTGCCGCTCACCGAGCGCCCCCGTCTCGTCGTGCTCAACAAGATCGACGTGCCCGAGGCGCGCGACCTCGCCGAGCTGGTGCGCCCCGACCTCGAGGCGCGCGGCCTGCGGGTCTTCGAGGTCTCGACCGCCAGCCACGAGGGCCTGCGGCCTCTCACCTTCGCGCTGGGCGAGCTCGTGGAGCGCGCCCGTGCGGCAGCCCCCGCGCCCGAGCCGACGCGCGTCGTGCTGCGCCCGCGCGCCGTCGACGAGGCGGGCTTCACGGTCACCGCGAAGAGGGACCACGAGGGCGTCTACTACGAGGTGCGCGGGTCGAAGCCCGAGCGCTGGGTGCGCCAGACGGACTTCAACAACGACGAGGCCGTCGGGTTCCTCGCGGACCGGCTCGCCAAGCTGGGCGTCGAGGACAAGCTCCTCAAGGCCGGCGCGGTCGCGGGCGACGAGGTGCGCATCGGCGACCCGACCAACGCCGTCGTCTTCGACTGGGAGCCCACGCTCACCACGGGCCCGGAGCTGCTGGGCGCGCGCGGTACGGACCTGCGGCTCGACGAGAGCGCGCGGCCGACGCGCGGCGAGAAGCGCCGCGAGCACCACGAGCGCATGGACGCCAAGACGGAGGCGCGTCGCGAGCTGTGGACCGAGCGCGAGTCGGGTCACTGGACGGACCCCGACGACGCCTGACGGCCGATCCGGCGAGAATGCACGGGTGAACGCCGCCACCTCCCGCGCCAGCCTGCCCACGGCACACCGGATCGTCGTCAAGATCGGTTCGTCGTCGCTCACCGGCCCGGACGGGCACCTGGACCTGGCGGCGCTGCGGGCGCTCGTCGACGTCCTGGCCGCGCGGGTGGCGGGCGGCGCCCAGGTCGTCCTCGTGTCCTCCGGCGCGATCGCGGCCGGCATCGGGCCGCTCGGCCTGAGCGCACGCCCCCGCGACGTCGCGACCATGCAGGCCGCCGCCATGCTGGGCCAGGGGCAGCTGGTGGCCCGGTACACCGAGGCGTTCGCGGCGCACGGCCTGCAGATCGGGCAGGTGCTGCTCACCGCGGAGGACACGGTGCGCCGGTCGCGGTACCGCAACGCGCAGCGCTCCCTGGAGCGATTGCTGGCGCTCGGCGTCGTGCCGGTCGTCAACGAGAACGACGCGGTGACCACCGACGAGCTCACCTTCGGCGACAACGACCGCCTCGCGGCCCTCGTCTCGCACCTCGTGCGGGCCGACGCCATGGTGCTGCTCACCGACGTCGACGGCCTGCACGACGCGCCGCCGTCGCGCCCGGGCGCCCGGCGCATCGCGCACGTGGGGGACCTCGCGGACCTCTCCGGGGTCGAGGTCACCGCGCGCGGGAGCGCGGTCGGCACGGGCGGCATGGTCACCAAGCTCGAGTCGGCCCGGATCGCGACCGGTGCCGGCGTGCCGGTCGTGCTCACCAGCGCGCGGAACGTCGCCGCCGCGCTGGCGGGCGAGGACGTCGGCACGTTCTTCGCGGTCACCGGCCGGCGCACGACGGCGCGGCGGCTGTGGATCGCGCACGCGGCCCAGGCGCACGGCCGCCTCCACCTCGACGACGGCGCGGCGCGGGCCGTGCTCGGCGGTCGCGCGTCGCTGCTGCCCGCGGGCGTCACGCGCGTCGAGGGCACCTTCGAGGCGGGCGACCCGGTGGAGCTGGTCGCGCCCGACGGCGCGGTCGTGGCGCGGGGGCTCGTCTCGTTCGACTCGGGCGAGCTCCCCGGCCTGCTCGGGCGCTCGACGTTCGACCTGCGGGCCGAGCTCGGGGAGGGGTACGACCGCGAGGTCGTGCACCGCGACGACCTGGTGCTCGAGCACCGGCGATGAGTTCGCCGGCCCCCGGGCGTCGGTAGGGGCACGGGCGCGCACGGAGCGCGCCACCGAACCCCGGAGGCCGGCATGCGCCGTCCGCACCACGCCACCCCGACCCCTGCCCGCACCGTCGCCGGCGGCGTCCTCGTCGCATCCCTCACCGCCGTCGCCGCGCTCGTCGTCGCGCCGACGGCGGCCGCCTCGACCGCCGCACCGGCCGCGACTGCCGCGTGCGGGCCCACGAAGACCGGGGTGACCGAGCACTGTGGCGAGCTGGCGGGAGCCCGCTACCGCGTGCTCGTCCCGGACGACTGGAACGGCACGCTCGTGCTGTTCAGCCACGGCCACTACCCGTCGGAGTTCTTAGGCGGCTTCCCCGCGCCCCATCTCCTGGGCAACCAGGAGCTCAGCGAGGGCGTGCTCACCGACCACGGGTACGCCGTCGCGGGCTCGCTCTTCCAGGGCGACGGCCTGGACTTCACGGTCCCAACGGCGGTGGGCGACCAGTCGCGGCTGCTGGACTGGTTCGAGGAGAACGTCGCCGAGCCGGACCGCACCGTGACCTACGGGCAGTCGATGGGCGCGGTGACCGCCGTCAAGCACGCGGAGACCGAGCCGGGGCGGATCGACGGCGTGCTCACCGTGGGCGGCGTCCTGGACTGGGTGGGCCAGCTCGACGCGATCCTCGACATGAACCTCGCGACGCAGGTGCTGCTCACCGACGGCACCGACGCCCACGGCAACCCGATCGAGCTCGTCGACGCCGAGGACCCGGGGGCGAGCCGCGACGCCCTGGTGGCGGCGCTCGCCGAGGCCCAGGAGACGCCCGAGGGGCGGGCCCGCATCTCGCTCATCGCGTCCCTCAACACGGTGACGGGCTGGTACGGGATGAACGAGCCGCGGCCCGCCACGCTCGAGGAGCGGGCCCGCGGCCAGGCGCAGTGGCTGATCGGCGCCTACACGCTGGGCCTCGGGCCCACGGGCCGGGTCGACCTCGAGGCGACGCTGGGCGGCAACCCGAGCAGCACGGACCTGGACCACCTGCGCGCCCGCCTCGCACGGTCGGGCACCGCGCCGGACGTCGTGGCCGCCTACGTGCGGGCCGGGCTCGACCTGCGGGACGACCTGGCGGCGCTGGAGGCCGCGGAGCCGATCGAGGCCGACCCGGCGGCGCGGGCGGCGATGGTCGCGCACCGACCGGAGGGCACGACGCCGTCGCCCGTCCTCACGCTGCACACGACGGGCGACGGCGGGGCGCCGCCGTCGGCCGAGCGCTCGTTCGCGCACCGCGTGCGCGAGGCGGGCGACCCCGGACGGTTCCGCAGCCTGTACGTCGAGCGGGGGGCGCACCTGTCCGTGAGCCTGGGGGAGGAGCTCGTGGCGCTGCGCACGCTGGAGCGGCGCATCGACACCGGCCGCTGGCCGTCGCTCGCGCCGCGCACGCTGAACCGGGCGGCCGACGCGCTGGGGCCGGACTACCGGGCCACGTTCGAGGTCGTCACCCTGCAGACCTTCGACCACGCCCCGGCGTTCACCCGGTTCGTGCCGCCGCCCGCGCCCCGTCCCTCCTGGTGAGAGGGGCCTGCCGCCGCGCGCGCCACCGTCGTACCCTCGGGGGATGACCACGACCCTCACGGAGGACCTGACGGCGGGCGGCGCGGGTGCCGGCAGCGCCGGCGACGACGTCGCGGCCGCCGTCCGCGACGTCGCCCGGCGGTCCCAGGTCGCGTCGCGGACGCTCGCGACCGCCACCAGGGCCACGAAGGACGCCGCGCTGCACGCGCTGGCCGACGCGCTCGAGGGCGCGGCCGACGAGATCGTGACGGCGAACGCCGACGACCTCGCCCGCGGGCGGGAGCGCGGCCTGAGCGACGGGCTGCTCGACCGGCTGGCGCTCACGCCGGCGCGGATCGGCGCCATCGCCGGCGCGCTGCGCGAGCTCGCCGGCCTGCCCGACCCGGTCGGCGAGGTGGTGCGCGGCCAGACGCTGCCGAACGGGCTGCGCCTGCGCCAGCTGCGCGTGCCGATGGGCGTGGTCGGCATGATCTACGAGGCGCGGCCCAACGTCACGGTCGACGCCGCGGGCCTGGCGCTGAAGTCGGGCAACGCGGTGATCCTGCGCGGCGGCAGCGCGGCGGCGTCGTCCAACGCGGTGATCGTCGACGTGCTGCGCCGGGCGCTGGAGGCCCAGGGCCTACCCGCCGACCTCGTGCAGACGATCGACGCGTACGGGCGCCCGGGCGGCGTCGCGCTCATGCAGGCGCGCGGGCTCGTGGACGTGCTCGTCCCGCGCGGCGGGGCCGACCTCATCCGCACGGTCGTCGAGTCGTCGACCGTGCCGGTCATCGAGACCGGGGTCGGCAACGTGCACGTGTACGTGGACGCCACGGCCGACGTCGCGAACGCCGTCGAGATCGTCATGAACGCCAAGACGCAGCGGGTCGGGGTGTGCAACGCGGCCGAGACGCTGCTGGTGCACGCGGACGCCGCGGAGGCGTTCCTCCCCGCGGCGCTCGCGGCGCTCGGCGGGGCGGGCGTGGTGCTGCACGGCGACGCGCGCACCGTCGCCCTCGCGCCCGAGTCGGTCGAGGTGCTCCCCGCGACCGACGCCGACTGGGGCACCGAGTACCTCGCCCTCGAGCTCGCCGTGCGCGTCGTCGACTCGCTCGACGACGCGATCGAGCACATCCACACCTGGTCGTCGGGGCACACGGAGGCGATCCTCACCCGGGACCTGGCCGCCTCCGAGCGCTTCGTCGCCGAGGTCGACTCGGCCGCCGTGATGGTGAACGCCTCGACGCGCTTCACCGACGGCGGCGAGCTGGGCCTCGGCGCCGAGATCGGCATCTCCACGCAGAAGCTGCACGCGCGCGGGCCCATGGGCCTGGCCGAGCTCACGACCACCAAGTGGGTCGTGCACGGCGACGGGCACGTCCGGCCCGCGTGAGAGACTGACCCCCGACCCTGCCCGTCAGCAACCCGTTGCCCACCCCGCACAGGAGGAACCCGTGCTGCACACCGCCGTCCAGGTGGCCCAGGAGGCCACCGAGCACGCCGAGACCATCTCCCCGATCGCGATGGGTCTGCTCGCGTTCGGTGGCCTGGTCGCCGCGCTCGTGGTGACGTACGCCTTCCGCAACGTGTCCAACCGCCACCACTGACGGCCCCCGTCCGGTCAGCGTGAACGAGCCGTCGTCGCAGCCGCGCCGTCCGCGCCTGGGCGTGATGGGCGGCACCTTCGACCCCATCCACCACGGGCACCTGGTCGCCGCCAGCGAGGCGGCGGCGCTGCTCGACCTCGACGAGGTCGTCTTCGTGCCCACGGGCAAGCCGACCTTCAAGCAGCACCAGCGGGTGTCCCCGGCCGAGCACCGCTACCTGATGACGGTGATCGCGACGGCGTCGAACCCCCGGTTCACGGTGAGCCGGGTCGACATCGACCGTCCGGGCCTCACCTACACCGTCGACACGCTGCGGGACCTGCACGAGCAACGACCCGACGCCGACCTGTTCTTCATCAGCGGCGCCGACGCGATCGAGCAGATCCTGACCTGGAAGGATGCCGCGCTCCTGTGGGAGATGGCACACTTCGTGGCTGTCACGCGGCCGGGGCACCAGCTCATGGTGGACGGCCTGCCCCACGACGGGGTCACGACGCTGGAGGTCCCGGCGCTGGCGATCTCGTCGAGCGACTGCCGTCGCAGGGCGCAGGCCGGCCAACCGGTGTGGTACCTGGTGCCGGACGGCGTGGTCCAGTACATCGCCAAGCACGGTCTGTATCGAGGTCTCGATGAGTGACAACAACCCGTCCCGCCCGCTGACCCGCCGCGAGATCCGCGAGCGGGAGCAGGCGGCCGCCGCCGCGCAGGCGAGCGCCGGTCCGCCTGCGCCGTCCGGGCCCGAGTACGGCGAGCCCGCCGCAGCGAGGTCGCCGTTCGCCCCGCCCGCCGGGCCGGCGCCGGCGCCGCGGTTCTCCGCGCCGGCGGCCAGCGCGCCGTCCCGCCGCTCCCTCCGCGAGCAGAGCCCGGCGCCCGCCCCCGCGCCCGCGCCGATGGTGCGGCCGCCGTCCACCTCCGCCGGGGTGCGCGGGCTGGACGAGACGGGTCGGCTGGCCCCGATCCAGCGACCGACCGGCGAGATGTCCCGCGCCGTCGCCCCGACGCCCTCGGTGCGTCCCGCGGCGCCGTCCGGCGCCCCGGCCGCGCCGCCCGCGCGTCCCTCGACCCGCCGTGACCAGGGCGCCGCCGCGGCGGGCTCCGCCACCGGGTACGGGTTGCCGCCGGTGGCCGCCCCGTCGAGCACCCCGGCGAGCGCCGCGCCCGCGGCCCCGGCGGCCAGCCCGCCGGCCACGGTCGCGCCGCGCCCCGACGGCGCCGCCCGTCGTTCCCCGTTCGCGACGACGGGCACCTCCTCGCCGTTCGGTGCCACGTCGGCCCCGGTGTCTGCGCCGCCCGCGCAGGCGGCCCCGAGCCCGGCGCCGACCGCCGCCCCCGCGTCAACGGCACCCCCGCTGCCCTGGGCCAGCCCGGCCACCGAACGGCCCGCGTCCGTGCCGCCGTCCCGCACCTCGGCGGGGGCCGCGCAGCCGGCGGCCGCGCCGGAGCGACCCGCCGCGTCCCCGTTCGACGCGCTGGTCGCGTCGGAGCAGCCCGTCCGGGCGCGCTCGGCCGCGCCGCTGGACGACGAGGACGACGACGAGGACTGGGACGAGCCCGAGGCGTCCTACACCTGGCTGCACTACATCGTCCTCGTGGTCGTCGCGTTCGTGCTGGGGCTCCTGGTCTGGAAGCTGCTGCTCGGGGACAACGGCGCCCAGGACTTCACGACCGACGGCGCCGCGCCCGCGAGCGTCGTCCTCCCGTACGAGCACCCCGGAGCCGCTGCATGACCGCCAGCCCCCGCGCCGTCGAGCTGGCGGTCGTCGCCGCTCGGGCCGCCTCGGACCGCAAGGCGCAGGAGATCATCGCGCTGGACGTGAGCGACCAGCTGGTGCTCACCGACGTGTTCCTCATCGCCTCGGGCACGAACGAGCGGCAGGTCTCTGCCATCGTGGACGCCGTCGAGGAGGCGATGTTCCTCGCCGGGTCCAAGCCGATCCGCCGCGAGGGCAAGGCGCAGGCGCGGTGGGTGCTGCTCGACTTCGGCGAGGTCGTCGTCCACGTGCAGCACGCCGAGGACCGCGTGTACTACGCGCTCGAGCGCCTGTGGAAGGACTGCCCGGCGGTCGAGCTGCCGGAGGACGCGCGCGGCGGCGACGGCGCGGCGGCCGCCGCCGAGTACGGCGACGGCGGGGGCGACGGAGCGATCCGGCTCGCGGGCGACGAGCGGTGACGGCCGGCACCGTCGTCCTGCTGCGGCACGCCCGCACCGCCTACAACGCCTCCCTGCGGCTGCAGGGGCAGATCGACATCCCGCTCGACGAGGTCGGGCGCTGGCAGGCCGCGGAGGGCGGCTCCGCGCTCGCGTCGTCGCACCGTGCGACGCGCATCGTGTCGTCCGACCTGGGCCGCGCCGTCGAGACGGCGAACGCCTACGCGGACGCGCTCGGCGGGGAGCCCCTGGTCACGGACGAGCGCCTGCGCGAGCGCGGCTTCGGCGACTGGGAGGGCCTCACGGGCGCCGAGCTGCAGGAGCGCTGGCCCGAGGAGTACGCGGCCTGGCGCCTCGGCGCCGAACCCGTGGGCGCGGGGGCCGAGACGAAGGCGGCGGTCGCGCAGCGCATGGCCGAGGCCGTGGCCGAGCACGCCGCGGACCTGGACGACGACGCGACGCTCGTCGTCGTGTCGCACGGGGCCGCCATCTCGCTGGCGGTGACGGCGCTGCTCGGGCTCGACCCGACCACCTGGCGCGGGCTGTCGGGCATGCACAACGTGCACTGGTCGCACCTGCACCGTGCGGGGGAGGGGGCCGTGCCGGCCTGGCGCCTCGTGGCGCACAACGTGGGCGCGGGGTACCCCCTGGACCGCTGGCAGGCGGGGCCGGACTGGAATTTGGAACCTGGCCCGAAGTCTGCCTAAGATATCGACGTTCCGAGGGGCGCAAGCCCGGAGGAACACACCGAATCAGACGAATCGCCTGGCCGTCCGCGGTCGCGAGAGTCGGTTCTCGGGGCTGTGGCGCAGCTGGTAGCGCACCTGCATGGCATGCAGGGGGTCAGGGGTTCGAGTCCCCTCAGCTCCACCCCGACGAGAAGGCCCGGAACCTCATGGTTCCGGGCCTTCTTGCGTGACCAGGGGTTTCACGGTGCGGGACGCCCTTGCGCCGTCGCCGTGGTCGCCTAGGGTCGGACCTGCGGCCGCGTCGTCGGCCGCCACATCTGAAGACACCCATGACAGGGGAGCGCCGTCGAAGGGGCGCTGAGAGTGCGGGCACAGCCGCAGACCCTTGGAACCTGCTCCGGTTAGCACCGGCGAAGGGAGTTACCTGGAATGTCCGCGCCCACTGTCCTGCGCAGCCCGTCCCTGCGGTACCGCACCGTCGACCTCGTCACCGTGGCCATGCTCGGCGTGGCCGTCGGTGTCGTCTTCTGGGGCTGGACCCAGCTCTACCACCTGCTCTCCGCCGGGCTGGCCGTCGCCTTCCCGCCGGCCACCGGGCTGCTCGGGGGCGGCTGGCTGCTCGGCGGCGTGCTGGGCGGCCTCATCGTCCGCCGCCCGGGCGCGGCGCTGCTCACCGAGGTCGTCGCCGCGAGCGTCGAGGCACTGCTCGGCGCCGGCTGGGGCTTCTCGGCGATCGTCTCCGGCGTCGTCCAGGGGTTCGGCGCCGAGCTCGTGCTCGCCCTGTTCCTCTACCGCCGGTTCGGCACCGCCGTCGCGGCCCTGGCGGGTGCGACGGCGGGCGCGTGCGGCGCCGTCTACGAGTGGTTCGCCTACTACCCGGACTGGGCGTGGGGCTTCCGGCTGGCGTACCTGGGCCTCTTCGCGCTGTCCGGCGCGCTGCTCGCGGGCCTGGGAGGCGCGGCGCTCGTGCGCGCCCTCGCGCGGGCCGGCGTGCTCGACGCGTTCGGGCCGGGGCGCGACCTCGCCGACCGCGGCGACGGTCGTGCCGCCGATCGCGCCCGGGCCTGACGGCGTGGCGCGCGACGACGTCCGGGCGCTCGTGCGGGGGCTGAGCTGGCGGCCCACCGGGCGCCGGGCCCCGACGATCGAGGGCCTCGACCTCGCCGTCGGCGCGGGGGAGTGCGTCGGCCTGGTCGGGCCGAGCGGGGCGGGCAAGTCGACCGTGCTGCACGCCCTGGCGGGGGTCCTGGGGGACCCGCTGCCCGGTGACCTGTCCGGCACCGTCCACGTGGACGGCGGGGTGGGGCTCGTGCCGCAGGACCCGGGCTCCGCGGTCGTCGCGGCCCGGATCGGCCGGGACGCCGCCTTCGGCCCCGAGAACTCCGGCCTGCCGCGGGAGGAGATCTGGCGTCGGGCCCGGGAGGCTCTCGACCGGGTCGGGCTGCGGTACCCGCCCGACCGGCCGACGTCGGCCCTCTCGGGCGGCGAGCTGCAGCGGCTCGCGCTCGCGGGGGCGCTGGCGAGCGCTCCGGGCCTGCTGCTCCTGGACGAGCCGACCGCGATGCTCGACCCCGCCGCCGCGGCCGAGGTCCGCGCCGCCGTCGTCGGCGCGCTGGAGGGTACGGACACCGCCCTCGTGGTGGTCGACCACCACGTCGGGCCGTGGCTCGAGCACCTGGACCGCCTCGTGGTGCTCGGGCCGGGGGGCCGGGTCACGCACGACGTCGCGCCCGCCGCGCTGCGCGACGGCGCGGCCGGCCCGCGCGGCGACCTGACGCGCGCCGGCGTCTGGCTGCCCGGGGTGGCGGCGCCCGCCCCGCTGCCCGTCCCGGCCGCGCTGGTCGCGCCGGACGACGCCGGGCCGGAGGTCTCGGTCGACGCCCTCGAGGTCGACCTGACGACGCGCGGCCTGCGCGGCCGTACCACCACGCGGGCGCTCGACGGCGTGGCCGCGCGACTGCCTGCGGGGCGCCTCACGGCCGTCACGGGGCCCTCGGGGGCAGGGAAGTCCACGCTCGTCGCCACCCTCGCGGGGCACCTGCGGCCGACCGGCGGCGAGGTGCGGGGCGTCCCGGGGCGTACCGCCCCCTCGCGAGACCTTGCACGGTCGTGCGGCTGGGTGCCGCAGCACCCGGAGCACGGCCTGCTCGCCCTGCGCGTGCGGGACGAGGTGGAGCTCACCGGAAGCCGCCTCGGAGTCCCGGTGGACGTGGACGAGGTGCTCGCGCTGCTGCGCCTGGACCACCTCGCCGACGCGCACCCGTTCCGGCTGTCCGGCGGCGAGCAGCGGCGGCTCGCGCTGGCGGCCGCGCTCGCGCACCGGCCGGGGCTCGTGCTGCTCGACGAGCCGACCGTCGGCCAGGACCGGGGGACCTGGGCGGCGGTGGCCGGGTGGGCCACCGCCGCCGCCCGGCACGGCGCCACCGTCGCGGCCAGTACCCACGACGCGCACCTCGTCGCCCTCGCCGGGCACCAGGTGCGGCTCGGCGGCGCGGCACGGGAGCGACAGGCGGTGGCGGCATGACCGGCGTGCTGGGGCGCGTGAACGCCCTCGTGCTCGTGGCGCTCGGGCTGCTCGGGCTGGTCGCCTCCCTGGGCGTCCGGGACGTCGCGAGCGCCGGCGTCGCGCTGGGCGCCTGCCTGGCTTTCGGGCTGGTGCTCCTGCCGCGCGGGGCCGGCGCGCCGGCCCGGTACCTCGCGGTCGTGGTCGCCGTCGCGTCGGTGGCTTGGTCCACCTGGCTGCTCGGCGGCCGCGACCCGGTGGAGGCCGCCGTCGCGGGGGCCCGCATCGCGGTGCTCGCGCTGCCGGGCGTGGCCCTCGCCCCGCTCGTCGACCCGAGCGCGCTGGCCGACCAGCTGGGCCAACGGCTGCGCCTGCCGGCGCGCTTCGTCGTCGGGGTCGCCGCGGCGCTGCAGCGGTTCGAGCGGCTCGGTGCGGTGTGGGAGCAGGCGTCGCGGGCCCGCCGGTCGCGCGGCGTCGGGCCCGGTCGGGGCCCGCTCTCGCGGGCCCGCCACGCGGCGTCCGTGACGTTCGCCGTCCTGGCCGCCACCCTGCGCGACGCGGCCGCCATGTCCGTCGCGATGGACGCCCGCGGCTTCGCCTCCGCCCACCACCGCACCTGGGCGGAGCCGGCGGCATGGACCCGCACCGACACCGTCGTGCTCGCTTGCGGCACGCTCGTCGCGGCGCTGCCGTTCGCCGTCCTCGTCGGGTAGCGGTCGCGCGGTAGGCGCCGCCCAGGAGCCGCGGGGCGCAGAATGGGCAGCGGGAGGTGCTCGATGGCCCGCCAGGTGCACGACTTCGACGCCCTGTACGCCGCCGATGCCCCGCCGCCGTGGGAGATCGGCCGCCCGCAGCCGGCGCTCCTGGCGCTCGTGCGGCGGTCGGTGCTCGCCGACCCGGTGCTCGACGTCGGGTGCGGCACGGGCGTGCTGGCGCTCGCCGTCGCCCGGGCGGGCCACCGGGTGGTGGGCGTGGACGCCGCGGCGCACGCGATCTCCCGCGCGCGGGAGCGGGCCGCTGGGGCGATCCTCGACCCGCCGGGCGAGGTGCGCTTCGACGTCGCGGACGCGCGCCGGCTCGACCGCCTGGGCCTCCGGCCGCGGACCGTCCTCGACTCGGGGCTGCTGCACACCCTGGACGACGCCGGCCGCGCGGCCTACGTGGCGGGGCTGGAGGCGATCTGCCCGTCCGACGCGCTCGTCGCCGTGCTCGCGATGTCCGTGGACGCCGGGCTGGGCTGGGGCACGACCGCCGACCGGCTGCGCGCGGCGTTCGAGGCGCCCGCGTGGTCGGCCACGGTGATCTCGGACGCCGAGATCGCCGCGCGCACCGCGGGGGAGGAGGTCAGCCTGCCGGCGCTGCTCCTCACGACGAGGCGCGCGTGACGAGACGTCGGTGAACGGACGGGCCTCGGTCAGGCCCCGTGCGATAGGAAGGGTGCGTGCCCTCCCCGCCCCTCTTCCCGTTCCGCAGCGTCGTCCTCGGGGCGTTCCTCCCCACCCTGGTGCTGGAGATCGGCATCGGCGCGCTGCTGCCGGTCGTGGCGGTCACCGCCACCGGCCGCGGCGCGACCCTCACGGTCGCCGGGCTCGTGGCCGCGCTGCTGCCGCTCGGCAAGATCGCGTTCGACCTGCCGGCCGGTGCCCTCTCCCAGCGCCTCGGCGACCGGGTGGCGATGCTGGTGGCCGGCAGTGTCGCCGTCGTGGCGTTCACGACGATCGCGCTGTCCTCGGCGCTGTGGGGCCTGGCGCTGGGCGTGCTCGCCCTCGGCGCGGCGAACGCCGTCTTCAACCTCGCCCGGCAGGCGTACCTCACGGAGATCACGCCGCCGCTGCGTCGGGCGCGGGTCATGTCGACGCTCGCGGGGGTGCACCGCATCGGGCTGTTCCTGGGGCCGTTCGCGGGCGCCGCGGTGATCGCGGCGACCTCGCTGCACGGAGCGTTCTGGCTGGGCACCGGCTCGGCCTTGGTGGCGGTGCTGGTGATCGCCCTGGTGCGGCCGGAGCCGCGGGCCGACGCCCCGCTGCCGCGGCCCGCCGGCGGGCCGCGCGTGTCCATCGCCGCGGTCGCGCGCGAGCACCGCCAGCTGTTCGCGACCCTCGGCGTCGCCATCCTGCTCGTGAGCGCCGTGCGCGGCGCGCGGCAGACCGTCATCCCGCTGTGGGGCGAGCACCTGGGGCTCGACGCCGAGGTGACGTCGCTCGTCTTCGGCGTCTCGGGCGCCCTGGACATGCTGCTGTTCTACCCGGCGGGCAAGGTGATGGACCGGTTCGGCCGGCTGTGGGTGGCCGTCCCGTCCATGCTCACGATGGCGGTGGGGCTGGCGGTGCTGCCGTTCGCGCACACCGCGGGAGCGCTCGCCGTGGTCGCCGCCCTGCTGGGGGTGGGCAACGGCATGGGCTCGGGCATCGTCATGACGCTGGGCGCCGACGTCGCACCTGCCGCGGTGCGGCCCACGTTCCTCAGCGTGTGGCGGCTCTTCCAGGACACGGGCGACGCGCTCGGCCCGCTGATCCTGTCGGCGGGGGCGGCGCTGGGCTCGCTCGCGGCCGGGGTGTGGGCCACCGCAACGCTGGGCGGCGCGTCCGCGGCCGCCCTCGCGCGCTGGGTGCCGCGGTACTCCTCGCTCGCGAACCTCGTGCCGCCCCGGCGCCGGCGGACCTGACGCCGACGCCTCAGGCGCGCCGGTGCACGCCCAGCCCGCGGCCGCCGGGCGCCACCGCGTCGCACAGCTCCCCGCGCCCGTCGTAGTCCCCGCCGTCCTGGGGCCGGTAGGGCACGAAGGGCCCGTCCGGCAGCGCGAGCAACCGGCGGCGCAGGTCGTCCGCGGCCGCGGCGAAGCCGGCGTCGTCCAGACGGCTCGCGCCGGGCACGAGCACCGGCTCGGCCACCTGCATGCCCGTGTACCAGAACGTGCCGTGCAGCAGCGGGAACAGCACCTCGGCGAGGTCGCCGTGCAGGCCGCGCGGGCCGAGCCCGGTGCCCGCCCCGACCGTGACCACGGCGAGCGCGCGGCGGCCGGCCAGCCCGCCGTCGCCGTACCGGCGCGTGCGGCCGGCCTGGTCGCGCACGTTGTACGCGTAGCCCTGCACGAGCACCCGGTCGAGCCAGCCCTTGAGGATCGCGGGCGTGCCGTGCCACCACAGGGGGAACTGCACGACGACCGTGTCGGCCTGGGCGAGCTTGTCGTGCTCGGCCCGGATGTCGGGCGCGAGCGTACCGCCGCGCAGCGCGCGCTCCGAGGCGCCCGCGACGTCGAGCCGGTCGCCGTCGCCCACGGCGTCGCCGAAGTCGGCGGCCGTGACCACGGGATTCCAGCCCATCGCGTACAGGTCGGACTCGACCACCTCGTGCCCGGCCCCGCGCAGCGCGCGGACCCCCTCGTCCCGCAGTCGCGCCGTGAGCGACCGCGGTTCCGGATGGGCCAGCACCCACAGCACCCGCATCGGACCGTCCTTCCCGTCGGGGACAGGCGCCGGTCGGCCGCCCGTCCTTCCAGGGTGCCGGGCGGGCCACCGGGCGGCCAGTGGCCGGAAGGCCACGATGTGCAAGGATCGAGCCATGCCTGCGAGACGGACGCGCGCACCCCGCCGGCACCTCGTCGCGGTGCTGGTGCGCGACGGCGTGATGCCGCTCGAGCTCGGCGCGGTGCACCAGCTCTTCGGCGTCGCGCGCGACGCCGGCGGCGAGCGGCTCTACGACGTGCGCACGTGCGCGGCGGCCACGGGACCCGTGCGGACCGACGCGGACTTCATGATCGACGTCCCGCACGGCCCGGGCGTGCTCGCGCTCGCCGACACCGTCGTCGTGCCGGCGTCGCACGCGCTGGACGACGTCGACGAGGACGACGCCGTCACCCCCGGCCTGCTGGCGACCGTCCGCCCGGACGCGCGGGTCGCGTCCATCTGCACCGGGGCGTTCGCGCTCGCCCGCGCCGGGCTGCTCGACGGGCGACGCGCGACGACGCACTGGCTGTCGGCCGACCGGTTCCGGCAGGCGTTCCCGAGGGTCGACCTGCACCCGGACGTGCTGTTCACCGAGGACGGCCGCGTCTTCACGTCGGCCGGCGAGGCGGCGGGCATCGACCTGTGCCTGCACCTCATCCGCTCCGACCACGGCGCGGTGGTCGCGAACGACGTCGCCCGCCGGAGCGTCGTGCCGCCGTTCCGCGACGGCGGCCAGGCGCAGTACGTCGACGCCCCGGTGCCCGAGCCGACCGGGGGCCACACCGGCCCCGCGCGTGCGTGGGCGCTCGAGCACCTCGACCACCCGCTCTCCCTGGACGACCTCGCCCGGCACGCGTCGATGAGCACCCGCACCTTCACCCGCCGGTTCCGGAGGGAGGTCGGCGTCTCGCCCGGGGCCTGGCTCCTGCAGCAGCGCCTGCTGCGGGCGCGCGACCTGCTGGAACGCACCGACCTCCCCGTGGACGTCGTCGCGCGCCGGGCCGGGTTCGGCACCGGGGCGTCGCTGCGCCAGCACTTCGCGCGGGCGCTGGGCGTCTCGCCCGCCGCCTACCGTGCGACCTTCGGCCCCGGCCCAAGACATCAGAACGTGACGGAGGTCGTCCCGCGAGTTCCTTGACGGGGCGGGCCTCGGGCACCTACATCTGGTTGATGGAGGTCTTCGAGAAGTGGGAATCCGAGATCCGGGGGTACAGCCGCACGTACCCCACGGTGTTCGCCTCGGCGTCGAACGCGCGGCAGGTGGACGAGGCCGGCCGTAGCTACGTCGACTTCTTCGCCGGCGCGGGGGTGCTGAACTTCGGGCACAACAACCCGCGCATGAAACGCGCCATGATCGAGTTCCTCGAGGCCGACGGTGTCGCGCACAGCCTCGACATGGCGACCACCACGAAGCGCGACTTCATCGCGAAGTTCGTCTCCACGGTGCTGGAGCCGCGCGGCATGACGATGAGGCTGCAGTTCATGGGCCCCACCGGCAGCAACGCCGTCGAGGCGGCGCTCAAGCTCGCCCGCAAGGTCACCGGGCGGCGGGAGGTGGTCGCCTTCACGCACGGGTTCCACGGCATGACCCTCGGGTCGCTCGCGCTCACGGGCAACGACGTCTTCCGCCGGGCCGCCGGGGTGCCCCTGGAGAACGTGCACCGGCTGCCCTTCGAGACCGCCCCCGGGGGCGGTCTCGCGTCGCTCGAGGCCTACCGGGCGCAGCTCGCCGACGTGTCGAGCGGCCTGCTGCCCCCGGCCGCGTTCGTCGTCGAGACGATCCAGGCCGAGGGCGGCGTCAACGTGGCGAGCGCCGAGTGGCTGCACGCCGTGCAGCGCCTCGCCCGCGACGTCGGGGCGCTGTTCGTCATCGACGAGATCCAGGTGGGCTGCGGCCGCACCGGCAGCTACTTCAGCTTCGACGGCATGGGGCTCGACCCCGACGTCGTGTGCCTCGCCAAGGGGATCGGCGGCTACGGGACGCCCCTGGCGATGAACCTCAACCGGCCCGAGCTGGACGCGCACTGGGCGCCGGGGGAGCACACCGGCACCTTCCGCGGCCAGGGCCTGTCGTTCGTGGCCGGACGCGAGGCGCTGACGTACTTCGACGACGACGAGCTCATGACCCAGGTGCACGCCAGGGCCGAGCGAATGGTGTCCGTGCTGGACGAGCTGGCGGCCGTGGCCCCCGACCGCGGGTTCGCCGTGCGCGGCCGCGGCATGATCCAGGGCCTGGACGTCGTCGACGGCGCGTTCGCCAAGGCGGTCGCGGCGGAGTGCTTCGCCCGAGGGCTGCTCATCGGCCCGTGCGGCAGCGGCGGGCGCGTGCTCAAGCTCATCCCGCCCCTGACCATCCCCGACGACGACCTCGACGAGGGCCTGGAGATCCTCGCGGGGGCGGTGCGCGACACCCTCTAGCGCCCCCGACCGGGGGCGCGTGACACCAGCTGAAGGAGGCCGGCATGCGGCAGCGCGACGACATGACGTTCCCGTTCGAGGAGTACGCGAGGCGCCTCGGCGACCTGCGCCGCCGCATGGCGGAGCGGATGCTGGACGCGGTGGTCATCACCGACCCCGAGAACCTCATGTACCTCACGGACTACCAGACCACGGGGTACTCCTTCTTCCAGGCGCTGGTCGTGCCGCTCGAGGACGAGCCGTTCATGATCACCCGCGCCATGGAGGAGTCGAACGTGCACGCCCGCACGTGGGTGGAGCTGACCCGTCCCTACCCGGACACGGGCGACGCCATCCAGAGCCTGGTGCAGTCCCTGCGAGAGTTCGGCCTCGACACCAAGGACGTCGGGTACGAGCGCAACAGCTACTACTTCCCGGCCTACCACCAGGACTACATCCACAACTCGTTCACCGACGGCCGCCTGCTCGACTGCTTCGGCATCGTGGAGGAGGGGCGCGTGACCAAGTCGGACGCCGAGATCGCCGTCATGCGGCGCGCCGCGCGCGCCACGGAGGTCGGGATGGCGGCGGGCATCGAGGCAGTCGCCGCAGGGGTGACGGAGAACGAGATCGCGGCGGAGATCGCGTCGGCGATGTTCCGCTCCGGCGGCGAGTTCCCCGCGGTGATGCCGTACGTCACCTCGGGGCCGCGGAGCATGATCGGGCACGCGACGTGGGAGGGGCGCACCGTGCAGCCGGGAGAGCACGTCTTCCTCGAGGTCGGTGGCTGCTTCCGGCGGTACCACACCGCGATGATGCGCACCGTGGTGCTCGACGACCTGTCGCGCAGCATGCTGGTGGCGCAGGAGCGGATGAAGCTGGCGCTCGCGGAGGTCAAGGCGGCCATCCGGCCCGGGCTCACCGTGTCCGACGCCGACAACATCGTGCGGAACATCATCTCGGACAACGGCGTCGGCGCACGGCTGGTGACCCGGTCGGGGTACTCGATCGGCATCGCGTTCCCGCCCAGCTGGGACGAGGGCTACATCGTCAGCCTCAACCAGGGCGACCCGCGCGTGCTCCGGGAGGGGATGACGTTCCACATCATCCCGTGGATGTGGGGCGTCGACGGCGACAAGACCGTCGGCATCTCCGACACGGTCCGGGTGACGGCCGACGGGTGCGAGTCGTTCTTCACCCTGGCCGAGGACTTCACCTGCAAGCCCGAGCACGCCGCGGGGAGGGCGGAGGGCGAGCCCCTCTCGCTCGTGCAGGACACCACCACGGACGCCACCGAGGAGGAGACCGCATGATGCTGATCGCGACCGACCCGAGCACGGGCGAGGTGGTCCGCGAGGTCCCGGCGGCGACGCCGGGCGAGGTGGACACCACCCTGGCGGCCGCCGAGGCGGCGCGGGCCGCGTGGCGGGACCGGGGGCTCGTCGGACGCGCCGAGGTGCTGCACGCGGTGGCGGCGGACCTCCGCGCGCGGGCCGACGAGCTGGCGCCCCTCATGACGCAGGAGATGGGCAAGCCGATCTCCGAGGCGCTCGGCGAGGTCGAGAAGGCGGCCTGGTGCGCGGACCACTACGCCGAGCACGCGGCGGCTTACCTGGCGACCGAGGAGATCGCCTCCGACGCGACGCGCAGCTACGTGCAGCACCTCCCGCTGGGCACGGTGCTCGGCGTCCTGCCGTGGAACGCGCCGTTCTGGCTGGCCCTGCGCTTCGCGGCGCCCGCCCTCATGGCGGGCAACACGGGCGTGCTCAAGCACGACCCGCACGTGCCGGGCTGCGCGGAGGCGATCGGCGACGTGTTCGCGCGGGCGCTGTCGGCGTCGGGCGCGCCGCAGGGCGTGTTCCTCAACCTGCCGCTGGAGACCGCGGACGTCGCCGGCGTCATCCGGGACCGGCGCGTGCAGGCGGTGTCGTTCACCGGGTCGTCGCGCGGGGGGTCGGCCGTGGCCAGCGTCGCGGCCGCCGAGATCAAGCCCGCGGTGCTGGAGCTGGGCGGCTCCGACCCGTGCGTGGTCCTCGCCGACGCCGACCTGGACGCCGCAGCCGACACCATCGCCCTGTCGCGCATCATCAACGCGGGCCAGTCGTGCATCGCCGCGAAGCGGATCATCGTCGAGGACGCGGTGCACGACGCGCTGGTCGACCGGCTCCGGGACCGGCTCGCCGCGCTGAAGGTGGGCGACCCGCGCGACCCCGCCACGCAGGTGGGGCCGATCGCCCGCGCCGACCTGCGCGAGAACCTGCACCGTCAGGTCACGCAGACGGTGCAGGCGGGGGCGCGCCTGCTGCTCGGCGGCGAGCTGCCCGACGGCCCGGGTTGGTACTACCCGCCCACCCTGCTCGACGACGTCACCGACGACATGACCGCCGCCTGCGAGGAGACGTTCGGTCCGGTCATGGCGGTGCTGCGGGCCGCCGACGCCGACGAGGCGCTCGAGGCCGCGAACCGGACCGAGTACGGCCTGGCGGCGAGCGTCTGGTCGACGCCGGAGCGCGGCGAGGCGATGGCCCGCCACATCGCGGCCGGTCAGGTCTCGGTGAACGGCATCGTCAAGACCGACCCCCGGCTGCCCAGCGGAGGGGTGAAGCGCTCCGGCTACGGGCGCGAGCTCGGCCCGCACGGCATCAAGGAGTTCGTCAACGTGCAGCAGGTGTGGGTCGGCCCGCGCCAGGGCTGAGCCCGGCGCGGGCCGACCGTACGGGGACGACGGTCGTCAGTCCACCGTGGCGAAGCTGGGGTGCGGCGGCTGGTTGTACGCCGTGTTCTGCCACGCGACGGCCAGCCGGTACTGCCGGTCCTCCATGAGCGACGGGTGCGCGATGTCGGTCGGGATGTCCGTGGAGTAGATCCGCAGCGCGCTGGAGTCGGTCGTGCGGAAGACGACCTCCTCGCGCCAGTCGCCGAGGATGTCGGCCTGGAGCGCCGGCGTCGCCTTGGTGCCGTTGTTGGACGCGACCCCCGCACCCGTGAGCAGTCGGGTGTCGCCGCTCGCGCCGTACTTGTCGATGTGGGTGTCGTCCAGCAGCTCGCGCTGCCCGTCGCCGTCCCACCAGATCACGAAGTTGGTGGAGCCCGGCTTACGACCCACCTCGGAGCCGTCCGTCGCGCTGCGCAGGCCGGAGACCTTGGACGACCAGACCTCGGCCCCGGGGTTGTCCGCGGTGATGTCCGCGGCCACGCCGCGGCCGTTGTCGGAGCCGGCGGCCGGAGCGCTGGAGAGGATCCTGCCGGTGGCGGCGTCGGCGACCCAGTGCGCGGGGTCGCTGCCGGACTCGGACGGCTTGAACACCTCGAGCCCGGGGTTCGACGGCACGAGGTCGCTCACGTGGTAGGCGTCGCCGTGGTGGGTGCCGTTCTGCCACAGCCCGTACCCGTTGTCGTCGATCGCCATCGAGCCGTAGAGGATCTCGTCGCGGCCGTCGTCGTCCACGTCCGCGATCGAGAGCTGGTGGTTGCCGCGTCCCGTCCAGTCGGGCCCGTTGGTCGACGAGCTGGAGTCGAACGTCCAGCGGCGGGTGAGCGCGCCGTCGCGGAAGTCCCACGCGGAGACGGCCGTCTTGGCGTAGTAGCCGCGCCCCATGACGATGCTCGGCCGGGACCCGTCGAGGTACGCCGTGCCCGCGAGGAAGCGGTCCACCCGGTTGCCGTACGTGTCGCCCCAGTCGCCGACGTTGCCGCGGGCGGGCCGGAAGTCGACGGTGTCGAGCTCGGCGCCGTCGGTGCCCCGGAAGACCGAGAGGAACTCTGGTCCGCTGAGCACGTAACCGCTGGAGTTGCGGTGGTCGGCGTCGCCGTCCCCGATGACCTGACCGGTGCCCGAGACGGTGCCGTCGCCGGTCTTCACGGCGACTTCGGCGGCGCCGTCGCCGTCGTAGTCGTAGACCTGGAACTGCGTGTAGTGCGCCCCGGCGCGGATGTTGCGGCCGAGGTCGACGCGCCACAGCCGCTCGCCGTCGAGTTCGTACGCGTCGAGGTAGACGTTGCCCGTGACGCCGGACTGCGAGTTGTCCTTGGCGTTGCTCGGGTCCCACTTCAGGACGATCTCGTACTCGCCGTCGCCGTCGAGGTCGCCCACCGACGCGTCGTTCGCGGAGTAGGTGTACCCGTCGCCGGCGGGCGGCACGTCCAGCGGGACGTCGAGCGAGCTCGCCTCGGCGCCCGCGACGGGCGCGAGCGTGAGGGACTCGCCGGCGACCTGCCCGGCGGCGTCCTCGGCGGTGCCGGCGGACAGCGCGGCCCTGGCGCGCGCGGCCCCGTCCCCGACAGCGAGGACGGCGTAGCGGGCGTCGGCGGGCGCGCCGCGGTCGAGGAACGATGTCGCGCCGGTCACGGCGGGCCCGGGCACCCGGACGCCGTCGCGGTAGACGTGGAACGCCGCGTCGCCGCCGTCGGACGCCAGAAGGCGCCAGCTCACGCGGTTGCCGTCGGCGCCGGGCGTGCTGATCACCGCCCGGCCGCCGGGCGACGCGTCCGCGGCGGACGCCGGCACCGCGGGGGCGGGCGGGGCGCCGGCGGCGAGGGCGGGGGAGGCGAGGGCGAGCGCGCAGAGCGCGCCCACGGCGGTGGCGAGCGTGGTGGTGGCTGCGGTCGTGCGGAGAGTCGGCAGCATCGTTGCTCCGTTCCGGTTGAGACGATTCACACCGTTCGGGACCGAGGCTGCCAGAAACCGGTTGCCCACGTCACCCCCGGGTCTCACGACGTGGGACGTACGGGAGGGCCGGCGCTCAGGGCTTGGGGATGCTGGTCACCGTCGTGAGGAGGAAGACCGAGTCCTCCAGCGCGCTGACGGCGTGCCGCTCGTGGGTCAGCACGCGCAGCTGCCCGGCGTGGACCTCGTCGTTCCCGTCGAGCGCGGTCACCCGCACGCGCCCGTGCAGCACCAGGACCGAGGCCGCGGGCGGCGAGTTGTGCTCGCCCAGCTCGATCCCCTCGACCAGCGCCAGGATCGTCTGCCGCAAGGGGCCGTCGTGCACGACGACCTCCGCGCTGCGGCCGTTCTCCGCGGCGCGGGCCTTGTCGAGGTGGGTCGTCGTGAGGGCGTCCAGGTCGGCCATCAGGGGGCTCCGTCCGTCGGTCGGCACGCGGGTCCGCGTCGTCGCGGGCCCGCGGCCCTCACCGTACCCGCGGACGCCGCGCGTCGGGGTCGTGGCGGGTCAGGCAGTGCCGTCGATCATCCCCAGCCGGGCGAACGCCTCCGCGACGCCGCCGCGCGCGGGCCCGGGCACCACGAAGTCCGCCTCGGCGAGGACGGCCGGCGGCGCGCCCTCGACCGCCACGGCGGTGCCCGCGTACTGGAGCATCTCGACGTCGTTGTACCCGTCGCCGACGCCGACCGCCTGCGCGGCCGTGAGCCCCAGGTGCTCGATCACGGCCGCCATCCCGACGGCCTTGTGCACCCCGGCCAGGTGGATCTCCCCGGCGTTGTCGCCCGTGTCCGCGTAGGACGAGGGGAGGATGCCGACCTCGGGGCCGAGCTCGGTGCGCAGGCCTGCGATCGGCACGCGCGAGTCGAAGTAGCTGATCTTGGCGTACCGGACGCCCGCGAGGTCGCCGGGCATCCGCAGCACGTCGAGGATCTCGTGGGGTGCCGCGTCCCCGCGGACAGCGAGGCGGGCGTCGAGGCCGACCGGCCCGTACACCGCGTCGGGGGTCTCCAGCAGGTACGCGACGTCGTGGGCGTCGAGCACGTGCCGCACGCGCGTCGCGAGGTCGTCGGGGAAACGGAGGTCGGCCACGACCTCGCCGTCGAGCCGGACGAACGCACCCGCCGTCGCCACGATGCCGTCGAAGCCCGCCGCCAGGAGCGACGGCGGCAGCATCGACTCGGGGCGGCCGGTGCACAGCAGCACCCGGTGGCCGGCGCGCCGCGCGGCACGGACGGCCTCCTCGTGCGCGGGCGGCACCGCACCGTGGTCCGCGTAGGTGCCGTCCACGTCCAGGAACGCCACGCGCGCCCCGTCACTCATCGAACCCGACACGGGCGCAGTCCTCCAGGTCTTCGGCGTCGTCGTGGGCACCGTCGAGCCTAACCGCGGCGTCGGTGTCCCGTGGTTGGCTGCCCACGTGACGACGAGCACCCCGCGCGCCGAGACCTGGTCCATGATCCGTGCCGAGCGCGAGGCGCTCGCGGACGAGCTCGAGGAGCTCGACGACGCGGCGTGGGCCGGGCCTTCGTTGTGCGGGGACTGGACCGTGGAGGACGTCGTCGCGCACCTCACGGCGGGCGCGAGCACCGGCCGGTGGGCCTGGCTGCGCAGCATCGTCGGGGCGCGGTTCGACGCCGACCTGCACAACGCGCGGCGCCTGGCGGAGCACCGCGGCGCGACGCCCGTCGAGACGCTCGAGCGCTTCCGTGCCGTCGCGACCGGCACGGTCGCGCCGAGCGGGCACACGGCCGCGTGGCTGGGCGAGTCGTCGTGCACGGGCAGGACGTCCGCACGCCGCTCGGCATCCCGCGCGTGCCGCCGGTCGCCGCGACCACCGAGGTGGCGCGCTTCTTCGCCGCGCGCGACTTCACCGTCCCCGGCCGGAGCGTCGCGCGCGGCCTGCGCCTCGAGGCGACCGACGGCCCGTTCGCGCACGGCCACGGCCCCGTGGTCCGCGGCAGCACCCTCGCGCTCGTCATGGTGCTGGCGGGCCGGCGGGTGTTCTGCGACGCGCTGACGGGCGAGGGGCTGGCACGGGTGCGGGAGCGCGTCTAGGCGCCCTCGGCCTCGGCGCCGGCCCTGGCGTAGAGACCGGCGAACTCTGCGGACGGCGGGATCGGGGTGACGACGTCGACGAGCACGCCGTCGGGCCCGGCCACGATGAAGTGCCGCTGGCCGAACGCCTCGTCGCGCAGCGGCAGCAGCACGTCGTGTGCGCCCCTGGCGAGGACGCGGGCGTGCACGGCGTCGACGTCGTCCACCTCGACGGTGACGAGGACGCCGGCCGCGCGGGCGCCCCGGGCGGGCTCGGGGATCGTCTCGTGGTCCGCGTCGACGACGGCGAGCTCCGCCGTGCCGGAGCGCAGGCTGACGTACCAGTCCGAGGAGAACGTCGGCGTCATGCCGAGGAGGTCGGCGTAGAAGCGCGCGGCTCCCGGGACGTCCGAGGCGGCGAGGACGGGGTACAGGCTGGTGATCATGACGACTCCCGGAGGGTTTACGTACGGCGTGTACGTATCTATACATTCATGGTGTCGGTAACCTGTCAACCATGCCGAGGAGATCGAGGGCGGAGAGCGAGGCGACGGCGGCCGCGATCCTCGCCGCCGCGCGTGGGCTGTACGCGGCGCGGGGGTACGCCGCCGTGGCGGTCGAGGAGGTCGCCGCGGCGTGCGGCGTGACACGGGGCGCCGTGTACCACCACTACGGCAGCCGCGCCGGGCTGTTCGCCGCGGTGCACGCGGACGTGACCGCGGCCGTCGGCGCGGAGATCGAGCGCGCGACCGACGGCCTCGGCGACCCGTGGGAGAGCCTCGAGGCGGGCTGCCGCGCCTTCCTGTCGGCGGTCGTCGCCGACGACGCCCGGCAGGTCGTGCTCGTCGACGGGCCGGCCGTGCTCGGCTGGGCGCGCTGGCGCGAGGACGACGCCGCGAGCTCGGGGCGGTTGCTCGACGAGGTGCTCGGCGAGCTCGCGGACGCCGGACGGGTGCGCGCCGCCGACGTGCCCGCCACGTCCGCACTGCTGTCCGGGGCCATGAACGAGGCGGCTCTCTGGGTGGCCGCCTCGCCCGACCGCGACCGCGCGCTCGAGCAGGCGTGGGCCGCGCTGAGCCGCCTGCTGCGCGGGATCGAGGCCTGAGCCCGACGGGTCTGCCGGGCTCGAGGCCGCGTCAGGTGACCGCTCCGAGCTGCCAGGGCACGAACTCGTCGGCGCCCAGGTCGAGCTCCTCCGAGACGGTCTGCTCCCCGGACGCGACGGCGAGGATCTTCTCGAACAGCTCCTCGCCCACCTCCTCGACGCTCAGCCCGGTCTCGACGATCCGGCCGGCGTCGAGGTCCATGTCCTCGCTCATGCGGCGGTAGGTGTCGGAGTTCGTCGCGACCTTGATCGACGGCGACGGCTTGCAGCCCAGCACGGAGCCCCGGCCGGTCGTGAAGACGACGACGTTCGCGCCTCCCGCGACGATGCCCGTCACGGACACCGGGTCGTAGCCGGGCGTGTCCATGAAGGTCATGCCGCGCTCGGTGACGGGTTCGGCGTACTCGTGCACCGCGACGAGGTCGGCGGTGCCCGCCTTGGCGACGGCGCCGAGCGACTTCTCGAGGATGGTCGTGAGACCGCCCGCCTTGTTGCCGGGGGACGGGTTGTTGTCGAGCGTGCCGCCGCCGGCCGCCGCGTAGCCCTGCCACCAGTCGAGCCGGTCGAGCAGGCGCTGGCCCACCTCCCGCGACACGGCGCGGCGCAGCAGCAGGTGCTCGGCGCCGAACACCTCGGGCGTCTCGGCGAGGATCGACGTGCCGCCCTGCGCGACGAGCAGGTCGGAGGCGTGGCCGAGCGCGGGGTTGGCCGTGATCCCCGAGAACCCGTCGGAGCCGCCGCAGTTGAGGCCCAGCACGAGCTCGGACGCGGGGGCCTCCTCGCGTCGCAGCGCGTCGATCGCGGGCAGCATCTCGGTGACGGCGGCGACGCCCGCGCGCACGGTCGCG
The DNA here is from genome assembly GCF_042792715.1 of Isoptericola sp. NPDC056618. Classification (NCBI taxonomy): domain Bacteria; kingdom Bacillati; phylum Actinomycetota; class Actinomycetes; order Micrococcales; family Promicromonosporaceae; genus Isoptericola; species Isoptericola sp. NPDC056618. The sequence continues at coordinate 23,009 of NZ_JBHTVZ010000003.1, read as the reverse complement.
CGGATGCCGCCGGTGTCCTGGATGGTGAGCGTGCGCACGGGCAGGTCGTCGCGCAGCTCCAGGCCGTCGAGCACGGAGGCGGCGGGCAGCATCTCGCAGCCGAGCCCGACGACGAGCAGCCCGGCCATGTTCGCGTGGGACGCGTAGCCGCGCAGCGTGCGCAGGGTGACCTGCGCGCCCTCCGACGTCGGGACCAGGCCGCAGCCGGTGTCGTGCGTGAGCGCGACGACGCCGTCGACGTGGGGGTAGGCGTCGAGCACCGGGCCGCGGAACTGGTCCGCGATCATCCGGGCAGTGGACGCCGAGCAGTTCACCGACGTGAGGATGCCGACGTAGTTGCGGGTGCCCCAGCGGCCGTCCGAGCGGCGGTAGCCCTGGAACGTGCGGCGCGTCGTGGGCTCGGGGAGAGTGGTGCGCGCGGTGCCGAACTCGTACTCGCGGGCGCCGTCGTCCATGCCCAGGTTGTGCGTGTGCACGTGGTCGCCCGACACGACGTCCTTCGTCGCGCGGCCGATGGACTGCCCGTACTTGCGCACCTCCGTGCCGGCCGCCACGGGGCGGACGGCGAGCTTGTGGCCCCGGGGCAGGGTCGAGCGGGTGGTCGCCTCGGTGCCGTCGGGCAGGCGCACCGTGGTGCCCGTGGGCACCTGGCGCGTCGTGACGGCGACGTCGTCGGCCGGCCGGAGCAACAGCGCGACGTCGGCGAGGTCGACGACGTCCGGCAGCGGCGGATCGGCGGGAGCGCCCGGCGTGGGGGTCGCCGCGAGCGGCAGCAGCGGGTGGTGCGGGGCGGTGCTCATCGGATCGCGACCTCGGGATCGGTGGAGAGGGGACGGGCGTCGGTGACGGCGGGGGCGGGAGTCGCCGGCGCGGTGGACGCGCGCACGACGAGCTCGACGGGCAGCCGGCGGTGCTCGGGCTCGGGGGAGCCGCCGGCCAGCAGGTCGACGGCGACCCGTCCGGCCCGGGCCAGCGGCACGGCGACGGTGGTCAGGGCGGGAGTCACGAGCGACGCCGCGGCGACGTCGTCGAACCCGACGACGGACACGTCGGCGGGCGTGGCGACCCCGCGCGCGTGCAGCCGGGCCAGGACGCCGAGGGCGACGAGGTCGTTGAAGCACAGCACCGCCGTGGCGCCGGCCGCGAGCGCGAGGTCCGCGGCCTGGACGCCGCCCCCGTGCGTCGGCCGGAAGGTGCCGAGGTCCAGCACGGCGTCGCCGGTCGTGACCGTCGAGAGCGTGGCCAGCGCCGTCCGGCGCTCGGCGTCCGACCACGAGGTGCGCGGCCCGCCGGCGTAGGCGACGACGTCGTGCCCGAGGGCGCGCAGGTGGTCGAGCGCCTGGCGCACCCCGTCGGCGATGTCGAACGAGACCGACGGCACGCCGGGCGCCTCGCGGTTGACCAGCGCCACCGGGCCGTCCGCGGACACCAGCAGCGGCCGGAGCCGGTCGGCGGGCAGGCGCGGCGAGCAGAGCACGAGCCCGTCGACCCGGTCGCCGAGCCGGGTGATGACGTCGGGCTCGACGGTGACGTCCTCGTCGGTGTCGGCGACGAGGACCTCGCGGCCGGTCTCCCGGGCCCGCGCCTGCACGCCCTTGGCGACAGCCGCGAAGAACGGGTTGGCGAGGTCGGGCACGACCAGCCCGACCGTGCCGGTGCTGCCGGTGGTCAGCGCGCGGGCCGCGGGGTGGGGCCGGTAGCCGAGCGACTCCGCGGCCCGGGCCACCTGCGCGCGGTTGGCCGCCGACACGTGCGGCGCGTCGCTCATCGCGCGCGACGCGGTGGCGAGCGAGACGCCCGCCGCGCGTGCGACGTCGCGGAGCGTGACCACGCGGACCTCCGGGGTTGAGCCACGCTGGAACCGGTTCCAGCGTGTTTCACCCTAGCGGTTCGTCGGGCGCTGCGGAAGCCCGCGCCTCCCGCGCCGGTCAGTGGACGGGATAGTGGCTGGTGATCGCGACCCGGTTCCAGGCGTTCATCACGACCGCGAGCCAGCCGACGGCGCCGGCCTGCTCGTCGGTCAGGGCGTCCCGGTCGGGCTGTGGCCGCTCCGGCACGTCGAGCCGGGTGACCTGCTCGGCGAGGGCGAGGGCGGCGCGCTCGGCGGCGGTGAAGTACTGCGACTCCCACCAGGCGGCGAGGACGGCGAGGCGGTCCGTGCTCTCGCCCTGGGCCAGGGCGTCGCGGGTGTGCATCCGCAGGCAGAACGCGCACCCGTTGAGCTGGGAGACCCGAAGCTTGACGAGCTCGACCAGCAGGGGGTCGAGGCCCGCCGCGGTGCACGCGGCGGCGGCCTCGCCGTCGAGCGCGAGGAGGGACTTGTAGGCCGCGGGGTGCGTCTTGCCGAGGTTGATCGTGGTCACGGGGATCCTTCGGTTCGTCGGTGATGGTGTCGCGCTTGCCCTCCTGACGATGCACGCGAGCGGGACGTCAGGCCTGGCGGGCGGGCGTGGCGCGGGCAGGCATAGTGTCGGCGCGGTGGCGCGGGGACGGCGGACGAGAGGGAACGGGTCGTGATGGGCGAGGACGGCGGGGACGGTGCGCTCCTCGACGGGGAGCGACGTCGGCTCGTCGGCCTGGCGTACCGGATGCTCGGGACGACGGCGGAGGCCGAGGACGCGGTCCAGGAGGCGTTCGTCCGCTGGTACCGCCTCGACACGTCCGAGCGGGCGGCGGTCGTGAACCCCGCCGCCTGGCTGACCCGGGTCACGAGCAGGGTGTGCCTGGACGTGCTCGGCAGCGCGCGGGCGCGCCGCGAGCGGTACGTCGGGCCATGGCTGCCCGAGCCGGTGCCCGGCGACGTGTTCGCGCGGGCGACCGGGGCCGACGGCGCCGACGTCGCCGACCCGGCGGAGCGGGTCGCGCGGGACGAGTCGGTGAGCACCGCGCTCCTCGTGGTGCTGGAGGCGATGACGCCCGCCGAGCGGGTGGCGTTCGTGCTGCACGACGTCTTCGGGTACTCCTTCGCCGAGGTGGCGGAGACGTTGGGGCGCACGCCGGCCGCGTCCCGGCAGCTGGCGAGCTCGGCGCGGGCCCACGTGCGGGACGGCCGGGCGGGGGAGGCGGGCCCGGGTGAGCACGACCGCGTGGTCGCGGCCTTCGCGCGTGCGGCGGACGGCGGAGACCTGGCCGCCCTCACGGCGCTGCTCGATCCGTCGGTCGAGCTGCGTTCCGACGGGGGCGGCGTGGTGCGGGCGGCGCTCAACCCGGTCCACGGCTCGTCGAAGGTGGCGCGTTTCCTGCTCGGCGTCCTGGACCGGCAGGCGGACGCGCGGCTGGAGCTGCGCACCACGGCGGACGGCGCGGCTCTGACGTTCGTGCGCGGCGGACGTGTCACCGGGGTGGTGAACCTCCGCGTGGTCGACGGGCAGGTCGCCGCGGTGTGGGTGCAGTGGAACCCGGGCAAGCTCACCCGCTGGAACCCGCCCTCCTGACATCTCGTGCGGCTGCGTCGTCGGACGGTCGACAACCCACCGACCGAAGGAGCGGGCCATGCAGGCAGTCGTCGTGGAGGACCAGGAGGCCGGCGTCGCCGGGATGAGGCTCGCGGAGCGTCCTGCGCCGCACGCCGCGGAGAACGACGTGATCGTCCGGGTGCACGCGTCCGGGTTCACTCCCGGCGAGCTCACCTGGCCCGGGACCTGGACCGACCGGGCCGGGCGGGACCGGACCCCGAGCATCCCCGGGCACGAGCTGTCCGGGGTCGTCGAGGAGCTCGGCTACGGCACCACCGGGCTCACGGTGGGGCAGCGTGTGCTCGGCCTCGCGGACTGGACCCGCGACGGCACCCTCGCCGAGCTCGTCGCGGTCGAGGCGCGCAACCTCGCGCCCCTGCCGGCGGACGTCGACCACGTCGTGGCGGCGAGCCTGCCGGTCTCCGGCCTCACCGCATGGCAGGGCCTGTTCGTGCACGCGCGCCTGCAGGCGGGCCAGAGCGTGCTGGTGCACGGCGCGGCCGGCGGTGTGGGATCGGTCGTCACGCAGCTCGCCCGCGAGGCCGGCGCGCACGTCGTCGGCACGGGCCGCGCGCGCGACCGGGAGGCCGCGCTCGGGCTCGGCGCGCACGAGTTCCTCGACCTGGAGCGGGAGGGCCTCGCGGCCGCGGGCGGGGTCGACCTCGTCTTCGACGTCATCGGCGGGGACGTCGCGATCCGATCCGCCGCACTCGTGCGCGGGGGCGGCACCCTGGTGACGATCGCAGGCCCGCCCGGGGCGCGGCCCGCCGACGGGCGCGCCGTGTTCTTCGTCGTCGAGCCCGACCGGGAGCAGCTGGCCGGGCTCGCCCGGCGCGTGCGGGAGGGCCGCCTGCGGACCGTGATCGGCACGGTCGTCCCGCTGGCGGAGGCCCCGGCGGCGTTCGCCGCGCCGCGCCGGGCCCCCGGCAAGACGATCGTGCGCGTCGGCGGCTGAGCTCAGGCCGGCTCGTCGTCGAGCCAGCGGAACCAGGCGTCGGGCACGTCCTCGTCCAGCCGCCGTACCTCGTGGCTCTCGAGGACGCCCGAGGTGAGGAGGCCGGTGGCGACGAGCCGGGCGACGGCCCCCGCGCCGGGCGGGTTGAAGTGCGTGTCGTCGCGGCGCCCGTCGTCGGCGTGGAAGAAGTAGTGCAGCGTGCGCTCCGGCCCGAGGTCGTGCCACAGCGCGAGCGAGTCGCGCTGGACGTCCACGAGCGGCACGTCCTCGCGCGCGGCGAGGGCGCGCATCGCGTCGGGGTACTCGCCGTGGGCGGGCACGGCCCGGCCCGCGTCGTCGAACCGGCGTCGTTCGACCGACGTCGCGAGCACCGGCTGCGCGCCGGCGGCGCGCGCGACGTCGACGAACCGGGCGAGGTGCTCGGTGTACGACGTCCAGGGCTCGGTGTGCCGCTCGGGGTCCTCGACCTTCGCGTCGTTGTGGCCGAACTGGATCACCAGGACGTCGCCCGCCCGCAGGTCGCGGGCCACGGCGTCGAGCCGGCCCTGGGCGACGAAGCTGCGCGTGCTGCGGCCGTTGCGCGCGTGGTTGGCGACGGCGACGGCGTCGTCGAGGTAGTACGGCAGGGCCATCCCCCAGCCGGTCTCGGGCGCGGCGGCGCGGCTCTTCGGGCCGGCGGTGGAGTCTCCGGCGAGGTGGACGGTGCGGGGCATGCGGGTCCTTTCGGGGAGCGGACGACGGAACCGGGCAAGCGCTTGCCGATCACCCTAGCGGGGGTACGACACGACGAGATCGCGTGCATCCGCGCACGTCCAGGGCGTAGCGTCGGCGCCGAGCGACCGAAACGTGCCACGCACCACGATGAGCGTCACGAAGTCTGCGAGGAGTCAACGATGCCCCGTCCGCCGTTCCCGGCCCCCGTGCTCGACCTGCTCCGCCGTCCCCAGCCCGCCGTGATCGGCGTCGTCCGCCCGGACGGCAGCCCCGTCACCGCGGCGACGTGGTACCTGCTCGAGGAGGACGGCGCGGGCGGCTGGCACGTGCTGGTGAACCTCGACGCGACGCGCAAGCGGGTGCAGCACCTGCGCGCGAACCCGCACGTGAGCCTCACCGTGCTGGCCGACGACTGGTACACGCACGCCACGCTGCTCGGCCGCGTCACCGCGTGGCGCGACGACGCCGACCTCTCCGACACCGACCGCATCGCGCGCCACTACACCGGCGACGCGTACGGCGTGCGGGACCGTGCCCGCGTGACCGCCGTGGTCGAGGTCGACCGCTGGACGGCGTGGGGCAGCCTGCGCGACGCCCGCTGAGGGAGGCGGCCGTGCGCATCGGAGCCCCCCGCACCGCCGGGGCGGACCCGCGCCTCGTCGCCGTCACCCCGGACGCGGTCCGTCGTCTCGTCGCCCTCGGGCACGACGTCGTCGTGGAGCCCGGGGTGGGGGACGGCGCGCGCCTGCCCGCGCACGACTACGTGGCGGCAGGGGCCCGCGTCGCGGACCGCGCCGACGTGTGGGCGGCCGACGTCGTGGTCACGCTGCACGCGCCGGGCCTCGCCGAGCTCGACCTGATGCGGCCGGGCGCGACGCTCGTCGCGCAGCTCGCCCCGCCGACGAGCCCCGACCTGCTGGCGGCGCTCGCCGCCCGCGGCGTGACGGCGCTGGCCCTCGACACGGTGCCGCGCATCTCGCGCGCGCAGGCCCTGGACGTCCTGTCGGCGCTGTCCAACGTGGCCGGCTACCGCGCGGTGGTCGAGGCGGCCGAGGAGTTCGGCGGCATGTTCACCGGTCAGGTGACGGCCGCGGGCAGCACCCCGCCCGCGCGGGTGTTCGTCATCGGCGCCGGCGTGGCCGGCCTGGCCGCGATCGGCACCGCGGTGAGCCTCGGCGCCGAGGTGCACGCGTTCGACGTGCGGCCCGAGGCGGCCGAGCAGATCGAGTCGCTCGGCGCCCGCGTCGTGCGTGCCGACGACGCCGTCCAGCAGGTCAGCGCCGACGGGTACGCGAGCGCGCAGAGCGCCGACCAGGAGGCCGCGGCCCTGCGCGCGTACGCGGAGCAGTCCGCGCGGGCGGACGTCGTCGTCACGACCGCGCTCGTTCGCGGCACGGCGCCGACGACGATCACGCGCGCGATGCTCGACGCGATGCGGCCCGGCTCCGTGGTCGTGGACCTCGCCGCGCCCGGCGGCGGCAACTGCGAGGCCACGGTGCCGGGGGAGCGGGTGGTCACCGGCCGCGGGGTCGTCGTGCTCGGGTACACCGACCTGGCCGCGCGGCTGCCGCAGCACAGCTCGCGGCTGCTCGGCACCGTGGTGGTCAACCTGCTCACGCTGCTCACGCCGGCCAGGGACGGCCGCGTGGTGCTCGACCTCGACGACCCGGTGGTCCGCGGCATGACGGTGACCCACGAGGGCGCGGTGACGTGGCCGCCCCCGCCCGTCGCGGTGTCCGCGGCGCCGCCGCCGGCCCCGGCGCCCGTGCCGCCCGAGCCTGCTCCCGTCGACCCCGGGGCCGAGCGCCGTCGCCGCGGGATGCGCCGCACGGTGCTGGGCGCGCTCGGCGCCGTGGCCGCAGGCCTGCTGATCGCCGTCTCGCCGCCGGACGCCGTCGGGCACTACACGGTGTTCGCGCTCGCGGTGGTGGTGGGCTTCTACGTGATCTCGAACGTCACGCACGCGCTGCACACGCCGCTCATGGCCCAGACCAACGCCATCAGCGGCATCATCATGGTCGGCGCGCTGCTGCAGATCGGCGACTCGTCGCCGCTCGTCACGACGCTCGCCGTCCTGGCCGCCGCGCTCGCGAGCGTCAACGTGTTCGGCGGGTTCCTCGTGACCCGCCGGATGCTGGGCATGTTCCGTCGGGAGACCCCGGGCGGGGAGGCGTCATGACGGTGACGTCGGTCGCGCAGGCCGCGTACGTGATCGCGGGGCTGCTGTTCGTGCTGTCCTTGGCGGGGCTGTCCGCGCAGGAGTCCGCACGACGCGGCACGGTGCTCGGGATGCTCGGGATGGGCCTGGCGATCGTCGCGACGATCGCGCTGGCGCTCGACCGGTCGCAGCGCCCGTGGCCCGTGACGGCGGGGCTGATCCTGCTGGTGCTGGTCGTGGGCGCGGCGGTGGGGTCGTGGCGGGCGCGGCGCGTCGAGATGACGCAGATGCCGGAGCTCATCGCCCTGCTGCACTCGTTCGTGGGGCTCTCGGCGGTGCTGGTGGGCTACGGCTCGTTCCTCGCGGAGCCCGTGGGTGCCGCGGCGGCGGGCGGTGACACCGTGCACCGCGTGGAGGTGTTCCTCGGCGTGCTCATCGGCGCGGTGACGTTCACGGGCTCGGTCGTGGCGTTCGGCAAGCTCTCCGGGCGGCTGCCCTCGGCGCCGCTCACGCTGCCCGGCCGGCACGCGCTCAACCTGCTGGCGCTGGTCGCGTCCGCCGGCCTGCTGGCCTGGTTCGTGAGCGCGGACGACGACGGGGCCGCGGTCCTGCCGCTGCTGCTCATGACGCTCGTCGCGCTGGCGCTCGGCTGGCACCTCGTCGCCGCGATCGGCGGCGGGGACATGCCGGTCGTGGTGTCGATGCTCAACTCGTACTCCGGCTGGGCCGCGGCGGCGGCGGGCTTCACGCTCGGCAACGACCTGCTCATCATCACGGGTGCCCTGGTCGGGGCCTCCGGCGCGATCCTCAGCTACCTCATGTGCAAGGCGATGAACCGGTCGTTCTGGTCCGTCGTGCTCGGCGGCTTCGGCGCGGGGGCGACAGGCGGCCCCGGCGGCGGCACGCAGGAGGCGGGGGAGGTGCGCGAGACGTCGCCGGACGAGGTGGCGGGGCTGCTCACCGCGGCGCGCTCGGTCGTCGTCGTGCCCGGGTACGGCATGGCGGTGGCGAAGGCCCAGCACCCGGTGGCGGACCTCGCCGAGCGGCTGCGGGCGCGCGGCGTGACCGTCCGGTTCGGCGTGCACCCCGTGGCGGGGCGGCTGCCGGGCCACATGAACGTGCTGCTGGCCGAGGCGCGCGTGCCCTACGACCTGGTGCTCGAGATGGACGAGGTCAACCCCGACCTGCCTGGCACCGACGTAGTGCTCGTCATCGGCGCGAACGACACGGTGAACCCGGCGGCGCAGGACGATCCGTCGTCACCCATCGCGGGCATGCCCGTCATCGAGGCGTGGAAGGCGCGCGACGTCGTGGTGTTCAAGCGGTCTCTCGCCACCGGCTACGCCGGCGTGCAGAACCCGCTGTTCTTCCGCGATAACACCCGGATGCTCTTCGGCGACGCCAGGGAGCAGGTGGACAAGATCGTCCAGGCTCTCTGACGCCGCCGAGGAGGGTCGAGCTCAGAAGCGGGAGTCCGCCTGCGACTCGTAGACCGCGGCGTCCAGGACGCCGTCGGCGTGGAGGTACGACGGCGAGTCCGGGACCGGCGTCGCGTCGATCGTGCTGGCGTCGGCGGGCACGCCGTCCAGGCTGGGCATGACCGAGGCGAGCTCGGGGCGCCACTTGGTGAACCGGAACGGGAAGCACCGCTCGAGCAGGTCGACCATCGCGGAGGCCGCGGTCGAGGCGCCCGGCGAGGCGCCCAGCAGGCCGGCGATGGAGCCCTCGGCGCCCGTGACGATCTCGGTGCCGAACTGGAGCACGCCCCTGCCGTCGGCGTCGCGCTTGATGACCTGCACGCGCTGGCCGGCCGTCAGCTTCTCCCAGTCCTTGGGGTGCGCGGTCGGCATGAACTGCTGCAGCGCCTGGAACTTGGTCTCGGGCGCGGCCATCAGCTGGCCGACGAGGTACTGCGTGAGGTCGAGGTTCTTGAGGCCCGCGCCGAGCATCGACGTGACGTTGTTGGCGCGCAGCGACGTGATCAGGCCCAGGTACTTGCCCTTCTTGAGGTACTTGGGGCTGAAGCCGGCGTAGGGGCCGAACATGAGGTACGTCCTGCCGTCGACCACGCGGGTGTCGAGGTGCGGCACGGACATCGGCGGGGCGCCGACGTCGGCCTTGCCGTACACCTTGGCCTGGTGCTGGGCGACGAGCTCCGGGTTGTCGGTGCGCAGGAACTCGCCCGAGATCGGGAAGCCGCCGAAGCCCTTGATCTCGGGGATGCCGGCCGACTGGAGCAGGGGGAGCGCGCCGCCGCCGGCGCCGACGAAGACGAACTTCGCGGTGACGGTGCTGGTGCGGTTCCGCGCGTTCCAGGAGCGGTCCTTGACGCGCAGGCGCCAGCGGCCGTCCTTGGTGCGCTTGAGGCTCTTGACCTCGTGCTGCAGCTTGAGCTCGGCGCCGTTCGCGACGAGCCCGTCCACGAGCTGACGCGTGAGGTTGCCGAAGTCGACGTCGGTGCCCGACGTCGCGCGGGTGGCGGCGATCGGCTCGTCGGCGTCCCGCTCGGCGGTCAGGAGCGGCGCCCAGCGGCCGACGGTCGCGCGGTCGGTGCTGTACTCGAGGTCGCGGAAGAGGGGGTGCACGCGCAGCGTCTCGTACCGGCGGCGCAGGTAGTCCACGTTCTTCTCCCCGCGCACGAACGTCATGTGCGGGGTGTTGCTGAGGAACGAGTCGTCCTTGAGGCGGCCGGTGGCGAGCAGGTGCTGCCAGAGCTCGCGCGAGATCTCGAACTGCTCGTTGATCGCCACCGCCTTGGTGATGTCGATCGAGCCGTCCTTGCGCTCGGGCGTGTAGTTGAGCTCGCAGAGCGCGGCGTGCCCGGTGCCCGCGTTGTTCCACGGGTTCGAGGACTCCTGCGCCACGTCGTCCAGGCGCTCGTAGATCCGGATGGACCACGACGGCTCGAGCTGCTGGAGCAGCGTGCCGAGCGTGGCGCTCATGATTCCGCCGCCGATGAGGACGACGTCGACGTCGGCCCCTGTGGGGGCCCCAGCAGTCGTAGCACTCGAAGTCACCGGCTCACCATACGCCGCGCGTGAAAACTGTCACAAAGAATGAGAGCAACCTCACACGGGCCCCTGACCTGCAGTGACGTGGGTCACACCGACTGCCGGGCGCCGCCGCAGGTCAGGGCTTCGGCGCCGCCGACGACGGCCACGGGCCGAGCGTGGGCAGCGGCGCGGCGACGCCGTCCCGGAGCGCCGAGACGGGCCCCGCGGGCGTGCGACCGGCGAGCCACGCGGCGACGTCGCGCGGCTCGCCGACGAGCTCGAGCCCGCCGTCGTCCGCCGGGAGCCGCACCGCGAGGAACTCCCGCAGGTGCGCGCAGAACGCGTCGTCCCACGTGCCGTACCCGAGGGAGCGGTCGCCGAGGCCGGCGGTCGCGTCGACGGAGTGGATGCGCGCCTCGCGCCACCAGGCGAGCAGGGCGTCGGTCAGCACCCCGTCGCGGTAGGCGACCGGGGCGGCCCAGAGGGCGTCGCCCGGCGCAGGCCAGGCCGCGGCGAGACGGACGCGCGAGGCCTCGAGCGCCGCGGCGTGCTCGGCCGCCGTGCGGCCGGCGCCCGCCTCTATGGCGGCGTCGCGGCCGACCTGCCCGCCGTCGTAGGGCGCGATCTTCTCGCCGCGCGCGGCGTGCTCCGCCTGCCGGGCGAGCGCGGCGCCGACGTTCGCCACGTGCGACAGCACGTGCCCGCGGCTCCACCCGTCCAGGGGCGACGGGTCGGCGCCCGCGCCCTCGGGCAGGGTGCGGACGACGTCGATCAGGGCGGCGAGCGCGGCGTCCGCGTCGTCCAGGGCGTGCGCGAGGGTGGTGTCAGGGGTCGTCACGGCCACAACAGCTCCTTGGTCCAGGCGTCGGTCTCGGGCGGGGCGCTCGGGGTGGCGCGGTAGCGGAGGCGGGACTGGCCCTTGTCGTCGCTCGCCGCCCAGAACTCGACGGTGGCAGGGGCCAGCACCCAGGCGGTCCAGGCGGGGGCGACGACGGCCGGATCCTCCCGGGTGCCCACGAGGCGGGCGGCGAAGGCGTCCCAGTACTCCTGGCGGGAGCCGAGCGGCTCGCTCTGGTGGCCGACGAGCCCGGCGGCGCGCGAGCCGTCCGGGCGGGCGCGGAAGTCCGCCGCTCCCGCCTCGGGGCCGGCCGAGGAGGCGCGTCCGGTGACGCGGACCTGCCGGCCGAGCTCGCGCCAGAACACGGTGAGCGCCGCGTGCGCGTTCTCGGCCAGGTCGCGGCCCTTGGGGCTGGTCGCCTGCCCGGCGAACCACCAGCCGTCGGCGGTGACGTCCTTGATCACGAGGGTGCGCGCGTGCACGTGGCCCCCGGCGTCCGCCGTCGACAGGGTCGCCGCGTGCGGGGCGCCGATGCCCGCGGCGAGCGCGTCGTCGAACCACTGCGCGAAGAGCTCCTGCGGCGTGGCCGGGGCGGTGGCGAGGTCGTCCAGGTCGACGCCGAACGGCGGCAGCCCGGGCGGGAAGGTCGGCAGGGCGCGCAGGCGCTCGCGGAAGGTCACGTGGTCTCCTCGGTGGGGTCGGTGTGCCGGTCGTCGGGAAGGTCGGTCAGGAGCGCGACGAACCCGCGCACGGCGGCCCGCATCGCGTCGGGGTCGCCGGTGGCGCGGGCGAGCACGTAGCCGCCCTGCACGATCGCGACGGCGGCGTGCGCGCGGTCGCGGGCGGCGTCGTCGGGCAGGCCGGCCTCGCGCAGGGTCGTGGCGACGACGTCGAGCAGGCGGACGAAGTAGGCGGTGACGACGTCGCGCAGGCCGTCGTCGTCCATGACGGCCTGGTCGCTGGTGAGACGACCGATCTTGCAGCCGGCCAGGGCGTCGCGGGGGCGCTCGACGTAGGCGACGACGCGGTCGAGTGCCGGCGTCGTGCCCTCGAGGTCGCGGCGCGCGGCGGTGAGCGCGCTCTCGACGGTGGCGCCGACGGCGGCCGCGGCGAGGTCGTGCTTCGTCGGGAAGTGGTGGTACAGGCTGCCCTGCCCCACGCCGCTGGCCGCCAGGACCTGGCGGGGGCTGGTGGCGCCCACGCCCTGGGCGGCGAACATCTCCTGCGCGGCGGCGACGAGGCGGTCGCGCGCATCGGTCGACGTGCTCATGCGGCTACCATACCTACCTCTAGGTATGGCGGCCAGCCCCCGCGCGCCCGCGCCGGGCGACGACGCGTACGAGGGCGACGCCCGCCGCCACGCCGACGGCGACGCCCACCGCGGACCAGAGCAGGACCGTCGCGGAGAACGCGGGGTCGAGCACCGGGGCGAGGGCGGGCCACCGCTCGGCGAGCGCGCCGGGCAGCGGGGTCAGCCGCAGCAGCTCGACCGCCGCGCACAGCGCGAACCCGGTCAGGCCCGCCGTGAGCGGGCGCATCCCGGGGCGGACGACCAGGACGAGGACGGCGACGAGGGCCGCGGCCAGCACGTCGCCGAGCGCGTCGCCGACCGGGTCCGGGAGCCGGTGCTCGGCCAGCCGTCCGACGCGCGCGACGACGACCGCCAGCAGGAGCAGCACGAAGCGGGGTGCGAGCGCGCGGGCCAGGGTGGCGGAGGCGGGAGAGCGGCCGGGCACGGCAGAGCGCCTCAGAAGTAGTCGCGCACGTGCACCTGGCGGCCGCCCCACAGGGCGTCCCAGACGGCGTCGTGCGCGTCGGGGCCCGAGGCGCCGCCCGCGAGCCGGGCGTTCGCCGTCGACTGCGCGCCCGTCCACGTCGCGGCCAGCCCGGCGGACGTGAACGTCAGCCGGTCGCCCGCGGCCGCGGCGTCGTCGGGCGAGACGCGCACCGCGCCGTCGGCCACCTCGAGGGTCCACGCGCCCTCGAGGTCGGGCGTCCGCGGGTCGACGACGGCGAACGGCACGCGGGCCGTCACCGGGGCCACACGGGAGGCGCCGAGCGCGCCGGGCACGTCGAGCAGGCGCAGCATGTACGGGCGCGGCACCGAGGTGGCCGCGTGGTCGGGCAGCACCAGGCGGGAGACGTCGGCCCCCGACCAGCCGCCCGACGTGCAGACCCGCACCCCGCCCGCGACCGACGCGAACGAGGCGAGCACCCGCCACAGGGCGCGGGCCGCGTCGGGGACGAGCGCGACGAGGTCGTCGACCTCGATGGTGTTGGTGCGGTCGTAGCCCGTGCCGCGCGACCAGCTCGCGAAGCCCAGCACCTCCTCGTCCGACCCCGCGCCGCGCACCGCGAGGCTGACGCCGGTGTACTCGGCGTCGGGCCCGACCATCTCGTCGGCCTCCATGGTGAACGGCGTCTCGCCGCGCGAGAGCGGCCCGTTCTGCGCGGACGCCCACTGCTCGTACACCCGCCGGACGGCGGGGACGTCGTCGGCGGTGGCGCGCCGGGCGCGCACGCCCTCGGCGGGCCGGGGCACGGCCGCGAGCGCCGCCATCGGGATCTGCACGTCCTCGAAGGCGCCGACCACCTCGTAGCCCAGCCCGCGGTAGATGCCCGCCGACGACGGGTAGAGCGTCGAGACGACGTCCCCGAGCGCGCGGGCCTCCGCGAGCGCGGCCTCCATCAGCGGGCGGAGCAGCCCGGTGCCCCGGTGCTCGGCGGCGACGGTGACGCCCGCGAAGCCTGCGGTGGGCAGCCGGGCACCGTGGAACCACGACGTGAACGACCGGACGCCCAGCCCGGCGACGACCTCACCCGCGTCCGTCGCGACCCAGGGCCGGATGTTCGGCAAGGGCCAGGCCGCCGGGTCGGGGTCGGGTGCGGGCGTGGACGGCACGCCGAACGCCTCGGCGCCGAGGCGCCTCGAGGCGGGGACGTCGGTGATGGCTGTGCGCCGGAACTCTGGTCTCGCGTCGCTGCTCACGTCGGTGACGGTAGCGCCCCGCGGCGGGCGCGTCACCGGCATTGCGCCGTACCGTGATCCGGTGAGCACACCGTCGGTGCCCGACGCGACGCAGGCGCGGCTGCGCAGCCGCGTCCTGGTGGTCGCGATCCTGGCCTCGTTCGTGTCGTTCCTCGACGGCACCGTCGTGAACGTGGCCCTGCCCGCCATCGGTGACGAGCTCGGCGGCTCGGGGGAGGCGCGGCTGAGCCTGCAGCAGTGGGTGGTGGACGGCTACCTCGTCACGCTCGGTTCGCTCATCCTGCTCGCGGGGTCCCTGTCGGACCTGTACGGGCGGCGCCGGGTGCTCGTCGCGGGGCTGGTGGGGTTCGCCGCGGCGTCGGTGCTGTGCGCGCTCGCGCCGACCGGCCCGGTGCTCGTGGGCGCCCGACTGCTGCAGGGGGTGGCCGGGGCGCTGCTGGTGCCGAGCTCGCTGGCGCTCATCATCTCGACGTTCGAGGGCGAGGCGCAGGGACGCGCCATCGGACGATGGACGGCGTGGACCGGGACGGCGATGATCGTGGGCCCGTTCGTCGGCGGCGGCCTGGTCGACCTGCTGTCCTGGCGCTGGGTGTTCTGGATCAACCTGCCGGTCGTCGTCGTCACGCTGGTGCTGCTGCGGCCCGTGCCCGAGGTGCACCAGACCACCGGGCGCCGGCTCGACGTGCCGGGCGCCGTGCTCGCCGCGACCGGCCTCGCGGCGGGCGTGTACGGGCTCATCGAGCGGACGTGGGCCGCCGTCGCCGTCGGCGCGGTGCTCCTGGTCGCGTTCGTGGTCTACGAGCGGCGGGCGCGCGACCCGATGATGCCGCCCCGCCTGTTCGCCGCGCGCAACTTCGCGTGGGGCAACGTCGCGACGTTCGCCGTCTACGGGGCGCTCTCGCTCGGCGGGTTCGTGCTCGGCCTGTTCCTGCAGCAGGTGGCGGGCTACTCGGCCACCGCCGCCGGGGTGGCGCAGCTGCCGTCGACCCTCGCGATGCTCGCGCTGTCGACGCGCTTCGGCACCCTCGCCGCCCGGTACGGGGCGCGGTGGTTCATGACGATCGGGCCGGTGGTCGCGGGCGCCGGCTACCTGCTGCTCCTCACGATGGACGCGAGCGCCCACTACGTCACGCAGGTGCTGCCGGGGCTGCTCGTGTTCGGCCTGGGCCTGTCCATCACGGTCGCTCCGCTGACGGCGGCGATCCTCGGGGCGGCACCGCCCGCGGACGCCGGCATCGCCTCCGCGGTGAACAACGCCGTCTCGCGCGTGGCCGGGCTGCTCACCGTCGCGTTCGCCGGCGTCATCCTCGGCGGGGTGCTCGACGTCGCGTCGTTCCACCGCGCGCTGCTGGTCACCGCGGGGCTGCTCGTGCTCGGCGGCCTGGTGAGCATGGTCGGCATCCGGGACGTGCGCCGCCCGGCGGCGTCCGGCACGGCGGACGCCGCCGGTCCCGACGTCACAGGGGCAGCTTGAAGCCCTCGTGCGACTGCGCGTAGCCGAGCGACCGGTAGAACCGGTGCGCGTCCGGGCGCTGCTTGTCCGACGTGAGCTGGGCGAGGACACAGCCGCGCTCGCGGCCGCGCTCGTGGGCGTGCTCCATGAGCGCCCGGCCGAGGCCCTGCCCGCGCAGCGCGGCGTCGACGCGCACCGCCTCGACGAGGAGCCGCGTCGCGCCGTTGCGCGAGATGCCGGGCACGAACGTCAGCTGCATGCAGCCCACCACCGCGCCGTCCAGCTCGGCGACGACCAGCTCGTCGTTCGGGCTGGCGTCGACCGCCTCGAAGCCCGCGACGTGCGCGGGGCCGAACACGCCGGTCCGGGCGGCGGCGACGGCGTCGTCGGCGATGAGCTCGACGACGCGCGGCAGGTCGTCGCGGGTCGCGAGGCGGAAGGTGACGGCGGGGGCGGAGGAGTCGGGCACGCCCGGACGCTAGCAGGCGGCGCTAGCCTCGCCCCGTGACCGAGCATCCGACCGAGCATCCGACCGAGCATCCGACCGGGCCTCCGACCGAGCGCGAGATCACCGCCGACGTCGCCCTCTGCCTCCCGGACGGGCGCCTGAACCCCGACGCGGTCGGGTGGTCGCGGGCGCCGGTGCACGACACGTCGGGCGTCGGCCGGGGCCTGCGCGGGCTCGGCCGGAACAAGCGGTGGGAGTACTGGGCGGTCGTGACGCCGGACCATGTCGTCGCGCTCACCACGTCCGCGCTGGACTACGCCGCGCTGCACCAGGTGTGGGTGCTGGACCGGGCGTCCGGCGAGGAGGTCGACGCCGTCGCGATCGCCCCGCTGAACCGGTCGGCGACGCTGCCCGGCCGCCTCGGTGACGGCCCCGTGCGGTCGCGCACGCGGGCCGTGGCGGTCGCCGTCGACGAGGGGCCCGGTGGCACGCGCCTGCGGGCGCGGACGGCGCGCGTGGACCTCGACGTGACCGTGCCCCGGCCGGCGGGCCGGGACCTGCTCGGGGTCGTGGTGCCCTGGTCGCCACGGCGCTTCCAGTACACCGTGAAGGACGTCGGGCGGCCCGCGGCCGGCCGGCTCCTGCTCGACGGCGTCGAGCACCCGGTGGCCGCGGGGGCGTGGGCCGTGCTCGACCACGGGCGGGGCCGTTGGCCGTACCGCGCCACCTGGCAGTGGGGCGTGGGGTGCGGCCGGGGCGTCGCGGGCGACGGCACGAGGCACGAGGTGGCGCTCCAGCTCGGCGGGACGTGGACGCGCGCCGGCGCGACCACCGAGAACGGGCTGTTCGTCGACGGCCGTCTCCACAAGATCCACGACGAGCTCGACTGGACGTTCGACCGCGGCGCGTACACGGAACCGTGGCGCGTGCGCGGCGAACGGCTGGACCTCACCTTCGTCCCCGCCCACGACCGCGTGAGCCGCACCCAGCTCGGCGTCGTGGCGTCGTCCACCCACCAGTGCTTCGGCACCTGGTCGGGCCGGGTCACGACCGACGACGGCGCACGCCTCGACGTCGAGGGCCTCGACGGCTGGGCGGAGGACGTCGCGCAGCGCTGGTGATCGGGGGTGCCGGCCGGCGGCCGGGCTGTCGTGCCGCCGTGGTGTCGGACCGTGAGCGTGCTGCGGTACGTGCGCGGCCTGCTGGTCGGCCGGCACCTGGGCGACCCGGCCCGGCGGTCGACGAGCTCGACGCCGCCACCGCCGGGCCGCCGTGGCTCGCCGCGCTCGCCGTCGACGAGCTGGCGCGCGTGCGGGACACCGCGGCGCGCTCGCGGGTACGGGTGGCCCGTGCGCGGCTGAGCCCGCGGTTCACCGGCGAGCACCACCGGCGAGCACCGCTCAGCGGCCGCGCCGCCCGAGCATCCGCTGCCGGACGACGGCGCCATGCCCCCGACGTGGGCCCGGGTGCTGCCCCGGCTGCGTCCGGAGGGTGAGTTCGCGGCGGGCGCCGGCGGCGCTCAGCGCACCCGGTCGGCCCCACCCGCGGCGACGTAGGCGGCGACGACCGACGCGGGCTTGCGCGCGGCCTGGTCCCGGAGGCACGCGCTGAAGGTCTCGCGGAAGTCGAGCCGCGGCCACCGTGACTCGACGTCGGCGAGGAGCGTCGTGGGCCAGGCCTCGAGGCCGCGGCCGCTGACGTCGGCGCCGGTGGACCGGGCGAGCAGGTACCCCTCCGGGCGCTCGTCCGCCGGGACGTCGTCCTCGTCGAGCATGTGGTCGACGACCGCCCGCGCCACCCGGTCGCGACGGTCGACCGACCAGCCCGCGCCCGCGGCGACGGCCCACGCGACGTTCCCGCCCGCGACCTCGAACGGCTCCGCGTGCGCGTCGAAGCCGGCGGTCAGGCCCGTGTCGTGCAGGAGGCCCGCGACGGCGAGCACCTCGTCGTCGACGGGGAGGGCCAGCCGCCGCCCCAGGTCGGCCGCCAGGAGGGTGGAGCGCACGGCGTGGTGCACGAGTGCCGCGGGGGAGAAGCGCACGAGCACGTCGAACGCCGCGCGGACGGGCACGGATCGGGGCAGCCCGTCGGGCAGCGCGTCGGTCATGGCACGGACGGTAGCGCGTCGGCGTCCCCGGGCGTTCTGCCGCGGGCAGAAGGCGGGGCCGGGCGGCGTCGGGGTGCGCCAGGGTGGGGCCATGAGGCTCCTGGTGCTGGGTGGTTCGGTGTTCCTGTCGAGGGCGGTCGCGGCGGACGCCGCGGCGCGCGGGCACGAGGTGGTGGCCGCGAACCGCGGCCGGTCGGGGACGGTGCCGGAGGGCGTGCGGCACGTGCCGCTGGACCGTGCGGACCCGTTCCCGGAGGCCCTCGCGGCGGAGGGCTTCGACGCCGTCGTGGACGTGTCGCGCACCCCGTCGCACGTGCGGCGCGCGGTCGCGGCGCTGCCCGACGCGCACTGGGTGTTCGTCTCGACGATCAACGTGTACGCGGACGACGCGGATCCGGGCGGGCCCGGCGTCGGGCGGCTGCGCGAGCCGCAGCCGGACGACGTCGACGGGGCGGAGGACCCGGAGGCCTACGGAGCGATGAAGGTCGCGTGCGAGGACGCCGTCCGCGACGGTGCGGCCGCCGCCGTCGTCGTGCGCCCCGGCCTCGTCGTGGGCCCGGGCGACCCGAGCGGACGGTTCGCGTACTGGCCGGCGCGCCTGGCCCGGGTACCGGGTGGCGCCGCCGACGTGCTGTCGCCGGGCGACCCCGCGGACCCGGTGCAGGTGATCGACGTGCGCGACCTCGCCGCCTGGGTCGTCGACCTCGCCGAGCGGCGGACAGAGGGGACCTTCGACGCCGTCGGGCCGGTGACCGCGGTGGGCGAGCTGCTCGCCGCGGTGGCGCGCGGCGTCGGCGCCGCGCCACGCTGGGTGTGGGCGGACGACGCCGCCCTGGAGGCCGCCGACGTCCGGCCCTGGTCGGGGGAGAGGTCGCTGCCGCTGTGGCTGCCGCGGCCCGAGTACGCGGGGATGCCCGCGCACGACGCCGCGCCCGCGGCGGCGGCCGGGCTCGCGTCGCGGCCGGTCGAGGAGACGGCACGAGACACGCTGGCGTGGCTCCGAGCGGCGCCCGACGCGCACGTCACCGGGCTGACCGCGGACGAGGAGGCCGGCGTCGTCGCCGACGTCGAGGCCGCCCTGCGCCGGACCGCGCAGGAGGCTGACCCCGGCGTCTAGTGCGTCACTCTCGGGGGTGACCGGGCCTCGGCGCCCGGCGCGCGGGCTTACGGTCGAAGGGTCAGCGCCCCTCTCTCACGAAGGTGACGGGGCGGTCGTTCGTCCCGTCCGGGCCGTCGTCACGCAGACCGCGTCCCTGCCCGTCGGGGCGTGGTGCGAAGGAGTACGGACATGGCGGCAGGCAGCAGTCTCGCGGGTCGGGTGGCGCTCGTGACGGGCGGCGGTTCGGGCATCGGCGAGGCGGCGAGCAAGGAGCTCGCGGCGCACGGGGTCCGGGTCGTCGTCACCGACATCCGGCTGGACGCCGCGCAGCGCGTGGCCGACGAGATCGTCGCCGAGGGCGGCGAGGCCGCGGCGTTCGAGCAGGACACCGCGGTGAAGGAGGACTCCGCCAAGGCCGTCGAGTTCGCGAAGGCCACGTTCGGCGGGCTCAACTACGCCGTGAACAACGCGGGCATCGGCGGCACGCAGGCGCCGGCGGGCGAGACCGACCTCGACGACTGGGACCGGGTCATCGACATCAACCTCAACGGCGTGCTCTACGGCATGCGGGCGCAGATCCCGGCGATGCTCGAGCGGGGTGCCGGCGAGAGCGCGATCGTCAACATGGCGTCGATCCACGGCACCGTCGCGGCGCTCGGCAACGGCGCCTACACGGCCGCCAAGCACGGCGTCGTCGGCATCACGAAGAACGCCGCCGCCGAGTACGGCCCGCAGGGGCTGCGCATCAACGCGGTCGGCCCGGCGTACATCAAGACGCCGCTGGTCGAGTCGAGCCTCCCCGCCGAGGCCCGCGAGGCGCTCGTCGCCAAGCACCCCCTCGGCCGCCTCGGCGAACCGGAGGAGGTCGCGCGCGTCGTGCGGTTCCTGCTGTCGGACGACGCGTCGTTCGTCACCGGCGCGTACTGGCTGATCGACGGCGGCTACACCGCCGTCTGACCCCGCGCCCCCGCTGCCGAACAGGCGGTTGCCACCGGTGTAGGCCTCGATGCGGTCGCGTACCGGTGGCACCCGCCTGTTCGGCGCTCGGGTCAGCGGGAGGCGAGGGCGGCCGCGAGCTCGTCGACGAGGTCGAAGCCCTCCTGCAGCCCGCCCTCCATGCCGGACTCGACGATCGCGTCGCGGACCTCCTTGCTCGGCGCGCGGGTGACGAGCGTGAGAGTGGTGGCGCCGTCCTCCTCCGCGAACGTGTAGGTGTTCAGGGTCGCCGCGGCGTCGCCGTCGGGCATGCCCTCGAAGACCTCCGTGTGCACCAGGCGCTCCGGCGGGACCACCTCGGTGAACTCGCCGTGGAAGGCGACCTCGAACCCGCCGTCGGCCTGCATCACGTAGCGGTAGGTGCCGCCGGGACGGGGGTCGATCTCGACGCTCGTGACGGTGCCCCGCCTGCCCGCCCACCAGCGCGCGATCAGCTCGGGCTCGGTGAACACGCGCCAGACGTCGGCCGCGGGGGCGGCGAACCGGCGCACGACCTGGATGTCGGTGTCGTTCGGCAGCGTCAGGACGGCGGTGCCGGTGGTGGTGCTGGTCATGATCGATCTCCTCGGGGATCCGGGGGCTGGTCCGGGCGGGTGCCCGGCGGGTCGTCCAGGGTGTCGAGCAGCTCGTCGATGAGCTCGAACCGCTCCTCCCACAGCCGCTCGTACCGGCCGACCCACGCGTGGATCTCCTGCAGGGGCCGGGCGTCCGTGCGGTAGAGGCGACGACGGCCGTCGTCGCGGACCTCGACCAGCCCGACCTCCCGCAGCACCTTGAGGTGCTTGGAGACCACGGGCTGGGCGACGTGGAGCAGCTCGGCGAGCTCGCCGACGCCCCGTTCCTGCTGCGCCAGGGCGTCGAGGATCTCGCGGCGCCGAGGCTCGGCCACCGCGTTGAACGCATCCGTCGTCGTCGCTGCGCGTGCCATGAGACAAACCTATGCCTATATCGGAATATGTCAAGCGGGTCAGGGGGTCGGGTTGCAGCGCGCGGCCATGGTCGCGACCAGCCCCACGTCCGGCCGCCACGGCTCCAGGTTCCACGAGTCCTTGTCCGGCGCGCCGAACGCGTGGCACTCGAGCTGGTCGTGCATCGTCGCGGTGTCGACCCCCGGGTCTGCCGCCACCAGCTCGGCCCAGACCAGGTCTGTGCCGGCCTGCCCGGCCTCGCGTGCCCAGACCGTCGGCACGACGGCGAGGGACCGGCCGCCCTCGCGGTCGCCCCAGTCGGTCCGCTCGACGGCGGACGTACCGAGGGTGGTGGTGACGTCGTCGTCGGCGCGTCCCGACGTGCCGGCCGCGAGGGGGCGGACCTCCAGGTGCGTGTCGTCCGCGGCGACGAGGCGCGCACCCCGGGGGGCGGACAGCCCGCCGACCGTCGTGCCGCCGGTGCGCACTGTGACGCTGCCGTCGGCGCGGGTCTCGAACGTGCCGCCCGAGACCAGGGTGATCGTCGGGGGGGCGGCGTCGCCGACCGCGGACCGTTCGAGGGTCACGGTCGCCGTGCCGGCCTGCTCGTCCGGGGTGACGTGCACGCCCGGGTGGTCGGGAGTCGCGCCGGGGACCGACACCTCCAGCGTCACGTCGCCGGCCGTGACCTCGACCCGGACCGGCTCCTGGGGGGTCGCGGTCGGGGCCGCGGACGGCGTCGCGCTCGTCATCGCGCTCGGCGTGGCGCTCGGCGTGGCGGTCGGCGCGGGCGCCGACGGCGTGCAGGCGCCGAGGGCGAGGAGCAGGGCGAGCGCGGGGAGCGCGCGCGACCGGGGGTGGGGCTGCACGGTCCCAGTCTCGGGCACGAGGCCGGCCGCGACACCGGAGAGGGACTGGTCAACGAGGTGAGGTTCGCCTAACCTTACCGACGTGAGCACCCGAACGCTGTCGAAGCCGGTCGACCCGCACGTCCTCGTCGCCGAGGTCGTCACGACGAAGCGCCTGAGCCCGCACCTGCAGCGGGTCACGCTCGGCATCGGCGACATCGACCGCCTCACGCTGGTGGGCGACGACCAGTGGTTCCGACTCTTCCTGCCGCGCCCGGGCCAGGACGCGCTGAAGCTCCCGACGCGCACGTCGAACCTCGGCTGGTACGCCCAGTACCTCGCGACCCCGCGCGCCCGCCGCCCGCTGGTGCGCAACTACACGATCCGCGCGGCGCGGCCTGAGCTGCACGAGATCGACGTCGACTTCGTGCTGCACGGCCACGACGACGCGGCGTCCGCGGGACCGGACGGCGGCCACGAGCCTCTCGGCCCGGGGGCGGGCTTCGCGCTGTCCGCCCGCCCCGGGGACCGGGTCGGCATCCTCGACCAGGGCACCTACCACCACCGCCAGGCCGCGTGCGACTGGCGACTGCTCGTCGCCGACGAGAGCGGGCTGCCCGCCGTCGCCGGCATCTGCGAGGCGCTGCCCGACGACGCGCGCGGCGTCGCCGTGGTCGAGGTGCCCACCGCCGACGACCGGCAGGACTTCCGCGTCCCCGCCGGCGTGGACCTGCGGTGGGTCGAGCGCGACCGTGCCGCCGCCGACGACCCGGCCCTCGGCGAGGTGCCCGGCCGTGCCGCCCTCGACGTCGTCCGCGGGGCCGACCTGCCGGCGGGCGCCGGGTACGCGCTCGTCGCCGGCGAGCAGGCGCTCGCGGCCGGCGTGCGGCGGCACCTGGTGAACGACCGGCAGTGGCCGAAGACGGCGATCGACTTCGTCGGCTACTGGCGGCACGGCAAGGCCTCGCCCAGCTGACCCTCCTCCTTCCAGCAAGCGATCTCTCGCGCCATCCGACCGGATGGCGCGAGAGATCGCTTGCTGGAAGGC
>NZ_JBHTVZ010000002.1:563904-589770 GCF_042792715.1 Isoptericola sp. NPDC056618 | reverse complement strand
GCGCCGAACTCCGGCCGCGCACGCGGACGTCGTCATGTACGGACCAGATCACCCCGCCCGGGACGCGCGGCCGCGCGACGGCCGCACGGCGCACCGGGCCCTGACGGACAGGTGTGCCCCATGAAGACCATCGACACCCTGGGCGAGCTGCGCGGCAAGCGCGTCCTCGTCCGCTCGGACTTCAACGTGCCGCTCGACGGCACCACCATCACGGACGACGGCCGGATCAAGGCCGCGCTGCCCACGCTGCAGCGCCTCACGGACGCCGGCGCGCGCGTCGTCGTGACCGCCCACCTCGGGCGACCCAAGGGCGAGCCGAACCCCGCCTACTCCCTGGCGCCCGTGGCCGCGCGCCTCGGCGAGCTGCTGGGCCAGGACGTGGCCCTGGCGGGCGACGTGACCGGCTCGTCGGCCCGGGAGACCGTCGCCGACCTTGCCGACGGCCAGGTCGCCCTCCTGGAGAACGTCCGGTTCGACGCCCGCGAGACCTCGAAGGTCGACGCGGAGCGCGAGGAGCTGGCGGGCGAGCTCGCCGCGCTGGCCGACGCGTTCGTCTCCGACGGCTTCGGCGTCGTGCACCGCAAGCAGGCGTCGGTCTACGACGTCGCGAAGCTCCTCCCGGCCGCGGCCGGCGACCTCGTCCTCAAGGAGGTCGAGGCGCTCTCGCGAGCCACGACGGACCCGCAGCGCCCGTACGCCGTCGTCCTGGGCGGCTCGAAGGTCTCCGACAAGCTGGGCGTCATCGAGAACCTCCTGACGAAGGCCGACCGCCTGCTCATCGGCGGCGGCATGGTCTTCACCTTCCTCGCAGCGCAGGGCCACTCCGTGGGTTCGTCGCTGCTCGAGGCCGACCAGGTGGACACCGTCAAGGGCTACCTCGCCCAGGCCGCCGAGTCGGGCGTGGAGATCGTGCTGCCCACCGACATCGTCGCCGCGGACTCGTTCGCCGCGGACGCGCCGCACCGCACCGTGCCGGCCGACCAGATCCCCGACGGCACCATGGGCCTCGACATCGGCCCCGACTCCGGCGCGCTGTTCGCGGCGCGGCTCGCGGACGCGAAGACGGTCGTGTGGAACGGCCCGATGGGCGTGTTCGAGTTCGACGCGTTCGCCGCGGGCACCCGCGCGGTCGCGCAGGGCATCGTCGACGCGACCGCGGCGGGCGCGTTCTCGATCGTGGGCGGCGGCGACTCGGCCGCGGCGGTGCGCGTGCTCGGCTTCGACGAGGACGGCTTCAGCCACATCTCCACCGGTGGCGGCGCCAGCCTGGAGCTGCTCGAGGGCAAGGAGCTCCCGGGCCTCGCGGTCCTCGCCGACTGACGCACCGGCGGCGTCGGACGCCGACCGATCCTTCCCACCCAGCACGAGAGAACGAGGAGCCCACCGTGGCCACCACCCGCACGCCCCTGATGGCGGGCAACTGGAAGATGAACCTGGACCACACCGAGGCGATCGCCGCGGTGCAGAAGCTCGCGTGGACGCTCAAGGATGCGAAGCACGACTACGAGGCCGTCGAGGTCGCCGTCCTGGCGCCCTTCACGGACCTGCGCTCGGTGCAGACCCTCGTGGACGCCGACAAGCTCGACGTGCGCTACGGCGCGCAGGACCTGTCGACGCACGCGTCGGGTGCCTACACGGGCGAGGTCTCGGGCCCGATGCTGGCCCGCCTGGGCTGCACCTACGTGGCGGTCGGTCACTCCGAGCGTCGCGAGTACCACGCCGAGGACGACGCGCTGGTGAACGCCAAGGTGCGCGCCGCCTTCGAGCACGGCCTCGTGCCCATCCTGTGCGTCGGGGAGGGCCTGGACGTACGCAAGGCCGGCGAGCAGGTCTCGTTCACCCTCGCGCAGGTCGACGCGGCGCTGGCCGACGTGCCGGCGGAACAGGCGGCGCAGGTCGTCATCGCCTACGAGCCCGTGTGGGCGATCGGCACCGGCGAGGTCGCGACCCCGGAGGACGCGCAGGAGGTCTGCGGCGCGATCCGCGGCCGTCTCGCGGAGCTGTACGACGCGGAGCTCGCCGGGGGCGTGCGCGTCCTGTACGGCGGGTCGGTGAAGTCGGGCAACGTCGCGCAGATCATGGCCCAGCCCGACGTCGACGGCGCGCTGGTCGGTGGCGCGAGCCTCGACCCGGTCGAGTTCGCGAAGATCGCGCGCTACCAGTCGCACGTCGCCTGACGCGACACCTCCATGGCGGGCGCGGACCCGCCCGACGGACGCCTCCCGGGATCGTCACCCGATGGAAACATCGGTGTTCGCCTCGAGAGGCGTCCGTCACTTACTCTTGACCCGGCCGGGACGACGTCCTGGTCGGGTGACGAACAGAAGCCCGCCCCGCGGGACGGACGACGAACGAGGACAGCCGAGGACACCGTGGACGTTTTGCAGATCATCCTTCAGGTTCTCCTGGTGATCACCAGCGCCTTCCTGACCCTGCTCATCCTGATGCACAAGGGCAAGGGCGGCGGTCTGTCCGACATGTTCGGCGGGGGGATCTCGAGCGCCGCCGGAAGCTCCGGCGTCGCCGAGCGCAACCTCAACCGCATCACGGTGAGCTTCGCGCTCGTCTGGTTCGTCGTGATCGTGCTGCTGGGCCTCATCACGAAGGTGAGCTGAGCCGGCACGACCGCGACCGTCACCGGACGGGCCCAGGCCCGGACCGGTGGGGGGCACCAGGACCGGGCGCGAGCCCGGCCCGATGGTTCACGAAGATCGTCCGTGGGCGTACGCCCACTGAGTCGAAGGTGAGGACGACAGGACGTGGCTACAGCCGGTCATGCGATCCGGGGCTCGCGCGTGGGCGCGGGTCCGTTGGGAGAGTCCGAGCGCGGCGAGGCGGCACCCCGGGTGCGGGTCTCGTACTGGTGCGCGAACGGGCACGAGACGACGCCGAGCTTCTCGGCGAACGAGGACGTCGAGCCTCCGGAGTTCTGGGACTGCCCGCGCTGCGGCTTCCCCGCCGGGCTGGACGCGGCCAACCCACCGGAGCCGGTGCGGAACGAGCCGTACAAGACGCACCTGGCGTACGTGAAGGAACGTCGCTCCGAGGAGGACGGCGCCGCCCTCCTCGAGGAGGCGCTCGCGACGCTGCGGGCGCGCCGGACAGGGCTGCGCCGGGCGAGCTGACGACGCAGGGTCGGGCTCCGACCCGAGGGGGTGTCCACCTGTCGAGACGGTGGCGTAGTCTGGCCGCATGTTCGAGGAAGGACAGCTCTACGCCCCCGTCACCGAGGACGAGCACGGCGTCACGGTGCACCTCGCGGACGACCACCCCGGCGCGAACGACCCGGAGTACCGGCGCCGCCGGGAGGTCATCGCCGGCCCGGCCCTGCGCTGGTCGCCCGGCGACCCCGTGCCCCGCGTCGAGTACACGGACGCGGAGAACGAGATCTGGCGCACCGTCTGCGCCGAGCTCGCCCCCAAGCACGAGCGCCTGGCGATCCGCGGGTACCTCGAGGGCAAGGAAGCCCTCGGCCTGCCGACCGACCGGGTGCCGCAGCTCGACGAGGTGAGCGCCGGCCTGGAGCCGCTCAGCGACTTCCGCCTGCACCCGGCCGCGGGGCTGGTGCCGCTGGACCAGTTCTACGGC
Organism: Isoptericola sp. NPDC056618; assembly: GCF_042792715.1. Classification (NCBI taxonomy): domain Bacteria; kingdom Bacillati; phylum Actinomycetota; class Actinomycetes; order Micrococcales; family Promicromonosporaceae; genus Isoptericola; species Isoptericola sp. NPDC056618. The sequence continues at coordinate 586,182 of NZ_JBHTVZ010000002.1, read as the reverse complement.
TCGCTCGCCGACGGCGTCTTCCACTCCACGCAGTACCTGCGGCACGGGTCGCAGCCCTTGTACACCCCCGAGCCGGACATCATCCACGAGGTCGTCGGGCACGGGAACCTGCTCGCGAACCCGGCGATCGCCGAGGTGAAGCGACGGGCGGGCGAGGCCGCGCGGCGCTGCGAGACGGCCGAGGGCCTGCAGTTCGTGGCGGACGTCTTCTGGTTCACCATCGAGTTCGGGGTGATGTACGAGGACGGCGAGCTGCGGGCGTACGGCGCGGGACTGCTGTCGTCGTACGGCGAGATCGAGGAGTTCCGCGGCGCCACGATCCTGCCGCTCGACTTCTACTCGATGGGCACCGTGGAGTACGACATCTCGCACTACCAGCCCACCCTGTTCGCGTGCGACGGGATGAGCGAGCTCACCGAACGGGTGGGGGAGTTCTTCGCCGAGTTCGACGACGAGACGCCCGCCCGCCTGCTCGCCGACCGGCACCGGTCGGCGAGCTAGCAGGTCAGGCGGCCGGGCCGGCCGCGGCCGCGTCGAGCAGCCACAGCGTGCGCTCGGTGCCGCGGGCCCCGGCCGCCGGGACGTCGGCCACCGCTCCGCCGGCGAGGGCGGCGGCGGCCTGGGCCGCCTTCTCCGCCCCGGCCGCGACGACCCACACCTCGCGCGCCCGCCGCAGGGCGTCGAACGTGAGCGAGACCCGCTCCGGCGGCGGCTTGGGGGAGCCGTGCACCCCGACCGTCGCCCCGCGTGCGTCGAGGCCGTCGTGCCCGGGGAACAGCGAGGCGACGTGCCCGTCCGGCCCCATGCCGAGCAGCAGCACGTCGAACTCCGGGACGGCCGGCTCCGGCGAGCCGGCCGCCGGCGCCGGCGCGAACGTCGCGAGCTCGGCCGCGTAGGCCGCGGCCGACTGCTCCGGCGTCTCGACGGGGTCGCCGTCGACCGCCGAGCCGCGCGCCGGCATGGCGTGCACGTGGTCGGCGGGCAGGCCGGAACCCGCGACCAGCGCGTCCACGAGGGCGGCGCGGGCCTGGGTCTCGTTGCGGTCCGGGTCACCGTCGGGCAGGAACCGCTCGTCGCCCCACCACAGGTGCACCCCGGACCAGTCCACGGCCGTGCGCAGCGGGCTCGCCGCCACGGCCTCGAGCGTCTTGATGCCGACGGTGCCGCCCGTCAGCACCGCGTGCACGGGGGTGCGGACCGACTGGACGTCGAGCAGGCGGGTGAGCAGCCGGGCCGCGGCGGCCTCCGCGAGGACGGCGGGGTCGGGGTGGACGACGACGAGCGGCGCGCTCACGCCTTGGCCTTCGCCGACGCCCGGACGGTCTCGACGCGCTCGAGGCCCTTGGTGAGCACCTCGCCGTAGAGCTCGTCGGGGTCGAGGCGCCGGAGCTCCTCGATGAGCGCCTCGCTCAGCGCGCGGATCGGGAGCGCCATGCGGCGCTCCGGCTTCTCGGGCTGCGTGATCGACACGACGCGGCCGTCGGGGCGGTCGAGCACGATCGGCCCGCTCTTGCGCTCCAGGGTCACGCGGGTGATCGCGTCGTCGCTGTCGGTGCGCACGACCTTGGCGGGGCAGCGCAGGCGCTGGCCGAGCCAGGCGGCGAGCAGGTCGAGCGACGTGTGCTGCTCCTGGCCCTCGACGGTCACCGCGGTGACGGGCTCGAACGGGGGCTGCTCCACCGCGGCCGCGATGAGCCCGCGCCACAGGGTGACGCGCGCCCACGCGAGGTCGGTGTCGCCGGGGCTGAACCCGCCCGACAGGCGGTGCAGCATCGCGACCGGGTCGGCCGCCGTCGTCGTGTCCGTGATGCGGCGCTGCGCCATCGCGCCCATCGGGTCCGCGGACGGGGCGTCCGGGCCGCCGGTGGGCCACCAGACGACGATCGGGGCGTCCGGCAGCAGCAGGGGCATGACGAGCGTGTCGGGGTGGTCGAGCATCGGGCCGCCGGCGCGCAGCACGACGACCTCCGAGGCGCCGGCGTCGCCGCCGACGCGGATCTCGGCGTCGAGGCGAGGGGCGGAGCGGTCGCGATGCGCCAGCGGCGCGACGACGACGACCCGGCACGGGTGCTCGTGGCTGGCCTGGTTGGCCGCCCGCACCGAGTCCTCGATGTCGGCCTCCTCCGCGACGACGACGAGGGTGAGCACCCGGCCGAGCGCCACGGCGCCGCCCTCGTCGCGCAGGTGGGCGAGCCGCTTGCCGACCGCGTTCGTGGTCGTGTCCGGCATGTCGATGATCATCGGGGCTCTCCTCGGTGGATGCGGCACAGGTGGGGGCGGCTCGCCGCGGCGCGTGGGGTGACGTCCGGGGTGCGGGCGGGCGTCACGGGCGCCGCCACGAGCGGCCGTCGCGGGCCATCATCTTGTCGGCGGACTCCGGGCCCCAGGTGCCCGAGGCGTACTGCTCCGGCTTGCCCTTGCCCGCCCAGTACGCGGTCACCGGGTCGAGGATCTTCCAGGAGAGCTCGACCTCCTCGCGCGTCGGGAAGAGCGGCGGGTCGCCGAGGAGGACGTCGAGGATGAGGCGCTCGTAGGCCTCGGGGGACGACTCGGTGAACGAGTGGCCGTAGCCGAAGTCCATCGTGACGTCGCGGACCTCCATCGCGGTGCCGGGCACCTTCGCGCCGAACCGGAGGGTGACGCCCTCGTCGGGCTGCACGCGGATGACCAGCGCGTTGTTGCCCAGGTCGGACGTGAGGGACGACTCGAACGGCAGGTGGGGCGCCTTCTTGAAGACGACGGCCACCTCGGTGACGCGGCGGCCCAGGCGCTTGCCCGTGCGCAGGTAGAAGGGCACGCCCGCCCAGCGCCGGTTGTCGATCTCGAGCTTGACCGCGGCGAACGTCTCGGTCGTGGAGTCGGGGTTGAAGCCCTCCTCCTCGAGGAACCCGACGACCTTCTCGCCGCCCTGCCACCCGGAGGCGTACTGACCGCGGGCGGTGTGGCGCCCGAGGTCGCGAGGGAGCCGCACCGAGGAGAGCGCCTTGATCTTCTCGGCGCGCAGGGCATCGGCGTCGAAGTTGACCGGCTCCTCCATGGCGACGAGCGCCAGGAGCTGCAGCAGGTGGTTCTGGATCACGTCGCGGGCGGCGCCGATGCCGTCGTAGTAGCTCGCGCGCCCGCCGATGCCGATGTCCTCGGCCATCGTGATCTGGACGTGGTCGACGTAGTTGCTGTTCCACAGCGGCTCGAACATCTGGTTCGCGAACCGCAGGGCGAGGAGGTTCTGGACCGTCTCCTTGCCGAGGTAGTGGTCGATGCGGAAGACCGACTCCGGGTCGAAGACCTGGGAGACGACGGCGTCGAGCTCGCGCGCGCTCTCGAGGTCGTGGCCGAACGGCTTCTCGATGACGACGCGGCGCCACGCGTCCGGGGACGACTTGGAGAGCCCCGACTCGGACAGCTGCCGGCAGACGATCGGGAACGCGCTGGGCGGCACCGACAGGTAGAACGCGTGGTTGCCGCCGGTGCCGCGCTCGGCGTCGAGCTGCTCGACGGTCTGGCGCAGGCGCTCGAACGCCTCGTCGTCGTCGAACGACCCCTGCACGAAGCGGATACCCTCGGCGAGCTGGCGCCAGGTGGCCTCGCGGAACGGCGTGCGGGCGTGCTCCTTGACCGCGTCGTGCACGACCTGGGCGAAGTCCTCGTCCTCCCAGTCGCGGCGGGCGAAGCCCGTCAGCGCGAAGCCGGGCGGCAGCAGGCCGCGGTTCGCCAGGTCGTAGACGGCGGGCATGAGCTTCTTGCGGGACAAGTCGCCGGTGACCCCGAAGATCACCAGGCCGCTGGGGCCGGCGATGCGGGGGAGCCGGAGGTCGAGGGGGTCGCGCAGGGGGTTGTGCTCGGCGGTGATCTTGGCCGGTCTCACGAGGTGGGCACCGTTCTTCGTCGTGCGGGCGGGAGGTGGTGCGGACCCGGGGGCGCCGTGGCGCCCCCGGGGGAGTGCTCAGGCGCCCTGGGCCTTCAGCCCGGCGGACGCGGTGTCCAGGAGCTCGGTCCAGGAGTCCTCGAACTTGCGGACGCCGTCCGTCTCGAGGTGGTCGGTGACCGCGACGAGGGAGACGCCCAGCGACTCGATGGTCTCGATCGTGCGACGCGCCGCGCCCGCGGTGCCGCGGACGGTGTCGCCCGTGACGACGCCGTGGTCGGCGAACGCCTGCAGGGTCGGCTCGGGCATCGTGTTCACGACGCCGTCCGTGACCAGCTCGGAGACGTACAGGGTGTCCGAGTACTCCGGGTTCTTCACGCCGGTGGACGCCCACAGCGGCCGCTGCGGGTGCGCGCCGGAAGCCGCGAGCGAGCGCCACTGGTCCGTGCCGACGAACTGCTCGTAGGCCTCGAACGCGAGGCGGGCGTTGGCGACGGCGGCCTGCCCGCGCAGGTCGAGCGCCTCGGGCGTCCCGATCTTCTCCAGGGCGGCGTCCACCGAGGAGTCGACCCGGGAGACGAAGAACGAGGCCACCGACCCGATCGGGCCGAGGTCGATGCCGTCGGCGCGGGCCTGCTCGAGGCCGATCGCGAACGCCTCCATCACGGAGCGGTAGCGCTCGATCGAGAAGATCAGGGTGACGTTGACGCTGATGCCCTGCGCGAGGGTCCGGGAGATCGCGTCCAGGCCGGGGACGGTCGCCGGGATCTTGATGAAGACGTTCGGGCGGTCGACGGTGCGCCACAGCCGCTCCGCCACGACCACCGTCTTGTCGGCGTCGTACGCCAGGCGGGGGTCGACCTCGATCGACACGCGGCCGTCCACGCCGTCGGTGGCGTCGTAGACCGGGCGCAGCAGGTCCGCGGCGGCGCGCACGTCGTCGGTCGTGATGGTCTCGACCGCGGCGTCCACGTCCGAGCCGGCGAGCTCGGTCAGCTGGGCGTCGTAGGCGTCGCCGCTGGACAGCGCCTTGGCGAAGATCGTCGGGTTCGTCGTCACGCCGACGACGCCACGCTCGGCCACGAGGGCCGCCAGGTTGCCGCTGCGCAGGCGCTCCCGCGACAGGTCGTCGAGCCAGATGGACACCCCGGCGCCGGTCAGGTCGGTGATCGGTGCGGGGACGGTGCTCTGCGTCATCGGACGTCCTTCCAGGTCGGAAGCCCCTGCGCGGGAAGTCTCGACAGGGGCCGGGTGGGGCGCCGCGGGGCGACGCCCCACCCTGGGAATCTACGAGCGCTCAGGCGGCGTCGCCAGCGCCGCGCACGGCGGCGAGCGACTCGCGCGCGGCGGCCGCGACGGCCTCCGCCGTGATGCCGAACTCCCGGTACAGCGTCTGGTAGTCGGCCGACGCGCCGTAGTGCTCGAGCGAGACGCTGCGGCCGGCGTCGCCGACCACCTCGCGCCAGCCCTGCGCGACGCCCGCCTCGACGGACACGCGGGCCTTCACCGCGGACGGCAGCACGGACTCGCGGTACGCGGCGTCCTGCTTGTCGAACCACTCACGGCTCGGCATCGACACGACGCGGGCGGCGATGCCCTCGGCGGCGAGCTGCTCGCGGGCCTGCACGGCGAGCTGCACCTCGGAGCCGGTGCCGACGAGGACGACGTCCGGCGTGCCGGTCTCGTCGTTCGTGGCGTCGACCAGCGTGTAGCCGCCCTTGAGCGTGCCCTCGGCGCCGGCGAAGCCGTCGGTGCCGCGCGGGAACGTCGGGACGTTCTGGCGCGTGAGCACGATGCCTGCGGGGTTGGCCGTGTTCTCGAGGATGCCGCGCCAGGCCCAGGCCGTCTCGTTCGCGTCGGCGGGGCGCACGACGTCGAGGCCGGGGATGGCCCGCAGCGCCGCGAGGTGCTCGACCGGCTGGTGCGTCGGGCCGTCCTCGCCGAGGCCGATCGAGTCGTGCGTCCACACGAACGTCGTCGGGATCTCCATGAGGGCCGCGAGGCGGACCGAGGCGCGCATGTAGTCGGCGAACTGGAGGAACGTGCCGCCGTACGGACGGGTGAGGCCGTGCAGCACGATGCCGTTGAGGATCGCCCCCATGCCGTGCTCGCGGATGCCGAAGTGCAGGGTCCGCCCGTAGGGGTTGCCCGGGAACTTCTTGGTCGCGTGCTCGACGGGGATGAACGACGGCTCGCCGTCCATCGTGGTGTTGTTCGAGCCGGCGAGGTCGGCGGAGCCGCCCCACAGCTCGGGCAGCACGTCCTTGAGGGCGGTGAGGACCTTGCCGGACGCGGCGCGCGTCGCGACGCCCTTCTCGGAGGCCTCGAAGACGGGCAGCTCGTCGGTCCAGCCGGCCGGCAGCTCGTGGGCCACGAGGCGGTCCAGCAGGGCGGCGCGCTCCGGGGCGGCCGTGCGCCACGCGTCGTACGACCGGTCCCACGCGGCGCGCTGGTCGGCCTGCCGCTCGGCGACGGCGCGGGTGTAGGAGAGGACCTCGTCGTCGACGGCGAAGGTCGCCTCGGGGTCGAGGCCGAGTGCGACCTTGAGGCCGGCGACCTCGTCGGCGCCCATCGCGGAGCCGTGGATGCCGCCCGTGTTCTGCTTGGTGGGCGAGGGCCAGCCGATGATGGTGCGCAGAGCGATGAACGACGGGCGGTCGGTCTCCGCCTTCGCCGCCGCGATGGCCGCGGCGAGCGCGTCGACGTCCTCGGCGTAGCCCGTGCCGCCCTGCGTCCAGTCCACCCGCTGGGTGTGCCAGCCGTACGCGGCGTAGCGCGCGAGGGTGTCCTCGGTGAACGCGATGTCGGTGTCGTCCTCGATGGAGATCTTGTTGTCGTCCCAGATCACCACGAGGTTGCCGAGCTTCTGCGTGCCGGCGAGCGACGACGCCTCGGACGTCACGCCCTCCTGCAGGTCGCCGTCGGAGGCGATGACGTACACGTGGTGGTCGAACGGCGACTCGCCGGGCGCGGCGTCGGGGTCGAGCAGGCCCCGCTCGCGGCGGGCCGCGAACGCCATGCCGACCGCGGACGCGAGGCCCTGGCCGAGCGGGCCGGTCGTGATCTCGACGCCGGGGGTGTGGCGGTACTCGGGGTGGCCGGGGGTCTGCGAGCCCCAGGTGCGCAGCGCCTCGAGGTCGTCCAGCTCCATGCCGTAGCCGGAGAGGAACAGCTGCAGGTACAGCGTGAGCGAGGAGTGGCCCGCGGAGAGGACGAACCGGTCACGACCGACCCAGTGGGGGTCGGACGGGTCGTGCCGCATCGTCTTGCCGAACAGCAGGTACGCGGCGGGGGCGAGGGAGATCGCCGTGCCGGGGTGGCCGTTGCCGACCTTCTCGACGGCGTCGGCCGCCAGCGCCTTGATGGTCTTCACCGCGCGGTCGTCGAGCGAGCTCCACTCGAGCGGGGCGACGACGGGGTCGAACGCGTTCACAGATGTGCCTCTTTCCTGCCCGGAGCGAGCCCCGGGTGATTGCTGCTGCTCTGCCGGTACGGGGCGCCGTCGCGTCGGACGCCGCACGGGGTCCTCGAGGCGACGGCGGGGGCACGGCGTCGAGGGGCCGACCGGGGTGGGCGGCCCGCTGTTCACCGTTGTGCAGCACCACCCTAGCGCCGAGCATTCCCGGCACGCCCGTCCCGGCACGGTTCGTCCCACCAGGTGAGCCGGGCGCCGCGCGCGCCGGAGGATGTCCGGGGAGATGACGTCCGCGCGGGCATTTCTCACAGCCGGGAGGCCGTCGCCCGGGCCGCCGCGACGCTGACCTCGGCGTACGATGAGGCGGCGACCGTCCCACGTCGCCCGAGCTCCCCGGACCCCCAGCCGAGAACGGACAAGCACGCGCGTGAGCACCACGAGCACCACGACGTCCCACCCCCAGGCGCCGACCCGCGCGGCCGCGCGCGCCGAGCGGGAGCGTGCCGATGCGGACCGGGCGGACCGCCGCGGAGCGGACGCGGAGCAGGGCGGGGGCGCGAACGGGGCGCCGGGCACCGGCTGGAGGGACCGCCTCGGGGCGTACGTCGCGCTGACGAAGCCGCGCATCATCGAGCTGCTGCTCGTCACGACGCTGCCCACGATGATCCTCGCGCAGGGCGGCCTGCCCTCGCTGTGGCTCGTGGTCAAGACGCTCGTGGGCGGCACGCTGGCCGCCGCGTCCGCGAACGTCTTCAACTGCTACCTGGATCGCGACATCGACCAGGTGATGAACCGCACCAAGCGGCGCCCGCTGGCCACGGGGGAGATCACGCCCCGGGCGGCCCTGGTGTTCGCCACGGTGCTCGGCGTCGTGTCGCTGCTGTGGTTCGCCCTGCTGGTCAACGTCCCGGCAGCGTGGCTGACCTTCGCGGCCATCGCGATCTACGTGGTCGGCTACACGATGATCCTCAAGCGCCGCACGCCGCAGAACATCGTGTGGGGCGGGATCGCCGGCTGCATGCCCGTGTTCATCGGCTGGGCCGCGGTGACCGAGTCGCTGAGCTGGGCCGCCGTGGCGCTCTTCGGCGTGATCTTCTTCTGGACCCCGCCGCACTACTGGCCGCTGTCGGTGAAGTTCAAGAAGGACTACGCGAACGCCGGCGTCCCGATGCTGCCGGTCGTGGCCACGGACCGCCGCGTGGCGGTCGAGATGGTCGCGCACACCGCCGCGATGATCGCCTGCTCCCTCGCGCTGGTCCCGCTCGCCGGGATGTCGTGGTTCTACACGGCCGTCGCGGTCGCCTCGGGCGGCTGGTTCCTCTGGCTCGTGATCGCGATGCTGCGCCGCGCGGGGCACCCCGAGCGGGGCAAGCTCGGCGCGATGAAGGTCTTCCACGGCTCGATCACGTACCTCACGGTGCTGTTCATCGCCGTCGCGGTCGACGTCTTCCTGCCCTTCTGACCCCTCCGGGGGCCCGGGCAGCCGTGGCCGTCGCCGCCTCGGGGCATGATGTCCGGGTGCCCGACCTCTCGTCCGCCCCGCCCCTCCCGCCCGCGCTGGCGGCCGCGCTGCAGGACTACCTGGCGCACCTCGGCGTCGAGCGCGGGCTGTCGGCCAACACCGTCGCGGCCTACCGCCGGGACCTGGGCCGCTACGCGCGCCACCTGCGCACGACGGGGCGGTCCGGTCTCGACGACGTCGGCGAGCGGGACGTCGAGGAGTACGTCGTGGTGGTCCGGCAGGGATCGGACGGCGGGGCGCCGCTGTCGCCGTCGTCCACGGCCCGCGCGCTGGCCGCGGTGCGCGGCTGGCACCGGTTCGCGCACGCCGAGGGCACGACGAGCGCCGACCCCGCCTCCCAGGTGCACGCCCCCAGCGCGCTGCGCCGGCTGCCGCACGCGCTGTCGGTCGACGAGGTCGCCCGCCTGCTCGACGCGGCCGGCGCCGGGGACGGCCCGGTGCCGCTGCGCGACCGCGCCCTGCTCGAGCTGCTGTACTCCACCGGCGGACGCATCAGCGAGGTGGTCGGCCTCGACGTCGACGACGTCGACGGGCTGCTCGACGGCGGCGGGCAGGACGGCGTGCCGCGCGCCGGGTCCGTCCGGCTGCGCGGCAAGGGGGACAAGGAGCGCGTGGTGCCCGTCGGCTCGTACGCGCGGACCGCGCTGGAGGCGTACCTGGTGCGTGCCAGGGCACCCCTCGCGTCGGCGGGCCGCGGCACGCCCGCGCTGTTCCTCAACACCCGCGGCGCGCGCCTGTCGCGGCAGAGCGCCTGGTCCGTGCTGCAGGCCGCGGCGGAGCGCGCCGGCCTGACGCAGCACGTGTCGCCGCACACGCTGCGGCACTCGTTCGCCACCCACCTGCTCGCCGGCGGTGCCGACGTCCGCGTGGTCCAGGAGCTGCTGGGGCACGCCTCGGTGACGACCACGCAGATCTACACGATGGTGACGCGCGACGCGCTGCGCGAGGTGTACGCCGCGGCGCACCCCCGCGCCCTCGGCTGAACGTCCGTCGAGACTCCGGCGTGCTCGATGCGGCTCGGTGCGGCGGGGCTCCCGGAAGGGCGGCGCGCCCGGCGTGCCGCCCGGACCCCGGGAGGCCCTGAGGTAGCGTGACGCAGGTGAGCGAGGGACTCGGGAGCGACACCATGACGCAGACGACCACGAGCGACGCCTCACCGGCCGCGGCCACCGCGACCAGCCCCGCGGGCAGTCCGGCCGGCGGGCTCGAGGAGCCGCGTACCGACGTCGTCGGGCGGCCGCTGCCCGACTTCCGCGACCCTGCGCCGCTGGCGTCCCACGGGCCCGCGCGCATCGTCGCGATGTGCAACCAGAAGGGCGGGGTCGGCAAGACCACCACGACGATCAACCTGGGCGCCGCGCTGGCCGAGTACGGCCGCCGCGTCCTGCTCGTGGACTTCGACCCGCAGGGCGCGGCCTCGGTGGGGGTGGGCGTCAGCCCGCACGACCTCGACCTCAGCGTCTACAACCTGCTCATGGAGCGCGACGTCAGCTTCACCGACGTGCTGCAGTCCACGAACATCGAGGGCATGGACGTGCTCCCCGCGAACATCGACCTGTCGGCCGCGGAGGTCCAGCTCGTCGGCGAGGTGGCCCGTGAGTCGGTCCTCGCCCGCGCGCTGCGACCGGCCCTCGACGACTACGACGTGATCCTCGTGGACTGCCAGCCGTCTCTCGGCCTGCTCACGGTCAACGCCCTCACCGCCGCGCACGGGGTGCTCATCCCGCTGGAGTGCGAGTTCTTCGCCCTGCGCGGCGTGGCGCTGCTCGTGGAGACGATCGAGAAGGTGCGCGACCGGCTCAACCCGGCCCTGGAGATCGACGGCATCCTCCCGACGATGTACGACTCGCGCACCCTGCACTCCCGCGAGGTCGTGGCGCGCGTGCACGAGGCGTTCGGGGACACGCTGCTGCACACGGTCATCGGGCGCACGGTGAAGTTCCCGGACGCGTCCGTGGCGGCCGAGCCGATCACCAACTACGCGCCGACCCACGCCGGCGCGGCCGCGTACCGGCAGCTCGCTCGGGAGCTCGTCGCCCGTGGTGACGCTGCCTGACGTCGCCCCGGAGCAGGGGGAGGCGGTCGACGCCGTCGACGGCTCCGCCGCCCGGCCGGGGTTCGAGGTCCACCTCGACAACTTCACCGGCCCGTTCGACCTGCTGCTGTCGCTGATCGCCAAGCACGAGCTCGACGTCACCGAGGTGGCGCTCGCGGCCGTGACGGACGAGTTCGTCGCGCACATCCGCGAGGCCGAGACCGCGTCCCGCGAGGCGACCGCCCGCGGCGAGGAGCACCCGTCGTGGGACCTCGGGACGGCGAGCGAGTTCCTCGTCGTCGCGGCCACCCTGCTGGACCTCAAGGCCGCGCGGCTGCTGCCGGGCGTCGTCGAGGAGGACGCCGAGGACCTGGAGCTCCTCGAGGCCCGCGACCTGCTGTTCGCCCGGCTGCTGCAGTACCGCGCGTACAAGGAGGTCTCCGGCCTCCTCGCCGAGCGGCTGGAGACCGAGGGGCGCCGCGTGCCGCGTTCGGTACCGCTCGAGCCGCACCTCACGGCGCTGCTGCCGGAGCTGGTGTGGACCCTCGACGGCGCGCGTCTCGCCGAGCTGGCGGCCAGGGCCCTGGAGCCCAAGCCCCCGCCCGTCGTCGGGCTCGACCACCTGCACGCCTCCACCGTGAGCGTGCGGGAGCAGGCGGGCGTGGTGGCGCGCCGGCTACGGCGCGAGCACGTCGCGACCTTCCGGGCGCTCGTCGCAGGGGAGGAGCGGCTCGTGGCCGTCGCGAGGTTCCTCGTCCTGCTGGAGCTGTTCCGCTCCGGCCGGGTGGCGTTCGAGCAGGCCACCGCGCTCGGCGAGCTGACCGTCCGGTGGACGGCGGACGACGACGGCGACCACGGCTCGGACGAGGAGGACGACGGCGAGCTCGCGGCGGGCTTCGAGGAGTTCGACGGGACGCCCGAGCAGGACGAGGGGACCGGGGGGCCCGCCGCGGGTGTCGCCGGCGTGACGGAGGTTGTGGCATGACGCAGCAGGCGGACGAGCAGGCGGAGGCCGTCGGGCCGGAATCGGCGGCCGCGCCCGAGCCGGTGGTTGACGTCGACGTCGACGACCTGCCGGGCGGGCTGGCGGCCGCGCTGGAGGCGGTGCTCATGGTCGCGGAGTCGCCCGTGGCGGTCGAGCGGCTCGCGGCCGGCGTCGCGCGGCCCGTGCCGGAGGTCGCGGAGGTGCTCGAGGAGCTGGCCGCGGAGTACCGCGGGGAGACAGGCGGGCGCCCGCGCGGCTTCGAGCTGCGCGAGGGCGCGGAGGGGTGGCGCGTCTACTCGGCGCGCGCCCAGGCCGACGTCGTCGGCGCCTTCGTGCTCGAGGGCCAGTCGTCCCGCCTCAGCCAGGCGGCCCTGGAGACGCTCGCCGTCATCGCGTACCGCCAGCCCGTCACCCGCGGGCAGGTCTCGGCGGTGCGCGGCGTGAGCGTCGACGGCGTGGTGCGGACCCTGCTGGCCCGCGGCCTGATCGCCGAGACGGGCCAGGACCCGATGACGGGCGCCGTGCTGTTCGGCACGACGGGTGAGTTCCTCGACCGGATGGGCTGGTCGTCGCTCGAGGAGCTGCCGCCCCTGGCGCCGCACCTGCCGGACGTCGCCGAGGCGATCGCCCTGGACCCGTCCTCGGCCCTCCGTCGCGGGCTGGCGGAGGACGGGCCCGACGCCTGAGGTCAGGCGACCGTCGCGTCGACCGTGACCTCGACGTTGCCCCGGGTGGCGTTCGAGTACGGGCACACCTGGTGCGCGGCGGCGACGAGCGCGTCGGCGGTCGCCTGGTCGACGCCGCCGAGCTCGGCGTGCAGCGCGACCGCCAGCCCGAAGCCGCCCTCGGGCGTCGGGTGCAGCGAGACCTCGGCCACGACGGCGGAGTCGCTCACGGTGGCCTTCTCCCGCCGCGCGACGAGCTTCAGCGCGGAGTGGAAGCAGGCGGCGTACCCCGCGGCGAAGAGCTGTTCGGGGTTCGTGGCGCCCCCCGCGCCGCCCATCTCCTTGGGGATCGCGAGGTCGACGTCGAGAAGTCCGTCGTCGGACCGCGACCGGCCGTCCCGTCCGTCTCCGGTGGCGGTCGCGACTGCCGTGTAGAGCGCGCTCATGCTGGTCCTCCTGGATCGGAAACCTAGTAGAGTTACTAGTTCGTCTACTAGACCACGTGACGCCCGTCGTCGCAAGCACCCCGGATCGCGCCGCGCCCCCCGGGGCAGGTCTCGACGTGAGAGGTTGGTGCGATGGGAACCAGGACGGCTGCCACGCCCCCGGAGCGGTCGCCGGGGCGCGGGCGGGTGCGTGAGCGGATCCTCGAGGAGGGGAGTCGGTTGTTCTACGCGGACGGCGTCCGCGCCGTGAGCGCCGACAAGGTCATCGCCGCGGCGGGCGTGTCCAAGGTCACGTTCTACCGCCACTTCCCGACGAAGGACGACCTCGCCGTCGCCTACCTCCAGGCGATCGCGGACGAGGAGCGCGCGCTGCTCGAGCGGCTCCGGCGGGACCACGCCGGCGACCCGGCGGCGGCCCTCGCCGCCCTCGCCGAGGCCCTGGGTGCCGTGGCCGGCAGCGCGCAGTTCCGCGGCTGCGCCTTCGTGAACGCCGGGGCCGAGTACGCGGACGCGGCGCACCCGGTGCGCCGGATCGTCGCCGATCATCGCGCCCGGTACGCGGGCTTCTTCGCCGGCGTCGCGCGGGACGCGGGCGCCGACGACCCGCAGGCAATGGCGGCCGAGCTGATGATGCTGCGCGACGGGGCCATGGTGTGCGGCGACGTGGACGACGCCCGCGCGGTCGCACCCCGCCTCGCCTCGGCGTTCGCGGCGGTGCTCGCCGCCCACCGCGGGGCCGCGGCCGGCGCCTGAGGGCCGTGCCGTCGCACCGGCGCAGGGCGTGGTGCGGCGTCGTCGAGCAGGACCGGCCCGACCTGAGAGAATCGGGCACCATGAGCACCGAACGCCGCGGCGGGAGCCGCCGCACCAGCCGCCCCCAGGGTCCCGCCGCACGGCGCACGCAGCGCCCGCGCCAGGCCCCGCCCCGCCGTCCGGCGCCGCGCTCCGGCGAGCCGGACCGTGACGTGCACGTCGCGGACGGCGTCCGGCTGCAGAAGGTGCTCGCCCAGGCGGGCCTCGGCTCGCGCCGCAAGTGCGAGGAGCTCATCGCCGAGGGGCACGTCGAGGTGGACGGCGTCCTGGTCACCGAGCTCGGGGTGCGCGTCGACCCGGCGAAGGCCGTTGTGCACGTCGACGGCATGCGCGTGCAGCTCGACACCTCGAAGATCACCCTCGCGCTGAACAAGCCGCTCGGCGTGGTCTCCACGATGAGCGACCCCGAGGGCCGCCCCACGCTCGCCGACCTGGTCAGGGACCGACCGGAGCGGCTGTTCCACGTCGGCCGGCTCGACGCCGACAGCGAGGGCCTGCTGCTCCTCACGAACGACGGCGAGCTCGCGAACCGGCTCGCGCACCCGCGGTACGAGATCCGCAAGACGTACCTCGTCACCGTGACGGGCGGCGAGTTCTACCCCCGCCACGCCAAGCAGCTCACCGACGGCGTCGAGCTCGAGGACGGCCTCGCCCGCGCCGACAAGGTGCGTGTGGTGGACTCCGTGCCCGGCGAGACCATGCTCGAGGTGGTGCTGCACGAGGGCCGCAACCGGATCGTGCGCCGCATGCTCGACGCCGTCGGGTTCCCGGTGACGCGCCTCGTCCGCACCCGCATCGGCCCGATCGTGCTGGGCGACCTGCGGGTCGGGCGCTCGCGGGTGCTCGGGCGCACCGAGCTCGGCACCCTGATGCGCGACGTCGACATGTGACTCGACGCACCCCCTCCAGGAGTCCCCGCAGTCCTCGTAGTCCCGTAGTCCCGTAGTCCCGCAGTCCCGCGCGGCCCCCGCGCGACAACAGAAGGTGAGCACACGTGGTCGTCATCGCCGTCGACGGTCCCTCCGGGTCCGGCAAGTCCAGCGTCTCCAAGGCGGTGGCGGCCCGACTGGGGCTCGCCTACCTCGACACGGGCGCGATGTACCGGGCCGCGACGCTGTGGTGCGTCGACGGCGGCACCGACCTCGCCGACCAGGCGGCGGTGGCCGACGCCGTGCGCGCCATGCCGCTCGAGATGGGGGTGGACCCGGCCGCCCCGGCCGTCCGCCTGGACGGTCGCGACGTCGCCGCGGCGATCCGCACCACCGAGGTCTCCACGGCCGTCTCGCAGGTGGCCACCAACCTCGACGTGCGCGCCGAGCTCCGGCGCCGGCAGCGTGCCGTGATCGAGACCGAGAGCGCGCCGGGCGGTTTCTCGGGCGGCAAGGGCGTCGTCGCCGAGGGCCGCGACATCACGACCGTCGTCGCCCCCGACGCGGACGCCCGCGTGCTGCTCACCGCGAGCGAGGAGGCCCGACTGCGCCGCCGCTCGCTCGAGGTGCACGGCGCGGCCGACGAGTCGGCCGTCGAGGCGACGCGCGACCAGGTGCTGCGCCGCGACCGCGACGACTCCACCGTCAGCCAGTTCCAGGTCGCCGCCGACGGCGTCGTCACCGTCGACTCGTCCGACCTCGACTTCGACCAGACGGTCGACGCCGTCCTCGCGGTCGTCGCGCAGGTCACCGCCTGACCCGTCACCCGACGCCGGCGCGCGGCACCGCCCGGACCCGGTGACGCGGGTCTCGTTCGTGACAGGCCGCTCGGCCTGGGAGAATGGTGCGCATGACCACTCCCGCCGACGGCTCCGTGCCCGCTGCCGAGCCCACCGACGAGCCCACCGCCCCGCCTGCGCCCGGCGTCGCCGCGGCGCCCGCGGACCATGCGGAGACCGAGGGCCGTGACGCCGTGGCGGAGGTCCTCGAGACCGACGGCGACGACGAGGCGCGAGAGCGCGCGCTGCGCGCCGGCCTGGAGGACTTCGAGCTCGACGAGGCCGACCGCGCGCTGCTGGACGCCGAGTGGGACGAGGAGGGATTCGGCCCCGGCGAGGCGCCGCTGCCGGTGCTCGCCGTCGTCGGCCGCCCGAACGTCGGCAAGTCGACGCTCGTCAACCGCATCCTCGGCCGCCGCGAGGCCGTCGTGGAGGACACCCCGGGCGTCACCCGCGACCGGGTGAGCTACCCCGGCGAGTGGGCAGGCCGCGAGTTCACCCTCGTGGACACGGGCGGCTGGGAGGTCGACGTCGCGGGCATCGAGTCGAAGGTCGCCGAGCAGGCGGAGGTCGCCGTCGAGCTGGCCGACGCCGTCATCTTCGTCGTCGACTCCACCGTGGGCGCGACGTCGACCGACGAGCGCGTCGTGGAGCTGCTGCGCCGCTCCGGCAAGCCCGTCGTCCTGTGCGCCAACAAGGTGGACGGGCCGTCGGGCGAGGCCGACGCCGCCTACCTGTGGTCGCTCGGCCTCGGCGAACCGCACCCCGTCTCCGCGCTGCACGGCCGCGGCACCGGCGACCTGCTGGACGCCGCGATGAAGGTGCTGCCCGACGTCTCCGAGCACGGCGAGCTGCGGCCGGCCGGCCCGCGCCGCGTCGCCCTCGTGGGGCGCCCGAACGTCGGCAAGTCCTCGCTGCTGAACAAGATCGCGGGCGCGGACCGCGTCGTCGTCGACGAGACCGCGGGCACCACGCGCGACCCGGTCGACGAGCTCGTGGAGATCAAGGGCGTGCCGTACTGGTTCGTCGACACGGCCGGCATCCGCCGCCGGGTGCACCAGACCCGCGGCGCCGACTTCTACGCCTCGCTGCGCACCCAGGCCGCGATCGAGAAGGCCGAGGTCGCCGTCGTGCTCGTCGACGCCTCGCAGCCGATGACCGAGCAGGACACGCGCGTCATCTCCCAGGCCGTCGACGCCGGCCGGGCGCTCGTCATCGCGTACAACAAGTGGGACCTCATGGACGACGACCGTCGCCCGTACCTCGAGCGAGAGATCGAGCGGGACCTGGTGCAGGTGCAGTGGGCGCCGCGCGTCAACGTCTCCGCCCGCACGGGCTGGCACACCGACAAGCTGACGCGCGCGCTCGAGACGTCGCTCGAGTCGTGGGACACCCGCATCCCGACCGGGCGCCTCAACGCGTTCCTCGGCGAGCTCGTGGCCGCCCATCCGCACCCGCTGCGCGGCGGCAAGCAGCCGCGCATCCTGTTCGGCACCCAGGCCTCGACGCGCCCGCCGCGGTTCGTCATCTTCGCCACCGGGTTCCTCGAGGCCGGGTACCGACGCTTCATCGAACGCCGCCTGCGCGAGACCTTCGGGTTCGAGGGGTCGCCCATCGAGATCAGCGTGCGCGTGCGGGAGAAGCGGCGGCGCTGACGCGCCGGTGAGCCGCTGATGAGTCGCCGATGAGCACGGCCCCGCTGGCCCGCCGTGGTCGCCTGCTGCGCCTGGGCGCGGCGCGCGACACGTCGGCGGTGCGCCACCTGGTGACGTTCCTGGTCGTCACGGTGGCGACGGTGCTCGTGACGCGGTTCCTGCTCGCGGCCTCCGGGTACCCGCAGGTGGGCGGCGGCGGGCTGCACGTGGCGCACGTCCTGTGGGGCGGCCTGGGCATGGCCCTCGCGGTGGTGGTGCTGCTGTCGTGGGTCGGGCCGGCGCCGCGGTCGCTCGGCGCGGTGCTGGGCGGCGTCGGCTTCGGGCTGTTCGTCGACGAGATCGGCAAGTTCGTCACCTCCGACAACGACTACTTCTACGAGCCGACGGCGGCGCTGATCTACGCGGTCGTCGTCGTGCTCGTGCTGCTCGTGGAGGCCCTGCACGGGCGACGGGCGCACCACCCCGCGGAGTACCTCGCGGTGGCGACCGACCGCGCCGTGGCCGGCGTGGCGGGCGGGTTCACGGACGCGGAGCGCGAGGAGGCGCGGGCGCTGGTGGAGCGCGGCCGCGGCGAGCCGGCGGCGGAGGAGGTCGCCGCGCTGGTGGAGGCCGTGCCGCGCGACGACGTGACCGTTCCGGATCCCGTGCGGGCGCTGGTCGTCCGGGTGTCCACGTGGTTCGCCGAGGCGATGGAGCACCGGTGGGCCGCCGCGGTCGTGACGGTGGCGGTGCTCGGCACCGGTGCGGGGTCGGTCGTGGTGGCGCTGCGGGTGCTGCTCGGCGGGATCGCGGTGCCGTCCTGGGTCGGCGTCGGGATCCTCGTGGCCGTCGCCGCGACCGTGGCGTGCGTCGTGCGGGCGCTCGTCGTCGGCCCGCGGGACCACCGCGCGGGGGCGGTGTGGGTGCGGCGCGGAGTCCTCGTCAGCCTGCTGGTCACCCAGCTCCTCGCGTTCCGCGCGGTGCAGTGGGTGGCCGTGGCGGGCCTGACGGTGGACCTCCTCGTGCTCGTCGCCCTCGGCGTCGCGCTGGGGCGGGACGACGAGCGGCGCACGGCGCGCGGTCGCGGGTGAGACGTGCGCCACTCGGGCTTGCCACGCGGGTGCGGGCCGTGGCACGGTCGGCGATGACGAGCGAATTGCTCGCGTGCTCTGGGGTCGGTGAAATTCCGAGCCGGCGGTGAAAGTCCGCGACCCGGTCACAGCCTGTGACCGGTTGACCAGGTGGAACTCCTGGACCGACGGTCAAAGTCCGGATGGGAAGCGCACGCGACGGCTCCCCGTCCGGTCCGACCCCCGGCCCCTCGGCCGGTGTCGTCCTTCGTGACGACCTTCCGCGACCGGTCGGTGCGAGCACGTCCGACCCCGCCTTCCTGCCCCGGGGTCCGCGACCGGACGACAGGGGCAGGACGGATGAGTGCCACCAGGGCGGAGCGCGCCGCGATGCAGCGCGCGCTGGAGCTGGCCGCGCAGGGGCCGGCCCGCGGACCGAACCCACGCGTCGGCTGCGTGCTCCTCGACGCCGACGGCGCGACGATCGCGGAGGGCTTCCACCGGGGCGCGGGCACGCCGCACGCCGAGGTCGAGGCGCTGCGCCGCGCGACCGAGTCCCGCGGCCCGGGCGGGGCGCGCGGGGCCACCGCCGTCGTCACGCTCGAGCCCTGCAACCACCACGGCCGCACCGGTCCCTGCGTCGACGCGCTGCTGGCCGCGGAGGTCGCGCGGGTCGTGCACGGCCAGCACGACCCCAACCCCGCCGCGTCGGGCGGCGCCGCACGCCTGCGCGCCGCGGGCGTCGAGGTCGTCGGCGGCGTGCTGGCGGACGAGGCGCGCGCGCTCAACACCGTCTGGACGCGCGCGCTGGAGCTCGGCCGTCCCGTCGTCACCTGGAAGGTCGCGAGCACGCTCGACGGGCGCTCCGCGGCCGCCGACGGCACCTCGCGCTGGATCACGGGGCGGGCCGCGCGCCACGACGTGCACCGCCTGCGCGCCGGGGCGGACGCCGTCGTCGTCGGCACCGGCACCGCGCTCGCCGACGACCCCGACCTCACCGTGCGGCACGCCCCGCTGACCGGGCAGCAGCCGGACCGGGTCGTCGTCGGGCTGCGGGACCTGCCCGCGTCGTCACGGCTGGCGCGCGCCGCGGCGGCCGGCGAGGCCGTGATCCACCTGCGCACCCACGACCCGCACGAGGTGCTGGACCTGCTCTGGTACCGCGAGCACCGGCACGTGCTGCTCGAGGGCGGGCCCGCGCTCGCCGCCGCCTTCTGGCGCGCCGGGCTCGTCGACGACGTCGTCGCCTACGTCGCGCCCGTGCTGCTCGGGGTCGGCGCGTCGGCCGTCGCCGACCTCGGCATCGGGACCGTCGCCGACGCCGCGCGCCTCGACCTCCTCGACGTCGCCGTCCTGCCCCGGGACCCGGACGACCCCACCGACATCCCCACCGTGCGGCTCGCCCTGCGGCCGCGGAAGGAGCACTGAGCCATGTTCACCGGAATCGTGGAGGAGCTCGGCACCGTCGTCGCGGTGCGCGAGCACGCCGACGGTGCCCGCCTCATCGTCGCCGCCGAGACCGTGCTCGAGGGCGTCCGGCTCGGCGACTCGATCGCCGTCGACGGCTGCTGCCTGACTGTCGCGGAGACGGGGGAGCACGACGGCCGCGCCACCTGGACCGCCGACCTCATGGCCGAGACCCTGGCCCGTACGAGCCTCGGCGGGCGGCGGGCCGGAGACCCGGTCAACCTCGAGCGCGCGCTCGCGGCGGACGGGCGGTTCGGCGGGCACGTCGTGCAGGGGCACGTCGACGGCGTCGGCACCGTGCTCGCCCGCACGCCGGGCACGCAGTGGGAGCTCGTCGACGTCGAGCTGCCCCCGGAGCTGGCGCGATACGTCGTGGCGCAGGGCTCGATCGCCGTCGACGGCGTGAGCCTCACCGTCGTCGACGCCCGGGACGACGCGTTCACCGTGAGCCTCATCCCCGAGACACGGGCGCGGACGACGCTCGGCACCCGGGCCGTCGGGGAGCGGGTCAACCTCGAGGTCGACGTGCTGAGCAAGTACGTCGAGCGGCATCTCGCGGCGACGGCGGCGGCACGATGAGCGGCACGGTGAACGACTCCGTCGAGCGCGTCGCGCGGGCGATCGCGGACGTCGCGGCCGGGCGCCCCGTCGTCGTCGCGGACGACGCCGACCGGGAGAACGAGGGCGACCTCATCCTGGCCGCCGACGCGGCGACGCCGGAGCTCATGGGCTTCCTCGTGCGGCACACGAGCGGCCTCGTGTGCGTGGGCGTGGCGGGCGAGCAGCTGGACCGGCTCGGCCTGCCCCTCATGGTCGAGGCCAACCAGGACGCCTACCGCACGGCCTACACGGTGACGGTCGACGCCGCCACGGGAGTCTCGACCGGCATCTCCGGCGCCGACCGGGCCCGCACCGCGCGCCTGCTCGCCGACCCGGCGGCCGGCCCCGCCGACCTCACCCGTCCCGGGCACGTGCTGCCGCTGCGGGCGCGCCCCGGCGGAGTCCTGGAGCGGCGGGGGCACACCGAGGCGGCCGTCGACCTCGCGCGCCTGGCCGGGCGGGGCGAGGCCGGGGTGCTCGCCGAGCTCGTGCACGACGACGGCACCATGATGCGGCTGCCCGCGCTGCGGGAGTTCGCGGCCGAGCACGGCCTCGCCCTGATCAGCGTGGCCGACCTCGCCGCCTACCGACGCGCCACCGAGATCTTCGTCGAGCGCGTCGCCGTCACGACCCTGCCCACCCGGCATGGCGACCTCGCCGCCGTCGCCTACCGGGACACCCGCACGGGGGACGAGCACGTGGCGCTGGTGGCCGGGCCCCTCGACTCCCTCGCGGACCCGGCGCAGGGGCCGGTGCTCGCGCGCGTGCACTCCGAGTGCCTCACCGGGGACGCGTTCGGCAGCCTGCGGTGCGACTGCGGGCCGCAGCTCGACGAGTCGCTGCGCCGGGTCGCCGAGGCCGGCCGCGGCGTCGTCGTCTACCTGCGCGGGCACGAGGGACGGGGGATCGGCCTGGCCGCCAAGCTCGCCGCCTACGCCCTGCAGGACGCCGGCCGCGACACCGTCGACGCCAACCTCGACCAGGGGCTGCCCGCCGACGCCCGCGACTACACCGCCGCCGCGCACGTGCTGCGCGACCTCGGGGTACCGGGCGTGCGCCTGCTGACCAACAACCCCGCCAAGGTCGACGGCCTCGTCGCCGGGGGAGCGGAAATCGTCGAGCGGCTGCCCCTCGTCCTGCCCGCCCACCCGCGCACGCTCGGCTACCTGCGCACCAAGCGCGACCGCATGGGGCACGACCTGCCCCATGTGTCCGACACCCTGCACGACACCGGAGGAATCACGATGGACCGGACCCCCACCGCCCCGATCGTCGCCGGAGCGGCCCGATGAGCGGCGCGGGCGTCCCCGCCGCCGCGCCCGTCGACTGCTCCGACCTGCGCGTCGCCGTCGTCGCCGCGAGCTGGCACCAGGTCGTCATGGAGGGCCTGCTCGACGGCGCGCTGCGCGCCTGCGCCGACCACGCGGTCGCCGAGCCACGCGTCGTGCGGGTGCCCGGCTCGTTCGAGCTGCCCGTGGCCGCCCAGGTTCTCGCGGCCGCCGGGTACGACGCCGTCGTCGCGCTGGGCGTCGTGATCCGCGGCGGCACCCCGCACTTCGACTACGTGTGCGCGGCCGCGACCGACGGGCTGAGCCGGGTGGCGCTCGACCACACCGTCCCCGTGGGCTTCGGGCTCCTGACGTGCGACGACGAGCAGCAGGCCCTCGACCGCGCCGGGCTGGACGGCTCGCACGAGGACAAGGGCTACGAGGCCGCCGCCGCCGCGCTGGCCACCGCGCGCGTGCTCGGCGACGTCCGGGTGCCCCCGGTCGGCGACGCCCGTGTCGATGCAGGAGCAGTGTCCGACCTGGGGTAGTATTTCGGTCGGCCCTTCGGGGTGGCACCACGGTGCCACGTGTGGGGTCGACGGGCTGTGGCGCAGCTTGGTAGCGCACCTGACTGGGGGTCAGGGGGTCGCAGGTTCAAATCCTGTCAGCCCGACCGGCACGACGACGAGAGGCGGGGCCCGCCCTAGCCGGCCAGGCGCAAGCCCGTCTGGGCGGGCCGTCAGGGCGGCAACACCACAGAAAGTTTGGGGTGCGCGTCCTAAATT